>JAZNWC010000001.1:0-6651 GCA_045593145.1 Candidatus Nanosyncoccus sp.
CCCGGTGTCGAGGGTTCGAGCCCCTCCCGACTCACCAAATTTCGTAGAAATTTGGTGAGCTAGCGAGCACATTAGTGCGAGCGTCCTCACCAAGACGATATGGGCGGTTAGCTCAGTTGGCTAGAGTGCGTCTTTGACGTAGACGAGGTCACAGGTTCGACTCCTGTATCGCCCACCAGAAATCCCGAAGGGATTTTTTTGGTGGGTGATACAAAGTCGAGCCAAGGTTCGCATCCCACGCGAAGCGTGGGATTCCTCCCTCCTGTATCGCCCACCATTCAGGTTATAAAATAATATTTAATTACCCTTATTGGTATAATGATATAATAAAAATATGGTTGAAATAGCAAAACCGGCAATAATTCCCAAAAACAGAAAGCCAGGCACGCTTCATTCATTTTTTGCATTAAAGTTCCATGATGGAGATGAGGATAAAGCCAAAGTCGAATCCATTGAAAAAGCTCTAAATAAAGCCGGTATAACTATTACTCTTGTGGCTAGAGATGTTGAAAAATGGGGCAAAGCAAAAATTCCAAAAGGCAAGACTTTAATGACAGATTATGCTTTCCCGGCCATGCGACAATGTGATTGTAATATAATTGAATTTAGTGAAAAAGGTGTTGGACTCGGTATTAATGCTGGGTACTGTTATGCTATTGGTAAGCCAATTTTTATAATCGCTAAAACTGGTAGCGATATATCAACCACAATATCAAATCTTGCGACAAAAGTAATCTTTTATGATTCTCCAGATGACCTAATTGAACCATTCAAACAAATTGTAGCGGACTTTAATTTACTCAAGGTAAATAGAGAATTAAGAAAGCATATAGAAACCGTAGTTTTTCCAGAATATAAAAAAAATGAGTTAGCGCATAGTTTGGGTCATATAAAATATGTTATCGATAGGAGTTTTAAGTTCGCCCAAACTATTCCAGACATTAATTATGATATTGTATATATTGTTGCTGCATATCACGATATTGGGCACCATGTTGATCCAAAGAAGCATGAAATAGTATCGGCGGAAATTATGCAAAAGGACAAGGAATTGAACGCTTTCTTTTCTAAAGATGAACTGAAAACAATAAAGGAAGCTATCGAAGACCATCGAGCATCTTCCGACCACGAGCCACGCAGCATTTACGGAAAAATCGTATCAACGGCAGATAGAAATAACAGCGTAGAATCTTGCCTCGAAAGAAGCTATTATTATGGCAAGAAACTACACCCAGAATATAGCGATAATGAATTATTCAACCGAGCGTATGAACATCTTAAACTTAAGTTCGGCGAGAATGGATATGCCAAGTTTTTCTTTAAGGATGAACAATACGAAAAATTTTTAACAGACATCCGAGAATTGCTGTCCGATAAAAAGAAATTTATAGAAAGACAAAGAAAACATATAAAGAACATAGAAGCGAAAAAAAGCGACTAGAAGCTTTTAGTTTTTCGTAAGTATCATCTTTATAATCTGTTAAAGCCTGGCGAATTTTGCCCCACCATTACAAAAACCCGAAAGGGTTTATTTTTTATTCCTGAGAAACGCTAGATAATATCCACCACCCACCAGCAACGCTCCGCCGATGATATTTCCAATTGTTACCGGCAACAAATTGTTTAGCAAAAATCCACCTACATCTAGCCCGTCCACTGCATTGCCATTTATTATAGTTTCAAAAATCCCCGCCGGCACATAAAACATATTCGCTACCGAGTGTTCAAACCCACAAAGTACAAACGCCATAATCGGGAAAAACACTGCGATGATTTTGCCACTCACCGTTTCGGCGCCAAACGCCATCCACACCGCTATACACACCAAAAAATTACAAAGCACCCCACGAAGCAACGCTTCAAAAAAACCCAAATTTACTTTTGCGCTTGCCGTAGCCACCACCGTATCAGAAATATTATCAAACACGCCAGACAGCACCACGATTCCTGCTACCGCCACCGCACCAATCAAATTTCCCAAAAACACAAAAAACCAGTTTTTAAGTAGCCCAGTCCAGCCAATTTTGCGATTTAAGAGCGCCGCCGCCATCAAATTATTGCCAGTAAAAAGTTCGCTACCGGCCACCACTACCATCGCAAGACCCGCCGGAAAAATACACGCCCCCGCAATTTTACCGCCATAAACATTGCCAAAGGTTGCCGCTACGCCCGCCAGCGCAATAAACGCACCCGCAAACATCCCGAGCAAAATCATTTTCCATATCGGCATTTTTGCCTTGTTTTCGCCCACATTTACCGCCACCCGTGCAATTTCATCTGGTTTTAGCATATACCTCCTATCATATTTATAGTATACTATAAATATATGAAAATTGGCGTCTTTGATTCTGGAATTGGCGGCACGTCTGTCCTCGCCGCGGTCAAAGAGCTTCTCCCAAATGAGGAGTATTATTATATTGCCGACAGCAAAAACTGTCCCTACGGTGAAAAATCAGACGAAGAACTTCGCCAAATCGTTATCGAAAACACCGAAGAACTCAAAAATTGGGGCGCCGAAATTATTATCATAGCCTGCAATACCGCCACTACCAAATGCATCGACTTTTTGCGTGACAAATACCCAGCCATTAAATTTGTCGGCACCGAACCAGCCATTAAGCTCGCCGCCGCTACAATGGCCAAAAATATTTTAGTACTCGCCACTCCCGGCACCATCGCCGCCGAACGCACCAAATCTTTGCTCAAAGAAAATCAAAGACCAGAACAACAAATCACCCTACTCCCTTGTCCTGGCCTTGCGGACGTCGTAGAAGCTTATCTAAATACCACCGAAAACACCAAAATTGACGACAAACTTCATGAATTATTAAACGATATTATAATGCCAGATGTTGTTGTGCTCGGATGCACTCACTATTCCCTCATCAAAGACAAAATTCAAAAGTTTTTTCCAAATGCGATTTTAGTAGACGGCAATTCTGGTGTCGCTCGCCGCGTCAAACAACTAATTTAATTTCACAAAAAATCCCCCTCGCGTGAGGGGGATTTTGTTAAAGCTTAGTCTTTTTTGGTGTTGCTGATAGCAAAGCGGAGACCAACAAGTACAGTTTCGTAAACGAAACGAATAAATACTAGCTGGAAGAGAAGCTCAAAGAAGCCCCATGGATCGCCACCAGTCGTGAGAGTCTGAAGAGCTTCCATTACTTTTGCAATTGACATATAGTAGAAAACAATTTTTGCAAGATCAATCGCAAAACTTGCCTTGAAGAGGCAGAAATTCTTGATGTCTTCTACGAAATTGCGTTTTTCTTTACCTTTTTTGAGATAGGTGAAGAAGACGAAAAGTGCAATTGTGCCAAGTGCGGCAATAACAATTGTACAGATTTTCCAGCTAGTAGCTGCATCAAAGCTGCTAGAAGAACTGGTTAAACTTTTTAATATATCCGAATAGGAAGAGTCTAACATTTATATAACTCCTTTAGTTATTATTGCCTTAATTTTACCATAAAAAATTAAAAAATGTAAAGAATTTTATTATAATATATATTATATGAATAGAGTACCACTTGCGGAGCGGATGCGCCCAACCAAACTTTCCGAAGTGCTCGGCCAGTCCGAGATCATTGGCAATGGCAAAATTTTGACCGAAATCGTCAAAAAAGGCGAACCTGTCAACTTAATCTTTTGGGGCCCACCAGGCACCGGCAAAACCACGCTCGCGCGCATTCTTGCCAAAGAGTTTAAAGCCGACTTTATCGAAATCTCTGCCGTGACTTCCGGCAAAAAAGACATCGAAGAAGTTATCGCTCGCGCCAAAACCAACTGGAACTTAAAAATCCGCACCGTTTTGTTTGTGGATGAAATTCATCGCTTTAACAAAGCCCAACAAGATGCTTTTCTCCCACACGTAGAAAGTGGCTTAATTACTTTAATCGGCGCCACTACCGAAAACCCATCTTTTGAAGTTATTTCTCCGCTCCTTTCCCGCTCCCGCGTTGTCGTCATCTCGGCTCTAGACAAAGCAGCAATCACCGAAGTATTAAAACGTGCCATCAAAGCAGAAAAAGCTACCAAGCGTGTTAGCAAAAAAGCCTTAGATTTACTAGCCGAATTGTCTGGCGGCGACGCGCGCTCTGCTCTTGGCGATTTGGAATTAGCTCTTTCTTTAGCCGACAAAATTGATGAAAACGTTGTCATAGAAGCCGCCGGCAAAAAAATGCCTGGCTACGACAAAAAGGGCGATAATCATTATGACACAATCTCAGCGTTCATCAAATCAATGCGCGGCAGCGACGTAGATGCCGCGCTCTACTGGCTTGCACGCATGTTGCAAGCTGGCGAGGACCCCAAATTCATCGCTCGCCGTATGGTCATCTTTGCATCCGAAGACATTGGCCTAGCCGGCAACGGTGCTCTGTCCCTCGCCACCGCCTGTTTCCAGGCGGTAGAGCGCGTCGGTATGCCAGAATCCGGACTAATTCTCGCCCACACCTGCGTAGCTCTCGCCAAATCCAAAAAATCTCGTGCCACTGCTGATGCTTGGTATAATGCCCTAGATATCGCCAGCAAAACCCCAAACGAGCCGGTACCAATTTACCTCCGCAATGCACCTACCAAACTCATGAAAGACATAGGCTACGGCAAAGGCCAAAAATGGGAAGCCGGCTTTCACCTCGATCAGTCCTACCTTCCAGAAAAGGTAAAAAGTCTTTATTCTTCATCTAAAAATGCGCCACTTTGACGATTCCAAAGTTTTGCATATTCCCCATTTTTTGCAAGCAATTCTTTGTGAGTCCCCATCTCCACGATTTTTCCATCATTTAGTACCACGATTTTGTCTAGCCCAGCAATCGTAGATAAACGATGTGCCACCACGATAGAAGTTCTTCCTTCCATCAAATTCGCAAGGGCTTCTTGTATTAACGCCTCCGACTCCGAATCTAGCGCCGATGTCGCTTCATCTAGCACCAAAATTGGTGCGTCTTTTAATATCGCACGAGCTATCGCAATCCTCTGTCTTTGCCCACCAGATAATTTCACACCACGCTCACCCACCAATGTATCATATCCATCTGGCAAATTAGCGATAAACTCATCCGCATTTGCAAGCCTTGCCGCTTCATATACTTCTTCATCAGTAGCGTCCGGTCGGCCATACGCAATATTCTCAAAAATCGAACGATGGAAAAGTGACGATTCTTGTGGCACATATGCAATCGCATTTCTTAGGCTCGCTTGCGTTACATCGCGCACATCCTGCCCATCAATCCTAATCGCACCGTCTTTCACATCGTCAAATCTAAGAAGTAATTTAGTAAGAGTAGATTTACCAGACCCAGACACGCCCACCAACCCAATTCTCTTCCCCGCCGACACCTCAAGGCTAAAATTCTTAAACAATTTATCTCTACTTTTTTCGTGTTGAAAAGTAATATTATCAAATTCAATCGCCGCGTTACTAATCTTTAGGGGCTTATCAGTTTTATCATCAATGATAAATGGCATATCGAGAATTTTTACCATTTCCTTCGCGTCGCCAAGCGACTTATTGATGCTACGTAGGATATGATTAATCGTCCACACATTAGAAAGCAAAGAATTAGAAAGTGAATAAAGAAGCACCAAACTCGCCACGCCCAGCCCAAACCAGTTGTGCCCCATCACAATCATCACAATCAGCCCAGCAAAAGTAATGGAGTTCACCAGGTTCATCGAAAAATTACGCCAAAGCGACACCTTTGCTACCGAAAAAGTCGCGTTCTTAGTCCGCATAGTAGCATTACCAAATCGTTTCTTTTCAAAACTTTCACGCGCGTAAGATTTTACCGAAACCACATTTGTGATAGAATCCGCCAGCTGCCCAGTTTGTTTATTTTCGGCGTCAGCTAAATTTTCATCTACATATCTCGTCTTGTAATAAGTGGTTATCGCTACCGTCATATATATAATTACATAAGCCAGCAAAATTCCCGCAAACGGCAAACAAATAAATGCCGACACACCAATCGAATAAATCACAGTAAGAATCAGCGGAAAAACGTCCCAAACAAAATTCGACTTAAAACCGATGTAAGCATTCGGCAATTTATTCGCTGCAGAAGTCAGCGAACCAGAAAATCTATTATTATGAAAGGTCATAGATTGTCTAATAACCGCATCGAACGCAAGCTTAGACAAATACTCACCACCAAGTGCATCCAGCGACCAATCTAGCCAGTCTATCGCACGAATCACAAAAAGGTTGCTAATAATAGACGGCACCAAAGTTGTAACCAGTAGCCCTACGTAATTTGCAATTTCAAAATCACCTTCCGAGATTTTGCCCACAATCTGCGACGTGCCATATGGCACAATCACATTGGAAATAAAAATCCAAGTTGGCACCAAAATCAGAATTAAAAAAGTACGCACTTTGTATTGCATCAACGTTTTCCAAAAATAGTACAGCGTCCGCCTTATGCTTCCGGACTTTTTCTCTTTTTTCATGATATAATTATAGCATGGAAGATATTGTTAGTTTATGCAAACGCCGCGGATTTATATTCCCTGGCTCAGATATTTATGGCGGGTTCGCCGGCACTTGGGACTTTGGCCCACTTGGCGTCGCCCTTAAAAGGAAAATCGAGACCGAATGGTGGGATTATTTCGTCGAAAAAAACGACAATATCTATGGCGTAGATGCAGCTATTT
>JAZNWC010000002.1:0-35308 GCA_045593145.1 Candidatus Nanosyncoccus sp.
CTAAGACCGCTTGGCATCCGACTTAAAAAATGATTTCACAATTCTGAATCCGAAACTGGTAATTTCGGTGAAGAATTGCCTGGAATCATTTTTTTGTTCCTGGCGCAAGCGAAAGCGAAATAATCCTATTATATGCTATAATACTAATATGAATATTTTGATCGTGGGCAACGTCTTAAAAGACGTTTATCTAAATCTTGACACTAGAAACGCAGAATTTGAAACCGGAGATAACGGTACTCGTTGGCTTGACCTCAGTTTTGACACCTCTACTCACCACTTTTTTAGCCGCAGTAGCAATTTTGGCGGTGCCGCCGTTTCTCTGGAAGTTTTGCAAAAAATGGGCATTTCTAGCACCATCTCTGATTCCGACTTTTCTTTTGATGACAATGGCCCTAGCAAAAACACCCCCGCCTCTGTCTATCGCTATATTCTCTCTGCCGACGGTGGTGTTACCTATTTTGTACCTAGTGAGTTCAAAAACACCAGTTTTGTCGCCCCATCTACCCCTGTAGACTACCTCTTTATAGACCGCTCCGCCAACCTTAATGAGGCTACCATCTCTGAAATTTCTACTTTTCTAGACACTTCCCCAGATACCAAATTAGTCATTTATCTAAAAAACAACGAAAATCCGGCCCTTCTTCACTTCGCTGAGCGCGCCAATCTTGTTTTTGCCGAAAATCTCATCGATACCGATTTGCCTGATTTTGCACCCGAAAAAGTCGTTTTTATCACCGAAAACAGCCTCAAATACATGGGTTCTCACGAAAAAATCACTATCGACCGCATAGATACTCTTACCCACCTCTCCGCTTATTCTATTATGGCGGCCACCATTCTTGGTAGTTTTGCCCTTGGTAAATCCGTAGAAGAGAGTCTTCGTTTCGCCCGCGTCAACGTCGAAAATTCCACCTTAAACTCTGTTTTGTCCTTGTCCGAGCTCGAAACCATCGGCGAAAGTTTCGACCCAGAAGAAAACCTCGAACTCATCGCCGCTAATCTAGTTTTACCTTATAAGGGTATTTTGGCTGCCGACGAATCTGGTGGCTCTATCGAGAAAAAGTTCGCACAGCTCAATATCCCAGACACCTTTGAAAATCGCCACGATTACCGCAATCTTTTCTTTACTACAACAGATTTAGAGCGTTATGTCAATGGAATCATCCTCTTTGACGAAACCGCTCGCGACTCTATGGATAGTGGCGAAAAAATCGTCGATTATCTGATTTCCCGTCGTATTGTCCCTGGTATCAAAGTAGACCAAGGCCTAGAATCTTGGCAAGGCACCGAAGAAAAATACACCAAAGGCCTAGATGGCCTCGATTCTCGCCTCAAAGAGTATTACGCCATGGGCCTTCGTTTTGCCAAATGGCGCGCCGCTTTTAATATCACCGATTCCACCCCATCCGACGAATGTATTACCGAAAATTGTCGCATCCTCGCCGAATATGCCAAAAAATGTCAATCCGCCGGTCTAGTCCCAATTGTTGAGCCAGAAGTAGTCTACGACGGCTACTACACTATCGAGCAATCCGCCTCTGTTACCGGCAAAATCTTACGCGCTCTCTTCCTTGAACTCGCCAACTGGCAGGTCAATCTAAAAGCCTGTATTTTAAAGGTCAATATGGTTCTTGCCGGCAAAAAATACGAAGTCCAGTCTACCCCAGATGAGGTCGGAGCAAAAACCGCCGAAGTTCTCAAAAATTACGTTCCCGCCGACCTTGCTGGTGTTGTTTTCCTCTCTGGCGGCCAAACCGTCGAGCAAGCTACCGACAATCTCGCCGCCGTCATCAAAAACGGTCCATTCCCTTGGCCAGTCACTTTCTCGTTTGCCCGCGCACTCCAAGACCCAGCCCTCTTTACCTGGCAGGGCGACAATGCCAATGCCGATAACGCCCGCGCCGCCTTCAAAGCTCGCCTTGTTGCCAACACTGATGCCCTAAAATAGCATGAAAAAACCGGCGATTATTCGCCGGTCTCTGTGGTGGGTTCTTTACTCTTTTCTGATAATTTTTTATATCTTGCTCTAATTTTCCTAGACAAATCTTGCACCATATCTTTATAATAATGATACAACTCGCCAAGCTCATTTTTTTCTGAAATTTTTGGCGAAAATCCTCGTCTTCTCTTTTATAACTTTCAAGAGAAACTTGGTATACCGCATCGGCTATCAAATAATCGCCATCCTCAACTCCTACTTCGCCACGAACCCTGTATCTTTCGCGGCGAGCTTTTATCATTTGGTCCCGGCAAAACGCCATTTTTTCAAATGCCTTATCAGATTCTTTCGCGGCAACTTTAAATTTTCCAAGATATTCATCCCGGTTCTGCGCTGCAATCCTTCTTTCTTCCTTAAGTTCTGCTATTTCTTCAAATATTAAATTTTTCATATCCGTCCCTCCCCGTACAAAACCCAAATTGTAATTTACACCCACCAATAACTTACCTTTAAAATAGCATAAAACACCAAAAATGTCAATTACACCAAAAAATCCCCTCTGTTGCGAGGGGATTTCCGTAAGGCCAGATTACTCAGCTTTTTCTTCAGCTTCGGCTTCTTCTGGTTTGGTGCCATTATCTGCTGGTACGTCTGCTGCATCTACTGCCTCTTCTTCGGCTTCCGCTTCACGAGCAGCTGCCTCTGCCGCTGGGTCATACAAAGATGCAATTACTTGCTCTGGGTCAATTTCTTTATCCGCAAGCACTACACCTTCTGGAAGTACGAGGTCAGAAATCACAATTTTATCATCAACATTGGCAAGTTTAGAGGCATCAATCTCAAGCTCTTTTGGAAGATCAGCAGGCTTTGCCTTTACGTCAATTTCCTCAATCGCTTGAGTCATCGCAAAATGATAAAGTTTAGAAGCATCAGATGCTTCAAAATTTACAATCACAATAGGGGTAGTAGCCTCTACAACTTCGTTTGCCTTAATTGCTTGGAACTCAATATTCATAATTTTACGAGAAACTGGGTCAATCGCTACATCTTTTACGATGGCAAGCGATTTTTTACCAGCGATGTCTAGGTCGATTGGGGAGTGATAGCCTGCGCCCTCAAGTACCTTTTCGGTAGCTACGTATTCAGAGGCAGCCAGTACTGGCTCTTTACCACCATAAACTACAGATGGGATTAGCCCTTTCTCCCTTAAACTTTTCAATTTTTTTCCAGTTAATTCACGCTTTTCAAGCGCCAACTTATATTCAGCCATTTATGTATATCCTTTAATTATTCTTATAATTTTACCACTTATCTGTAAAAAAGTAAAGCGTACCGCTAAACCCTCTTTACCTTCACCATCGCCGGGCGGAGCACTTCTTCTCCATAATAATACCCCGGACGCAAAATCTCTGCTATCACCTCTTTTTCACCGTCACCTTCAGCCATCACTGCCTCATGCAAATCTGGATTAAATTCCACTGTTTCATCGGCCGGAATCTTGCTAAGCCCTAATTCTTTCAAAGTCTTCTCTAGCGATTTTTTCAAAGGCTCTAGCTCTTTATAAGTTCCCACCGCCCTGTCAATGTCATCAAGTAGCGGCAAAACCTTATAAACCGTCGCTAGTTTTACTGCATTTTTTTCGTTTTCTTTTTGCATTTCTACTTGCTTGCGAAAATTCTCAAAATCCGCTCGCGTTCGCTGTAAATCGTTGGTCAGTTCGGCAATTTTCACCGCGCTCTGATCGTTTTTTACCCCTGTTTTCATAAAATTTCCTCCAACATATTACCAGCATACCTCACTAGCGCCATTACGCGCGAATAATTTTGTCGCGTCGGCCCTAGTACTCCAATATAACTCCGATCCGAAAATGGCGAACGGAATTTTGAAATTATCAGCGATACTTCCGAATTTTTGCCAATTGGGTTTTCTTGCCCGATAAAGATATTTAGCGGTTCGCCTGGTGCCGCCTCTCTTAGCCACGGTTCCAAATTATCAAGCAGTTTTGCCACTGATTGCACCCGACGCGTATCCATAAACTCTGGTTGCGTAAAAAGTCGCGAAATGCCAGAAAGATAAAGTTGCCCATCTATCGTAGCAAGGCCAAGGTTTCCAGTTAGTTCCACCAGAGAATCCACCGCGCCACGAATCGCCGCATCGGCCCTAGACTGTGAGCTTACTCTCACCTCAAGGGCGTGCGTACCTCGCTCTAGCGCCGGCGTAGCCACCTCTTTATTTTCCAAATTATTCACATAAAATCTATACCCGGCATCTGTTGGCACTCTACCCGCCGAAGTATGCGGTTGCGCCACTAAGCCAAGCGCCTCTAGACGCGCCATTTCTGCCCGCACCGTTGCTGGCGACACACCAAAAAGTTTTGCCATCATCACGCTACCAACCGGCGAAGCCGTTTCCGCGTATTCCTCTATAATTTGGCATAAAATTTGCTTTTGACGCTCGGTAATTTCCATGCCTTAATTATATAAAATTAGCACTAAAATGTAAAGAGTGCTAATTTTACAAGAACGAAGTTTCTCACCGCCCATTATGCTATAATATAGATATGGAAGAAAAAATCAAAGCAATCAAAACTTGGCTCGGTACGGGCTCTATCAATATTTTTGGTTTACCAATGTCCGGCAAAGACACCCAAGGCATTCGCCTCGCCGAAGCCATCGGTGGCAAATTCCTGTCATCCGGCCTCATTATCCGCGCCATGGAACAAAAAAACAAAAAATCTTATTCCGATAAAGGCGCCCTTATCCCGACCAATGTTTTTTACGAATGGGTTTTGCCATATTTCGAACGCCGCGACCTTTTTGATTACCCACTCGTCTTGTCCTCTATCGGCCGTTGGTATGGCGAAGAAGACGCTGTCATGACTGCCGCTGCTAGTGGTGGCCACGAGATCAAAGCCGTTATTCTGCTCAACATTTCCGAAGCCGACGCCGAAAAACGTTTTGATGTCGCCAAAACCTTGAACGACCGTGGCGATCGCGCCGACGACAAAGATATCGAGATTTTCCGCAACCGCCTTGAAGAATTCCGCACCAAAACCGCTCCAGTTTTGCAACATTACAGAGAACTCGATCTCCTAATCAATATTAATGGCGACCAGCCCCGCGATGCAGTTTTTGCCGAACTCGTTGAAAAACTTTACGCCAAAACTTTAGAAGATCTTTCCTAAACTCCCACACCACATAAATTACGCCCACTATCACTACACCTAGTACGATATAAAGCGCCACAAAAGACGAATTTTCCTCATATTCTTCAGTTTTTAGCTCATAATTTGCGCCCGTATTTTCTTTGATTTTTACACAACGCCCAGTTTCTTCATTTAGCATATAGCCCTCCTTACAAGTTTTTGTCGTTACGGTTTTAATTTTGTTACACCGCCCCGTCAAAAAGTTCAAATAATATCCATCTTTACACACTTTTTCCGTTACAGTTGCCACTTTTACACAATTTCCAGTTTCTTTGTTTAATACTTTTCCTTCCTCACAAGTTTTGTATTCTTGATAATTATTCGGCTCACCCGGTGTCGGCACATAAGTCACTCGCCAAATTTCTTCTCCTGCCGAATCATACCCCACCCACGCATAAGACGCGCCTTTTCTTTGCCCATTTTTATAATCAATTTTATCCACAATCTCACCACCCGTATCCACAATTTCTAGCGTATTAAAATTCGTCGGATTCTTGGTAATACTAAAATCTTCCAAATACCGCACAAAATACCCTTCTGGTTTAACAATCCCAGCAAGTGGATAAGTTTTATTTTTATATTTTAATAAACACCCATCCAGAAGTATTTGTTCAGATGAAGAATTATAAAATTCTACAAATTGTTCCGTCTGTGAATTATCGTAATAACTCAAAATTTCCGAAAACATCAAACCTTTACATTGGCTTGGTAAAGTTTCCGCCTCCTCACCTCTGCCTTCTACGCGATAATTTTCTTCATGATAAATCGGCTCGTAATTTTCTAAATGTTCAAATTCTCCAGTTTCCAAATTCCGCACCAAAGTAGTCGGATTTGCCGCTTTAAATTCTGTCAAACATTCATTCTTGCCGGTCCAACAAACCGAATCAATCACTTCTTCGCCCCGCCGGATTTCAAGAGGGCCCGCCTTAAAAGCCAAAGTTTTGGTATAATTCAAGGCTGCTAGCTCGTGCCCAGGCGAGCTAGCCAAGCGAAGAAGGAAGTTCTCGCCAACCATCCAACTGTGCTCGGGAAATTCTACCAAAGTCGCAAAATTCCCGCTAGAATTTGTATAGCCTATGGAAAGGCCAGCGAGCAAAACAGGTGCGTCGGAGGTAGTCGCAATTTCTATCATCTCTCCGACGTTACTAGTGCCATCCACCGAATATCCCGGATTTATGGCTTTGATATAAATTTCTGGTAATTCTTTTTCTGCCGCAAAGCACGTTTTATTAACCCAAAACGCACTTAAAAACGTGGCGACAAACACGACTAAATATAACAAAAATTTTTTCATGTCTACTTCACTAGCAAATTTTTACTAGAATTACAACCCCCCACATGATATAATTTAAGTATGAGCATTTTGACCTCTTTAGGAATCATCTTTTTGGCTATGCTTATTCACTGTTTTTTTCAACTTTCACCTGGTGTTTTTACGATTTTTTATCATTACGCTTCTGGTAAAAGTTCCGCCAGAAAAGCCGATTATCTCACCGTTTATTACATTCTCGGCGCAGAAATCTTTCTCACAACTGTTTTTTTAATCATCTATTTTGCATTTTTCTACATTTTTATTAATACTGGCCGCCCAGCCGGCACAATCCTTCCGTGGATCCTAACCGGCATCTTCTTGGCGCTAAGTATTGTCAGCTTTTTATTTTATTTTCGCAAAAATAAAGGCACTGAGTTATTTATCTCACGGAAACTTGCCCGCAAAATCACTACGAACACCAAAAATATCAAAACCGCCACTGACGCTCTAATCCTCGGTTTTACTACTTGTATTCCAGAACTAATTTTTACTCTTCCGCTTTTTATTGTCACCGCCTTAGCACTTACTTACATCACCAACTTTCCACGTTCGATCTTTGTCTTAATATATATTATAGTAGTAATTTTGCCGCTCTTCTTTTACCATCATCTTTACCGCACGGGCCACAATCTCGCCGAAATAGAACGTAACCGCGTCAAAAATAAATCTTTCTATCGTTTTGCTATTAGTAGCGGCTTTTTGCTACTTGCAATTATTATACTTATTGTGGGGCTCGGCAATGGATAAAACTTTAGAAAAATCAATCATTCGCGAATTAAAAATCGACATGAAGGGTATTGGTATCCCCGAAGGTGCTGCTAATATCTTTGCTGAAAAAATCATCGAAGACACCAAGAGAACCCTCAAAGGCAAGACCATAATTACCGAAAACGACCTTACACGCATCATCACTCGTGAAGCCAAAAAATATAATTCAGATTTAGCTTATGTTTATAAAAATCGTGATAAAATAATATAAAATGGGTAAGAAATATAATTTTGACTATATTATCATTGGCAGCGGCCCGGCCGGCAGAACCGCCGCACTTGCACTTGCCAAAGCCAAAAAACGCGTCGCCATTGTTGAAGGCGATAAATTTGGCGGTTCCGCGCTCAACTCCCGCGATGTGCCTTATGGTGTCGGACTTAATTTTTCACACACCTTTGCCAAAATTAATAATTCTCCAGAAATTGGCGGCCAAGATTTACATTATAATTTCCCCACTATTGTCGCTCACAGCGATCGCATTATTTCAATTGCAGGTGGCGGCGATAAACAACCTTTCCTTGATGCTGGTATCACTTGTATTGATGGTTACGCTAATTTTATTGACGCCAATACCATTGCCGTTGGTTCGCAACAATTTACTGCATCCTACTTTATTCTAGCCACTGGAGCCAAACTCAAAACTAACGAAATTGCTGGTCTGGACGCCGTCAACTACCTTACCCCAACTACAGCCATCAAAGTTCGTCGCTTGCCAAAAGCTGTTCTTGTGGTTGGCGGCGGTGCTTCTGGTTGCGAAATTGCCGAATACTTTGCTGAGCTAGGCGCTAAAGTTCTTATCATGGAACGCTCATCCCACCTCCTTCCACACGAAGACAAAGAAGTTGGCAAAACCATTGCCGAATATTTCGAAAACGAACTTGGCATGATGATTCTTAACAGCTGCAAAGTCGTAGCTCTAGAGCAAGACAACATCAGCAAGCGCGTAGTTTTCAGTGCTAATGGTCAAGAAAAAATGGTCCGCGTAGATTGCATTGTTCTTGCTACCGGCTCGCAACCGGTTACCAACTATGGCCTCGAAAACGCTGGTGTCAAATATAAAACATCTGGCATCGTCGTTAATAAAGGTTTTCAGACTTCAGCTAAAAATATCTACGCCATTGGTGACTGTATCGGTGTCAAGACTAATTCTTCCACTGAACGCGCCGAATACGAAGGCACCGTACTAGCCTCTAATCTCTTGCATCACACCAAAAATCCTACCAATACCAATGGCTTCGCCCGTATTACTAACACATATCCAGAAGTTGCCGTCGTAGGCGTAAACGAATACGACCTTCTAAAACAAGATAAAAAAGCCAAGAAATCAATCATCAATCTAAAAGATGTTTTAGCTAGCAAAATCAACGACATGAATTATGGATTCGTTAAATTATTAGCAGACCACAACAACCACATCATTGGCGCAACTATTGTTGCTCCAAACGCCAGTGCTATGATCGGCGAACTCGCCGTGGCTGTACGTCATCGCCTTACTGCACTAGAAATCGCCAGCACCCCTCATATCGCTAATAGTTATAATATCGCAATCAAACTCGCTGCCAAACAACTTTTAAATAAAAAATAGCGAAAAACAAAATGAACCTAGATTGGGGGGTAATCTAGGTTCATTTTGGTGGCGGGGGTTCGATTTGAACGAACGACCTTTTGGTTATGAGCCAAACGAGCTACCAGGCTGCTCTACCCCGCGACGATATATATATTATACACCAAGTTTTAGAAAAAGCAATACTAAAATGCTAAAGTCCGTATTCGGTCGTAATATAAGTTCCGCCAAAATCCTTCAAAAGCACACCGCCAGAAGAATTTGAATCGTCCAGAAGTTGCAGGGCATAAAGTGGATACTTAAATGTCGTATCTACAGCCTCTAGCCTCACTTCTACACGACGATATAAGTCATTAGCTCTACCAGTTGAATCCACATTCACTTGAACGCCCTTCAATTTAGCCAAGGAAGAATTCTGTTCAGTAGCTACACCTTCTATTGTGACATTTTGTTTAGAGCAAACAGCCCCATCTGCACAATAAAATTCCATTGCAAAATCCGTGTCCGGCTGGCCATAAGGCAAAGATACTACAAACATAAAAGTACCATTGTTTCTTGTTCCATCGCCTACCGGGTTTGGCAGCACAAAATCCACCGTACAAGCATAATCGTTGAGAGAATCATTTGGACAATATGCCAAAAATGGTAAATTTTTTTGATGATTATTAGTGCTGGCTATTTGATTCGCTTTTATTACATTTTCGTCATTTTCATAAATCCCAGTATAGGAAGTTTTATTGCTGCTAGTTGCTGCTGCATTAGCATCATTAGACGGAACTAAAAACATCGTCGCGCGGTCTGTACTATTACCATCAGAAATATCAAAATCGGTAAGCAAGAAAGTCTGCGCAGTCTGCACCAATTGCACCTGAAGAGTTGGCGGAGTAGAGGCCCTCACTGCCGACACAGGCTGAAATGCCACCCGATTACTTTCTTCTAAATAATTAGAATAATTATAAACCGCGCGCTCACGGTTAGAATGCCACTTTATCCTTACTTTTTTAATCTGAGAAGCTTCCACCCCATCCAACGCCACTTGCACTAATTTCTCGGAACTAGAAGAAGACAACGAAGCTCGATAATCACCCAAATCCCCATCAATCTCTACGCACGTATAAGCTTGATTCAGATCGCTCTTCACTTCTCCACCAGTAGTAATAACTGTATCATTAATCGGAACTTCGCCCGCTTCAGTTTTACCGATCCTGCCCAGAATATGTGCCACCATATCGCAATCCGGATGCTCCATCCAATAAATGATATCACTACATGTTATCGTAGTTCCCTCACTAAGCATACCATTTCCTTTTGCACCACTTTCAATGCAACGTTTATAGTTTGCAAAAGCCAATTTAGCATCTTCTACGCCAGCCAAAGCAGAATCATATGCCGATTGTGACAAATCCTCATTCGATGTTCGTGTCACCTCAGAAATAATCACCGCGGCAAAACTAGCTGCCAAAATCATCAAAATTAAAGTAGAAAATGCAACAATATAAAACGATGCCGCACCTTGTTTGAATTTATTCTTAATTCTCTTCATATTATTCTCCGCTCGCCTGCACGGCAAAATTAAATTTATTTATCGCACAATAATCAAAAGCTTCGGTTGCAAAATCATCTGGCGCCGCACAGGATTTACCACCTGCTGTAATATCGGCACCACCGCGCGTAGTCCCTAGAATAAACGATACCGCATAAAACAAATCGTCATGAGTGGCATTCTCTATCGGCGCCGCAGCAGAAAGATCATATAAAACTAAATCGCTATTACCGTCGCTGCTCAACAATTCTTCTGGTTCCTCCACCAACGTAATATAGCCGCTACCACTTATGTCAAAATCTCCACCAAATGACGATTGCACATCTAGACCATAATTATTACGAAATACCGACATGCAAACACTACGCGCATCGTCGCGGACCTTCAACAAACGAAAATTTGTTTTAGTATCAATGCCACTCGGTGTATTGGCATTATATTTAATCGTAGCGGCAGTAACATTTTCTACGATAGCATTGTCTGCAAAATAATACCCAGAGTTCCAAATATAAGAATAATCTCCCGAACAAAATGCTCCATACACCGGCACATAAATTCTCTTTCCGGCCAAATTCACATAAGCATACTTTTTTAATGTCACAAAATTCTCCCCACCACTCTTTTTGCAATTAGTTGCATTTGTGCCGCTACCATATAGAGTATCGCAATCTCTCGCAATCGAACGCGAAGAAGAATTTTGCACCGCCGATTTCATATCATCCACTAGGGCCATGCCGGTAGTGTTGATATTATTTAGCGTCATGCCTCTACGATATGATGCAATTGTATTCAAAATTATCAAAACAATCGACAAGGATAAAATTGCTATAAAAGCAATTGACAAAGATAGCTCAATCAAAGTAAAACCTTCTTTAAAAAATTTACCCGACATATATATATTATAGCATAATCTTTTTGCAAAATAAGATTATTGCCTGCAACGATTATCACTATCATCTAGTGGCACAATCTCTATGCCAGTAGCATTATGCGCATTCGCGATAATCCTTACATCTTGTCTCTTATTAAAGTTTTCTTCCGGATCAACACAAAAATCTATGTCCGAAGCCACAAACTGGCCAGTTTTTAAAGGTTCAGCCAAAGGATTTGATGTATCATTCTTTACTGCCTCATTCACCTGTATCGTATTATTTTTAATCACTAACGTGTTTACCGTACCAGAACGCGGATGCTTAACAATCAGAATCGCCGCTTTCATTATATTATCGCTTTCAACTGGCTCTATTCTTGATGCCCATTTCGGCAAATAACTTTCTGCGATGCCGGCCAGGTCCAAACGGCCACTGCTATCTTCAACTGCAACCACGGTTGCCGCAAGATTATAAAGAGCCTGAGTTATATTACCAGACCCCAAATTCCCACTCACATCACCTACTACATCATAAACAAAAATTCTATTATCCGAATTCAACTCGCCGTCTAGCGCATAAGTCTCACCGAGCGTTACTAATTTACCATAAATCGCTTTGTTGCTCCTACCATCACCAAGGCTCTGTGGATTAGCCACTTCCGAATAAACAGTTCTAAAAAACTCTGCAAAACTCTGCACCGAATCAGTAAAACGCTGCTGCGTAACTGAATTATTTGTGCCAACCGTAATTCCCACAAACAAAAGTCCTGT
This sequence comes from Candidatus Nanosyncoccus sp., assembly GCA_045593145.1. Taxonomy (GTDB): domain Bacteria; phylum Patescibacteriota; class Saccharimonadia; order Saccharimonadales; family Saccharimonadaceae; genus Nanosyncoccus. Next base: position 11,978 of record JAZNWC010000002.1, read on the forward strand.
GATTGCCAAAAAAATCGCAATCTCAATCAAAGTAAACCCGTTGCATTTTTTCATACCTTAATTATAGCATAAGTTTTTAGCGAGACGGGAACAAATACATTACCCACTTCTCAAAATTCGTATAACTCTTTTCTTCAACAACTTTTGTTACTACCATATGTTTGTTTTTTGCTTCTTCGCTATTTTCTGGCAGATACACCATATGTTCTCCAGACAATTGCTTATTAGCTAATTTCCGTGCCATCAGTTCCTGGTATTCTGCAGAATTATAATATTCATTCTCCAATTCTGCCATTTGAGTTTCAATTTCTAATAATTCTAAACTTCTTTTTTCGGTATTTAACCTTTCGGATAATTCCCAGTTTTTAGACATTGCCTCAATAGATTTAAATGCCCACATCAAACAAAGAAAAATCGCCAACATCAAAACTACATTTTCTATCGTAAAAAACCCGTGTTTCAAACGATATTGAATCCTACGAAACAAAGTTTTTATCTTGTTCATGCTTATCATTATAACATTTTATGATAAAATAAAGTAATGATGGGGATGTAGCTCAGTTGGTTAGAGCATGCGTCTTATACACGCAGTGTCCCTGGTTCGAGTCCAGGCATCCCTACCAGACGAGCGAGCGAGTAAACAAAGAATGCTCGCATTTTTTGTTTCGAGCCGCGAGGATGGAAGGATTTTCGCAAAGCGAAAATCCTACCACCGTAGGAACCTTTTATATAAATCGAAAAAGAGCCTAAAAAGGCTCTTTTTCTTGCACCTAATTAACTTGCGCACTGATTATTTTTTCTTGAGAGTCAAGAAACCATTGCGTGGATTTTCGCAAACAACACGATCGGCTGGGAGATCACATGGGGTACCCTTGCCACCTTTTTCGTCTTTAGTGAAGAAGTAGATAGTCTGAGGTTTGCCACCACGTAGAGTTACTTCAGATTTGTGAAGGTAGTACTTTACTCCCTTGCCATTGGTATGTTCGTAAGCCATTTAAGCTTCCTCCTTAAGTTAATATATTCTTATCTTATGACCCCGAGAAACAATTGTCAAGAGGATTTTTAGAGTTTTTTAGATATTACCGAACAAACAACAGAGAAATCCTCAGGATTATCCAGATTATCGCTCTGATAAAAATTACAACAATTATAATTAGCGTTATCAATAGCATAAAACCAGTAAAAGTTGGCGCCCACACTGGCGAAGCATAATTATGTCGATAAAGTTCCGTAGACGGTAAACTCGCAATAATCTTATCCTGCAATTCTTCTGATGACGGGTATTTCTGAATTTCCGTCATCATACAATTAATATAATTCGGATTATCCCAAGCCCAACCATTAGCTATCGCTTGCGGACGGCAAACTTCCCCAGCCTGTCCATAAATATTACCATATGGGTTGTTATCAGAAGCCAGAGCCTTCTCGGCCTCTTCCAAAGCTTTGTTAGCTGCCCTCAAATACTGATGCTCCAAATAAAACGGGCCCGTGCCAAAATTAATTTTTTGTGTTCCGTTTTCATCTACTACATTAATCACAATATTAGAAAACACAAAATTCTTTAATTCAGAAAGTGTATCAGCTATTTTTTCATCATCATTTTCTTCGTCAGCAGCAAGCACCGCATCGCGTAGCTCAGTCATCTTGATATGGTCATTTCTAAGCATGGTTGCATCGATAAAACAAAGTGGCACAAGAAGTACCAAAAGTTGCCAAGTTTTCAACTTGAACTTTTTGATTTTAATACGCCCACCCATTTTTCTTAATCCTCTTCTGGCAAAATTGCAATCCGCGCCTCGTCCAGCTGGACTTGGTCTACATTGGACGGTGAATTCATCATCAAATCTACACCAGAACCATTTTTCGGAAATGCCACAATATCACGAATATTTTCAGTATCTTCAAGCACCATAAAAATTCTATCAATACCAAACGCACAACCAGCATGTGGCGGCGCACCAAATTTAAATGCAGAAAGCATTCCGCCGAATCTCGCTTCTACATATTCATTATTGTAGCCCAAAATATTAAACGCTTTATACATAATTTCTGGATTATAATTTCTTACTGCGCCGGAACAAATTTCAAAACCATTCATTACCATATCATACTGATCCGCTACAATCTCCAGTTTATTTTCAGTTTCTTCAAGTGCTTTTAACCCACCTTTTGGCATACTAAATGGATTATGCCCAAAATCTAGTTTCTTATTTTTTTCATCCCATTCATAAAATGGAAAATCCACTACCCAACAAAGCGCCACAACATTAGAATCCTTCAAACCAAAATGGTCCGCAAAAGCAATCCTTAGTTGCCCCAAAACTTTATTTACCAACGCACGCTCGTCCGCCCCAAAGAATACCGCATCGCCATCCTCAGCACCGGTACGTTCTTTTACGGCAGCAATTTCCTGTTCACTCATGAATTTAAGAATCGGGGATTTCGCCTCGCCCTCACTATATAATATATATGCTAATCCCCCAGCGCCAAGTTTTCTTGCTTGCTCAGTAAATTCATCAATTTCACGGCGAGTAAGTTTTGCGCCACCTTTCACGCAAATTGCCTTCACGCATGGCGCTTTAAATACCTTAAACTCAGTTTCAGAAAATACATCAGTGAGTTCAACCAGTTCCATCTCGTAGCGAAGATCTGGCTTGTCCACGCCATATTTTTCCATCGCTTCGGTATAAGAAATTCTCGGGATTTCTTCACTAAGCAACTTTTTACCCGCAAAATCTTTTACCAAAGATTTAACCAGTGGCTCCATTTCTTTTCGCACTTCTTCGCCATCATTTACAAAAGCCATTTCAAGATCTAATTGATAAAAATCGCCGTAAAGTCTGTCCGCTCTTGGGTCTTCATCACGAAAACACGGTGCAATTTGATAATACCTCGGCACACCACCCACCATCAAAAGTTGTTTAAATTGTTGTGGAGCCTGTGGCAAAGCATAAAATTGCCCCGGATGCAACCTAGATGGAATCAAAAAATCCCGCGCGCCTTCCGGCGAAGAATTTGCCAAAATCGGCGTCGCAATTTCTGTAAAATCATGCTCCTCCATATAGGCACGCATAAAACTATAGTATCTAGCCCGCTCACGCAAAATTTTCTGCATACTTGGACGACGAAGATCCAAGAAGCGATATTTAAGCCTCATTTCTTCCGAAGATTTTTCGCCGTCATCATGCGTATTTACCGGCAACGGCTCGGACTTATTTAGAAGCACCAGCTCATCTACCACTAACTCAATCTTACCGGTAGGGATATTTGGGTTAACCAATCCCGGCTCACGTTCGCGCATCTTGCCAGTCGCTTTAAGCACAAATTCGTCACGCACGCTTTCTGCAAGTTCAAAAGCCTCAGCCGTTTCTGGCGTTACTACCAGCTGGATGATTCCAGTATGATCACGAAGGTCAATAAAAATCAACCCACCATGGTCACGTCTAGAATTTACCCAACCCTCAACCATTACAGTTTGTCCCAAAAAATCATTTAACTTATCAGTCAAAATTCTCATGTGGCTATTATATCATATTCTCGCTTAAATACCAAAGGCTCAAGATCGCGCTCCGGGCCGCTAAGGCCAAGTCTTTACGATTTTTCGCCTTTGTATTTAAGCGACCAAATAATCCAGTAACATCTGAATTGTGAAAAATCCAGCCAACTCATCTTTTTCGTTTAAGACAAGATAATAATAACTATTTGTTCGTTCTATTTCTTCTTTTACCTTTTTCAAATTATCATTTTCATGCAAATAATAAACTTCCCTATCCATATATTTAGAAGCCCTGTCCGTCTTTTTAATTTCTAGCATATTTAACGCTTCGGTATGAATAATACCTTTTACTTTATTGTCGTTATCCACTACTGGAAAATTCGTAAACCCAGATTTGTAAAGTTTGTCTAGCATCAATGGTCCCAAAAAATCTTTTTCATTCACAAAAACTATCTTTCCCTTACCCACCATAATATCGGCAACTTTTCGCTCGTCAAAACTCATCACTGCTGCAATCCGCGCACGATCTTTTGAACTCAAAACATTTTTTGGCGTACGCTGCATCACGCCAATAAACTCTTCCAAAGTTTTTGGCGTATACTTCACTTCTGGCTTTTTTGCCCGGTACTTTTCTAATTTTGGGTCAATCCATTTTGTAAACTTATATAAAATCTTGTCCCACATATGTTATAATTATAGCATTAAAGGAGTTTTCATGAAAAAAGGTTTTTCTATAATCGGGGTGGTTATTGCCGTAGCTATTGTCACCTTCCTTTGTATTGGCACATTTATCATCATCGATGGCAACAACAAAGCTACAAATTTTGACGATTACAATTTCTATTCCTACATCGAGCCAGATGAACATAATGGCGAAATCGGCGATCATATCAAAGGCGCAAAAGACGCCGTAGTTTATGTTTTTGAGTATGCAGATTTTCAATGTCCAGGCTGTGCTTCTATGAATACCCGCGTCAACCAAGCCGTAGAAGAAATGGATGGCAAACTTGCTATTATTTATCGCAACTACCTACTTTCTTATCATCAAAACGCCACTGCCGCCGCTTCTGCTGCCGAAGCTGCCGGTCTTCAAGGCTATTGGAAAGAATACGCCGACGCTCTTTTTGAAAACCAAGCCGAATGGGAATACGCCTCCGCATCTGAACGCACCAATTTATTCAATAAATACTTCACCGAAATCACCAATGGTAAAGGTGATTTAGAAAAATTCAATTCCGACCTTGCCTCCGACAAAGTTTCCAAAAAAATCAGCTTTGATATGGGGATTGGCAAACGCATTGATATACCTGGCACCCCGGCTTTCTTCGTAGATGGTCAACTTATTAACTGGGGCGATGAAGATGGTGGCGAGGTTTACATCAATGGCCAGACTATCTCTTGGGATCACGCTCTTTCTGGCGCAGAATTCGTAGATATTTTAAAACAAATCGTCAAAGCCTCTACCGCTAACAATTAAACACTATAAAATAAGCCCTTTCACAGGGCTTATTTTATATTTCGATAAACTCTTGCCATTCTGCAGGAGCTATCTTTGCTTTACGTTCTTTAGAACGCTTAAGCTTGGTGATACGCATGTATCAAATTTTCTCCTTAATGTTTTGTTGCTCCTACGACCTCAAGCCCACTCGCAGTAATATTGGGTAAATTTAAGCAACTTTTTCTATTCTATCAAACATCGCCGAAGCGCGCAAGCATAAAATCTATTATTTTTTAGACTTCTTTTTCAAAAGATTTACTGTACCAAAATTGATCGCATTTTTCTGAAAAGTCACAATCGCAAGTCTAATCATAATCACTGCCGACACAAACACTACGCCAACGCCAATACAATATTCCAAGGTCGAAATCGTGCCAAAACCGCTCCGCAGCATCAATGCAATCGGCGCAGATGGTGGGAAATATGTCAAAAATTGTACGAGAAAATTCGGCTCCACCATAAATGCCTGCATAAAATACATCGGAAATACCATTACAATAATTGCTGGCCCAATAAACGACGAAGCGTCTTTTGCAGTTGCCACCATTGAACCCACGAATGTACAAGTGCCGGCATAAAACACCGCAGATACAGCAAATAACAACACGCTAAGCGTAATTGCCACCGGATCTATTTCTATCATGGCTAAAATAGGTGCAATTATTTGGCTATCACGATTCAAAAACACCAGTATCAACATCGGTATCACAAGCGCCAAAATCTGCACTAACCCAAGTACCAGCATCGCAATGATTTTACCCACAATCAAATGTTTTGAAGATACCGAGGTTAGAATCATTTCAGAAATGCGATTCTCCTTTTCTTCCACCACGCACATCAGGAATCTATTGCCACAAAGTGCGATAAATAGAAAAAATGTAATCCCAATTGCAAATGGAATAATTGCCTTACCAAGGGCATTAGAATCATCACCATCTTTCGTAATCTTCTTGTCTTCAATCTCATATCCACCAGTCAACGCTAAAATATCAGTAGGCTCCACCCGGCTTGCCGCATCCTGCACCATCAAAGTTTTAAGGATATTTGCATCAAAGTTTAGAATTTCTAGCCCTTCAGAAATATGATAAAACTCTGCCTTTTTTGTTTCCAAAAAATTCTGCGGAATATAGAAATAAAGATCCACTTCGCCGTCTTTTAACATTTCAATTCCATACTCTTTATCACCATTTATAATATATGGTGCCTCCGCCGAAAACACACCAGCATCATCCGTAATCGCAACTTTCGTGTCGCCCACTTCCGGATTTTCGTTTACGCCCTGCGAAGAAAGAAAACTAATTAAATAAATCCCACCAATAAGAAGTGGCATCAGAAGTGTCGCCGCCCAAAATGCCGGCTTCTTTAACTGGCGGATAATTTCAAACTTTGCAACTTTCCAAGTAAAACTATTCATCTTCACCTCCATATACATCTACAAAGATTTGGTCTAGACTCTTGCCGCCAAATTCTTTTTTAATCTCCGGAATCGAACCATACGCTCTCGCTACGCCATCTTTTAAAAGCAGCGCTCTATCGCAAAGTTTTTCTACTTCGTCCATATAATGTGTAATCATAATAATCGCCGCACCTTTTTTATGATGCTCCTCTATGATTTCCATCAAAAGCCTGCGGTTCATCGGGTCAAAACCTTTGGTCGGCTCATCAAGAATAAGCAGCTTAGGATTTCCCATAATCGTAACGCCTAGCTGAATTTTTTGTTGCTGACCACCAGACAATTTCTCAACTTTTTCATTTGCTTTATCTTCCAAACCCACGCGCTTCAAATATTTTTTGCTCCATTCGCGTGGTTCTTTCACGCCGTTTAATTCGCCAAAATACTCCATCGTATCGAGCACAGTTTCTTTACGATAAAGTCCTCGCTCTTCTGGCAAATAACCAATATTTATAGTAGCGTCTTCTGGAATATATTTTTTGCCATCTACCAAAAGTTCACCGTCGGTCGCCGGATAAAATCCAAGCAACGCTCGAATAGTAGTGGTCTTGCCAGAACCGTTCGCACCAAGCAGGCCAAATATTTCCCCCTTTTTCACGTCAAAAGACAAATCTTTGATTACGGTTTTGTTGCCAAACTGCATCTTAAAATGATCAACTTTTACTATTTCTTTCATACTATTATTATACAACAAAAATGGTAGAGCCGTTTACGAAGTTCCGGCTCGGATATTTTTTCGCAAGAAAAAATGGTAGAGCCGACAGGAATCGAACCTGTATCGCAGACTTAGAGGGTCTGGGTCCTATCCGTTGAACGACGGCTCCACCTCGCCTTATTATACCTTATTTTTCTGGTTTTCTCAACTTATAGTAAATCGACGGCGCAAAACGAATCGGCGCCAAAATTTGCTGTGCTGAATTTTCCATTTTTACCAAATTTTTAGTTTTAAACACCTTTTTTAGCCCGCGGCTACGAAAATTCGATACCGACAAAACTTTTTCACGCTTAAACCCAGTCTTTGCAAAAATCTCTTCCACGTATTTTGGATGATAATTATAAAATCCGTCCTTGGAAATTTCTTTATAATTCGCCACTTTTTTATCAAACGGATTCACTTTGGAGCGCCCAGTAATAAACCGCGCCATTTTTGGCAGAGTTCTTTTATTTGCCACTTCTATCACTGCCACGCCACCCGGCTTCAAAACACGATATAGCTCAGCAATCGCCTTCTTCATATCTTTCAAATGGTGCGTTACACGCACCATCATCAACCCGTCCAACTCATCATCTTTAAATGGCAACTCATAAATATCACCAGCTTTGGTTTCAACTTTGTCGCCGTAAATTTCTTTGGCCTGTTTCAACTCAGTTTTAGAATAATCAAAAATATAAACCTTGCGCGCGCGCTTCAAATATTCATTCGCAAGCCTACCATAACCCCCACCAATATCAGCAAATTTTTCCATTCTTTTTGGGAGCAACTTGCGAATCGCCATTCTATCCGCTTGGTCTTCGTATTCGCGGTCTACGTCTTCCCAAAAATCTTTTTTATAATCGTATCCATTATAGTCAGAAATAACTTTTTCACTCATAGCATATATTATATCACATGCTATAATAATTATATGAAAAAGCGCGTAGTCTTAGCTCTTGGTGGTAATGCTCTGCAAAAAAATGGCGAAGCCACCGCTGAAGCCCAAAAAAAAGTGGCAATTTCCGTTGGTGAAATGGTTGCCGAGTTGGCAGACAAATACGAAATTATTCTAGCTCACGGCAATGGTCCACAGGTGGGTAATATTCTTATTCACGAGGAATCTGGTAGTACAGACAAAGCTCCGGCTATGCCACTTGAGACTGCCGTAGCAATGAGCCAAGGTCAAATTGGCTACTGGCTCACTCAAGCTATTAATAATGCTTTTGCCAAAAAAGGTTCGCACAAAAGAATCGTCACCGTGGTTTCGCAAGTAGTCGTAGATCGCCGAGACCCAGCATTCAAAAATCCTACAAAACCGATCGGGCAATTTTATTCCGAAAAAGAAGCGCGTGCGCTAGCTCGCACAAAAGGCTGGGTAGTAAAAGAAGATTCTGGCCGAGGTTGGCGCCGAGTAGTTGCTTCCCCGCTTCCAATTGATATCGTAGAAAAAAAATCAATTATCGAGCTCGTGAAAGATGGCGTGATTGTTATTGCTGCCGGTGGTGGAGGTATTCCGGTAGTTCGCACCAAAATCCTTGGACGGCTGAAGGGCATAGATGCCGTAATAGACAAAGATTATGCCGCCGAAAAGCTCGCCGAACTAACCAAAGCCGACATTTTTGTTTCAGTGACGGCTGTTTCTAATGCATACATTAACTATGGCACACCAGAGGCTATGGCTATCGGAAAAATTTCCGTCGAAGAGATGAAAAAGTTAATAAAAAGTGGCTATTTCAAGGCTGGGTCGATGTTACCAAAAGTCGAGGCGGCTACAAAATTCGCCTTGTATGGTGGTACCGGCATCATCACCGATATTGATAATGTCAAAACAGCCCTTGCCGGTAAGGCTGGCACTATAATAACTGATTAAGCTCCTGTTTGTAGGCTTCCACCCCTGGCTGGTCGAACGGATTTACCCCAAAAAGCTTCGCGCTTACTGCGCAGGCCATCTCAAAGAAATAAATTAGTTCGCCAAAGCCCTTTTCATCATAACTTTCTGGACGAATGTTAAGAACTGGTATTCCACCAGCAGAATGAGCTTTTCTCACCGCCATCACTACTTTAGTATTCAGTTCATCAGTCGGATAATCAATAATCGTCTCCCACAAATTTCTCCGCCCATCCTGCATAAACTGCCCCATCGAGTGTAAATCCGTCGAATAAATCACACTCGCCGGAAAAATCCCTTGTTTGTTTTTACCTTCGCTTTCGCCGAATAATTGCTTCAGCCATTCATTAAAATACATCGTCGCCGGCTCAAAACTTGCAAATACCTCTGTATCATAACCCCGCTGCGCCAATAAATAGCGCATCGCAGCATATTGTGTAGAAGCAGACACATCCTGCATTGCAATCGCTGCTCCTTCCAATAATTTGTCGATGTCCACCCCAGCTACTGCCATTGGCAAAAGCCCCACCGCTGTCAAAACCGAATACCTGCCTCCGATATTGTCTGGCACCACAAACCGCGTATAGCCATTTACTATTGCCTCATTATATAAATCACCCTTCGCCGCATCCGTCGTCGCGTAAATCCGTTGTGGCGCCCCAGCGCCATATTTCTCTGCTAATTTCCTCTTAAACGCCTCAAAGGCAATTTTTGGCTCCAAAGTCGTACCGGATTTAGAAATCACCAACACCGAAAAATCATGATCTCCCACCTCTGCTAAAGCCCTGTCCAATTCTCTCTTAGATAGAGAATTGCCAGCATAAATAATCTTTACGTCAGATTTTGGCAAAAGTGCCTCTATAATCGCCCGATGCCCCAGATAGGACCCACCTATCCCAATACACACCAAATACTCTGCTTCCTCTGTAATTTTGCGTGCCACCTCTTTTATCCGCATCAATTCATCTATATTTATCTCTTGAGGCAATTTCACCCAACCGCCCATTGGATCAACACTGATATCCGTCAAAATCTGCATGATTTTACCCTGATCTAGTTGTTGATTAAAATTGAGTCTTATCATATACCCCTATTATAGCACTAGCAAAATCAAATAAAACTATTGCTTTTTTTAGCAAAGTATGATATAATAAAAATATATCTGCCCCTTACTCGCCATCTGGGGTGGTACTTTATGTTACAATGGGATGGTTTAGCCTGATCAGCAAAAGTATGCAATTATCTTACCTCCTTAAGATACAACGCAACAAAAATCCACTTTCTGCCATCCCACCCCCGAGACATTTGTCTCGGGGGCTTTTTTTATGTTATAATATACCTATGCCCCTGTGGCGGAATTGGCAGACGCGCTAGCTTCAGGTGCTAGTGATAGCAATATCGTGCAGGTTCAACCCCTGTCGGGGGCACCAAGTCCTAGATTACTCTAGAAATTTCCTCTAGAGTCGTTTCGCCCCGGAGTGCCAAAAGCACTCCTTTTTGTTCCAAGGTCAACATGCCATTTTTCTTGGCTACTTTTTCAATCGCATCAGTGTTTATATCTGCCACATCGCCCCTTATAAACGCCTGAATGTCATCCGAAACTACTAATTGTTCCATTAGTACAGTCCTACCGCCATACCCAAATGGATCCTCCTCAGTTACTACCGGGTCATAGAGTGTAATATTCTCCAAATCCACCCCTTCCAAGCGCTCTTTTGGCACTTCCGCCAAAACTTCGCGAATATATTTTGCCTCCGCTTCTGTCGCTGGGCGTGATTTTTTTGAATCAGATAATTTCCTTACCAACCTTTGGGCAATTACTAGTCTAATCGAGCTCGAAAAAATCGGGTTCACACCAATCAAATCTATCATCCTCGAAAACGCCGCCGCCGTAGAGTTAGCATGAAAAGTCGATAGCACCAAATGTCCAGTGATGGACGCCTGAATTGCGGTCTTTGCCGTATCACTATCACGGATCTCGCCCACCATCACCACATCCGGGTCTAAGCGCAAAACGCTTCGAAGCCCTTCCGCAAACGAATCTCCTTCATTAGTATTAATTGGTATCTGTGAAATGCCAGTAATTCCATATTCAATCGGGTCTTCCAATGTGATAATTTTGCGGTCTGTAGTATTTAGCGCATTCAGCATCGAGTAAAGTGTAGTCGATTTACCAGAGCCAGTCGGACCAACCATTAGGACTAACCCCCTCGGATGTGAAATTACCTCATTTATTTCTTTTCTTTCCTCTTTCGATAAACCCAAAAGATCCAAATTTAGCAAATTCTCATCAAAATTAAAAAGCCTCAGCACTGCATCTTGCCCATACATCGTCGGGATTGTTTCTACACGAATATTCAAAACATGCGTAGCTCCGTCTAGAGTCACTTCTTTTTGCATGTGTCCAGATTGCGGCTTATTAGAAGCCGTTGAAACATTCGCCCTAGAGCTAAGTTCCCCCATCAAAACCCGATATTTGTCCTTGTCGATATCCGCCACCGGGTGCAAAATCCCATCTACACGCATCCGAATCCTAATTTCACCCCGCAAATTCTCAATATGGATATCCGAAGCGCCCAATTTATCCGCCTGGTCAATCAAAAAGTCAAAGATCTTATCTGAAGACACCGAATTTAATGTTTGTGATACCGATGTAATCGTTTCAGAATCACCTTCCCCACCGATCTTGATGTCGTCATAATGCACCTCTTTCGGCGGGTCATAACGCAACATAAATACTTTGTAGGCCGAATTTGAGATCAAGAAAAAGTCTGCTTTTTTACCTTTGTCTGCATAATCTTGGCGCATTTTTTGAATAAGAGAACGCGGCGTTTGGCTCGTTACCATAAACTGATAGTGTTCTTCACCGCCACCTTTTTGCAAAGGAATAATAAAATCCTTATGCATTTGTTCGATACTAATAAAAGGCTCTGTCAGGGGAATCCCATTCTCAAACAAACGTGTGTCTAGATATGGCAAACCCAAAATTCGTGCCCGAGAAGCAGTAGCTTGCTCCTCATTATCACGACGTTTCTTTTGAATCTCACTCTCGTCCATACTAACATTATAACATAACCATTTTATGCCAATGCCAAATTTTACTTGATTTTTCTACTTTTTTATAAAAAACACTTGCATTTTAAAAACACATGTTTTATACTTTTATTGTAAATAGGTCATACATTACTAAAACAAAAAAGGTGTGAAAATGTTTCAGATCCATATAGGGTTAAATCGGAAACTCCATTTTTCCGCGCTCCTAGCGTCGGCCTTTTTGGTTTTAATTGGTTTTCTTGCTATTTTCCCCGTCTCACTTGGTCATAACTTTACCAACGCCGCCACCCACACGATTGTTACTTCGCTCACGCTCTCATCAAGCGACATCGCCATTCCATTTTCTGTTACCTCTACCGACGGCAGTTTTTCTTCTGCTTCATCAGATTTTAGCGTTACTACCAACAATGCCACTGGCTACACTCTCAAAATTAAAGCCAAGGACGAAGATACCGATTATACCAAACTCACAAATGATAACGCCAATGTTATCAATTCTATAGAAAGCGTTACTTCCGAAAACGATTTCAAAAACGACGCCTCTTACAATGGTCACTGGGGTTATCGGCCAAGCAAATTAAACTCCGCCGAAAACGAAGACTATCTCCCTGCTCCAAACGCCACCGGCACTACTATTGATGTTACTTCCGAGGGTAACAACGAAGACAACAATTATTCCATCGAACTTGGTGCCAGACTCGATTTTTCTACTGAAAGTGGCGATTATTCCAATTCTTACGTCTTAGTGGCCGTCGCCAACGCTACCACCTACTATATAGATTACGATAAAAACACTACTGATGACGTTACCAATCTCCCTGCTTCCCACGGCACTAATAGTATGACCGCCACCACTCTCGTCTTATCCACTAAAATTCCAACCCGTGAAAATTTCACTTTCGAGGGTTGGTGCGATGGCACTACCACTCTAAATGGTCGCGCCGATACCTGCGATGGTACCACCTACCAACCAGGCGATGATATCTCTGTGGATCCTGCCGAAGATTCCGGCACTACGCTTTATGCTCTTTGGTATCGCGACGAAATCGCTTGTAATTCCACTGCCACTGCTATCGAAAACGCCGTTTGTATGCAAGACATGAACGCTAACGTCATCGCCAGTATGACCACGGACGAGCAATATCAACTGATAGATAGCCGCGACAATAAAAATTATTATATTTCCAAACTTCAAGATGGCAATGTTTGGATGACCGAAAACCTAAATTTCGATCTAAATTCTAATGTTATTTTATCATCATTAGACACCAATCTCACCGACACTACTTCCACAGCCTATCAAAATGGCTACTCCACCGATAACGGCGTAATTTACTGGACACCATCTACTTCCACCGCTAACGTATCAAGCGGCACTATCTCAAATGATGATAGCACTTCTGCACCACGTTCTAGCGACCCTGGCACTTGGTATTATACTGGCCAAACTTTAGCTTCTGGCACTCAAAATTACTTAGCCGGTACCACTGGCAAATATTTCAACACTAAAAAAGACAGTACTTACGACACACACGCCAACGTAGGCAACTATTACAACTGGCCTGCAGCTGTCGCAAGTAACGATGTTTCTAGCCTCGCCACAACTACTGCCCTAGAAAATTCAATTTGTCCTGCCAACTGGAAATTGCCTTCCATTTATACCGGTCCTGCCAGCAATCAAAATGATTGTCTAAATAGCACTCTCGCCGAAAGCAACAGCACTTGCTACGAATACAACGATTTTTATGGTCCAATCTACTATTATAATAATGGCGGATTTTATGGCGGTAATAATCTAGAACTAACGCCAGTTTTTCTTACTCGTACTGGTACCATTCGTCAGGGCGCACTTGCTAATGCCGGCTACGAAGGATACTACTGGTCCAACTACACAACTTCTAGCAATAATTCCTTCGAAATGACTTTGCGCTCTAGTCTGTCCAAAGTTCAAGACTCTTACACGAGGAGTTATCAACGTTCAGTACGCTGTATAGCTGCAGATGCCACGCCAAGCAATAGTTATGCCCTCACGGAAATCACTTTTAATGGCAATGGTAGCACTGGAAATAGCTATGTCAAAAATTCTTGGGAAACTTTGCCAACTCAATTCATTCGCCAAAACGCCAGCGCAAAATTATATCCAAACAAATACACACGCACTAACTATGTCTTCAAAGGATGGAATACTGCAGCCGATGGTTCTGGCACTAGCTACAACAACAACGCCAATTTTAGTTCCGATCTTGCTAGTATCACTCTTTATGCTCAATGGCAAGAAATCGCTATCATTTATGACGCCAATGGCGGTACTGGCACTATGACAAAGACTACCGGCTTTGACCCAGGCGATAGCGTCAATCTTACCGATAATGCCTTTGCTAAAGAAGGCTACACATTTGCCGGTTGGAACACTAAGCCAGATGGTTCCGGCGTCAGCGCTTCTTGCTGGAGCTACGATTATTCCTATCGCAATTGCGATTTTGACACCGCTTCTGTCCCAGCTGGCACAATTACCCTTTACGCTCAGTGGACCAATCAAATCACTATCCATTTCGAAGCCAATGGTGGCTCCGGTGAAATGCCAAATCAAATTGTCACCCAAGGCGAAGCTACTGCATTAAACGCCAATGTTTTCAGCGGCTATGAAGAAGTCTTTGACTATTGGTCCGGCAGTGAACAAGGTGTCATTTGCGCCGAATCTACCGGTTGCGAAGACGGTGCCACTATCACTATCCCATCCGGCAACATTTACACCACCATCATATTAAACGCAGAGTGGACTAATCAAGTCACCATCTCATTCGACGCCAACGGTGGCACTGGTACTATGAGCGATATACCTTCAAACACTATCGGCGACGAAATTTCCATTTCTGGCTTTAACAGTTTATCCCGCGAAGGTTACATTTTGGATAGTTTCAATACTGCCGCCGACGGTTCTGGCACCGGCGCTACCTACGATAGCACTTCTGGCAGTTTTAAGTTTACCGTTCCTACTGATGTCGCTACTAAAAATCTAGTTCTCTATGCGCAGTGGACCAATCAAGTTACAATTCACTTTGATGCCAACGGCGGTACTGGCACCATGGAAGATCAAATCGTCACCATCGGCGACGCTACTACTATTAATTCCAACACATTTACTAAATCTGGTTACGTATTTGATTATTGGTACACTAACACACTCAATATCGAAACCTACGAAGATAAAGCCACCATCACTATTCCATCTACTTACAATTATCGCACCATTACTCTTTCCGCAGAGTGGACCGATCAAATTACTATCTCATTCGACGCCAACGGCGGTGAAGGTTCTATTGCAGACGCCACTGTAACCATCGGATCCACGTGGTCATACGATCCGTCCTCACTGCAAATCTATTCCGCTGATTATATTCTTAGTAGCTTCAACACAATCGTCAACGGTACCGGCACTAGTACTATCTACAATTCTACTAACACCACTTATGATCTCACTATTTCCGAAACCATTGCTAAAAACAAACATATAACCCTCTATGCACAATGGACCAACCACGTTACTCTCGTATTTAGCAAAAATGATCCAGATGCCACCGGATTTATGAGTAGCCAAACCATCACGGTCAACAATCCAACTGCCATCCATTCCAACACTTTCACCAAGCCCGACTATGCCTTTGATCAATGGCGCGTTACTTATGTAGATGGCGATCATTACTATGATAATAACGACGTCATCACTATTACTGGCGAAGATTGGTGGCAGACATCCATCACCCTCTATGCAGAATGGACGCAGCAAATCAATGTCATCTTTGATGGTAATGGTGCTGATAGCGGTTCCATGAATAGCATCAGTGCCGAAATTGGCGATACCATTTCATTTACCTACAGCAATGAATTTGTTCGCGCCGGTTACAAAGTTGATGGTTTCAATCCAAAGGTCAACGGTTCTGGCCTTGGAGCAGAATATAACGCAAATACTAATACTTGGACCTATAGCATACCAAATGTTGTTGCAGACAAAAATTATAAACTCTACGCTCAATGGACAGAAGTCGGTCCTGTTACAATTTCTTTCAACGGCAATGGTGCCGATAGTGGCTCTACTGCTTCTATGTCTATCGAGTTAGGTTCATCCGACACACTTACCGCTAACGGTTTTTCCCGTACCGGTTATACTTTTAGTGGTTGGAATACCAAAGCCGATGGCAGTGGCATTAGCTATACCAATGGCGCCACTTTTACCGTTAGTGCTTACGAAACCCGCAGCGAAATTACTCTCTATGCACAGTGGTCTCCAAATGATTCTGGCAGTGGAAGCGGAGGAGGTAGCGGAGGAAATAACAGTGGTATCACCATTGCCCGTGCCTACGAGCTAGCTTATACCCAACACGGCAAAGGCATGTACGAAGAAACCGCCTACGGTAATGGCGTCTATGAAGAAGTTACTGACGGCAATTACAAAAACTTCGACGTTCGTTTTGCCATGCAAGACATCAATATGACCTACAATGATGGCACTAATGATATTTCTGTTTGCGACTTGATCACCGTGCTAAATGACGGCTACCAGGCTCTTGACACTCGCGACAACAAACTCTACTGGATTACCAAAACCAGCAATGGTAAATGTTGGATGACTCAAAACCTAGACTTAGATTTAAATAGTACTACCACCCTCAATTCCACCAACACAGACCTCACTCATTATAATAGCACTGGCTATACTAACGGTTACTCACAAACAGGTGGCATCATTTACTGGACACCATCGGCCTCTACGATTTCAGTTTCTAGTAGCAGTAATATCCCAAACAACGACAGCCTTGTTTCTCCACGCTCTACTAACGTCGGCAATTGGTATTATACCGACCAATTCCTAGAGTCCAGCCAGCAAAACTACCTCGCCGGCAATGCTGGTGCCTACTTCTCCACTACGCCGTTTAGCGGCAATGGAACTCATGGTCACGTAGGCAATTATTATAACTGGACTGCCGCCATCGCTTCCAATAATTCAACCGGTGTTGACAATGCTGGAGATTCTAATTCTATCTGTCCAGCCGGCTGGCGTCTACCTCTCGCCAGTGGCGAAAAATATAGCATCCAAGGAATCGACGCTCCTGATAATGATTTTAACGACCTTATCAATGCCTACAACGACGGTACCTTCTCCACTAGCGCCGGTCTAGAAAGCACCCCACTTTACCTTAATCGCGTCGGCACCATTCGTCAAGGCGCACTTGCCAATGCCGGTTATGACGGATACTATTGGTCTTCGATCGGCACTAGCAGCACATCTTCTCGTAATCTCATTGTTCGCAGCAACAATCTAGATCCTACCAACGCTTATAGTGGCGATCGTCAACGCTCCATACGTTGTATCGCAAGATAGTCTTCCATCTCTATCAAAATTGTGTTATAATACATCTATGGCAAGAAAATTCGTAATGAAACCTGTTGCAAAACAAAATCGCAACAATAATCACAAACATAGCGACAAACGCAAACATCCACGTCTCAAAAACGGTCGCTAAAAAGACTCCCTCGCGGGAGCTTTTTTGTGCAAAAAACTTGGCGGAAAGGACAGGATAGGGATCCTTGCCTTTCCTTCAGATCACTAAATCCAAAGCAAGCTTTGGATTTACTGCTCTGGCGGAAAGGACAGGATTCGAACCTGCGGAGCGTTAACTCTCTGGTTTTCAAGACCAGTGCCTTCAACCACTCGGCCACCTTTCCGCTCATTATTATAACAGATTATTCAGCGTTTGTATAGACATTTGTCACGTCGTCTAGCTCATCAATTGCATCAAGCAATTTCTCAAGCTTTTCAGCATTTTCGCCTTCAATCGGCACATAATTGTTTGGAACATATTGAAGTTCAGCCGAAGTTACGGTCATGCCAGCATCCACGAGTACCGCACGCACTTTCATCAAATCCGACGCCGCTGTATAAATTACAATCCCCTCGTCTTCTTCATTTGCATCTTCGGCCCCAGCCTCAAGCGCAGCCATCAAAGCATCTTCACCTTTTTCGGAGATTTCAATTACACCCTTCTTGGTAAACTGGAACATAACTGAGCCTGGATCAGCCATGCGACCACCATTTTTATCAAGTGTATGACGCACTTCCGGCATCGTACGATTTTTATTATCGGTAGCGATTTCAATAATAATCCCAACCCCACCAGGACCATAAGCCTCATAAACTTCCTCAATCAGGGCCGCAGCAGACTTATCTGCCACCCGCGCAATCGCCCGTTCAATATTGGCCTTTGGCATATTAGCAAGACGCGCTTTTTCTAGCACCATCGCAAGCGATGGGTTCATATTTGGGTCCGTGCCAGCTCTAGCCGCAATCGCAATTTGGTTACCAATCTTGGTAAACAAAGCTCCACGCTTTGCATCTACTACTGCTTTTTGGCGTTTAGTTGTTGCCCATTTACTATGTCCAGACATTATTTTTTCTCCTTTTCAGCTTCTAGCCTTCGTTGCACTTCTTTTTCCACCATCTCCTGAATTTGTTTTTACATCTCTTCACTCCTTACGTCAGAATTATTTGCCACTGCCTCCAATTTTTCTTTTTTGTTTTTCCTGGAAATAGACGCCGCCATACACCAAGTAATAAGCAATGAAAGCACCGCCAGACCATAAAGAGTCAAAATCGTAGAATCTGCAAAATTGTCAGCAAATACTTGAATGAGTGACACTACAAATATAAATACCAAGCTAGAAAGCGCAGTAATTTTTAGCGGTTTAATTGGACCGCCATTTTCAGCAATCGAAGAAATCCATGCCCCTATCAACGCATCTAATGTGATATTAGAAATCAACGAAACAAATTTCGCAACCGGTGTTAATTGCAGGCTATACGAAGTGCCGTAGAATAGTCCTCCACTCGTCGCAAACATCGGAATCACTCCCCAAAGTTCTAGCGCCTGGAAAATAAACCAAAACACACTTGTACCCATACAAATCAACGCCAAGACCTGTGCTATATTTTGTCTCTTCTCAATACAACGAAAACAAGACATCACAATAACCATCTCTACCACAATCAAAAGCAGTGTCCCCATCATCTTACCAATAATTTCGTTAGCATTGTGCGCGATGATCAAAACTGCAAGAAGAACTATCTCACCAATGATAATCCCTACTATTATTTTTAAAAATATCTGACGTATCTTTTTAAACACGTCTATTACACTATCTTTGAATATACTCATAGTCATATTATAACACATTTACTCTTATCCGTCGTTTTTTCCACCACCACATCAAAATAAATGCAAATATCAAAATATAAATTAAAAACACCCATACTTGGTACGGCGGAATTTCTATCAAAAATTGTTTTAGCTCACCAAAAAATCCCACTACTGCAATATGAAAATCCAGTAGTTTTGTTGCACACCATGATACTGCCACCTCCACTCCCGGTATTCCCGCTACCACTCCAGTAAGAAATACCAGCCCCATCGCGTAGCTTAAAGTTGGTAAAATCAACAGATTCGCCACCACACTAGTTAAAGAAATCGTACCATAATAATATAAAACTATCGGCAAAGTCATCAGAGTCGCAGAAACCGTAGTAATCACTGTGCCTGCAACAAATCCAGGCTTTTTCCCACCATAAAAAATCTTCGTAATCTTTGGCCCCAAAATCATAATTCCTGCAAAACTTGCAAACGATAGAAGCCATCCAAGATTTATCAAAAACATCGGGTCTATCATCAGCGTTACTGCCGCCACCATAATAATAATTCGCCACGGCGCAATTTTTCGCCCCACATACCACGCCACGAGTGTCAAAATCGACATAATTCCCGCTCGCAAAATCGACGGCGTCCACCCCACCATTGCCATAAAAAATATAATAAAAAGTATCGAAAACATCAGTCCAGCAAAGCGTGATAATTTTCCAAACAATTTCTTTGCAATTTCTACCAAAATCGACAAATGCGCCCCACTCGCCACCACAATATGCACTAGCCCTACTATTCTTAGATTTTCCGCCAAATCATCCGGCAAACCAGATTTCATACCAAGTAGATACGACAAACCAAGTTTATTTTGTGGCTCCGGAATCAAACTTTCAATTCTCTCCGCAAACCAATTTCTTACTTTCAAAACCAAATCGCCCGGCTCTGGCCGTTTCCAATTTTTTATCGTTGGTTTATACATATATCCCGCATAAGTTCCAAACCCATCCGATAGTTTTCCGCCGAGAGTCACTTCGTCGCTCCGCTTCAACTTTTCATTTTTATATTCAGAAATATACAAACTCCCGCGACTTTCGTATTCTCCATTTTCACCAAACCGCAAATTTTTTAATTTAAAACTAGTTCCTTTTTCATCCGTTTCTGGATCACCGTCTATCGTGCCAGTTACTACCACATTCTGCCCCACTAACCTCCTAATATATTCTTCGCCCGCCAATTCTTGCGTCGCCCGAAAAAATATCAAAATCATTCCCGCGAGAAACGCCAAAATTATAAATGCTGCTTTTGGTTTACAAAACGCCCAAATTATCAACAAAAATGCCAACGCTATCCATATCGGCGATGCAAAATAATTAATCCGAAAAACTAACGCCATTATCGCGCCAGCAATTATACCAACGCACATCGCTACCAAAAAATACGACTGGTGCAAACTTTTCATCAAAAAATTTTTCATGCCCGCACTCTAGCAAATTCCCATCAAAATTTCAACCCCCCACTTCTCAAAATAATCCGTCTATGCTTTAATTCGGCCTCAAAAATGTTATAATATCATTGTCGTACCCGTAGCTCAGCTGGATAGAGCGTCAGTTTCCGGAACTGAAGGTCACACGTTCGAATCGTGCCGGGTATACCAAGTGCCGCCGTAGCTCAGTGGATTAGAGCATCTGTCTTCGGAACAGAGGGTCGTGGGTTCGAGTCCCTCCGGCGGTACCATTTTTTTGTTTCATAAAAAATGGTAGTACCGTTTACGAAGTTCCGGTGCTGCCGTTTTTTCGCCAGAAAAAATGGTAGTACCGACTGGAATTGAACCAGTGACCTTGGGCTTATGAGTCCCACGCTCTAACCAACTGAGCTACGGTACCACGTTTTTTCATTATATCATAAAATCGTGATATAATAAACCCATGAACACGAAAAAAGGCTTTACTATCATAGAAATCCTCATCGTTGGAGTTTTTGCATCACTTCTGCTTATTCTCTTCTTTGTTCAAAAATCCAACCTAGACGCATATGAGCGCGATAAAGACCGCAAAACCGCTATTAACGCTATGTATTACGCTTTGGAAGAAAGTTTTTACAAAGACCACAAATATTACCCAGAAACCATCTCCGAAGAAAATATCACCGTCATAGACCCAGCCCTCTGGACAGATCCATACGGTTTTAATCTTGGCGACCCAGCTAGTTCCTACTCCTACACTCCAGCTAATTGCGACAATGGCCATTGCAAAGAATACACTTTAAAAGCCACTCTCGAAAAAGAAGACGCCTACATCAAAAACAACCGCAACAATTAATTAATAAATAATTATTTCGTCGCCTTTTTTCTTCTTTTTGGCTTCCGAGATTAATTTAGAAACTTCTTTTAACTCCACCTGAGAAATATCGGAATAAGGGAACGTATAAGTAGTCTCATCGCCCACTGTAGCCAAGCGAAACGTTCCGTAGTGGAACAATTTTTGCATAATGCCATTTTGGCTAAAAC
The DNA here is from genome assembly GCA_045593145.1 of Candidatus Nanosyncoccus sp. Classification (GTDB taxonomy): domain Bacteria; phylum Patescibacteriota; class Saccharimonadia; order Saccharimonadales; family Saccharimonadaceae; genus Nanosyncoccus. The sequence continues at coordinate 33,757 of JAZNWC010000002.1, forward strand.
TAGCATCCTCAATCGAAGACAAATCAATAATATTGGTAGATGTCGCCACCGGCGAACTCATCACCATTTGAATCACGTGTCTATTTGTGATAAAGAGTTTATTACCGCGATAAATCATTAATGCCACTAACGCCGCCAAAATCGCCGCAATAATCAATGCAGACAATATTATATAAAGAAAATTTCTGCCCATATCATCCAAGGTAGGTTGCCCCATCAAAACAAACAAAAACAAAGCTAGCGCCACCGCTAGACCAACTGCTATCGCCCCAAGCGTAATCAAAAGACTGATTTTTGACCTAGACAATGCAAATTCCACATATTCATCATCTTCAAGCTTCAGAAACGGAAAATCTTTTCTACTTCTACCGTGTCTGATTTTTGCTAATCCTTCGTCCATGACAGGATCTCCTTTTTATTATTATACATCATTTTTGCTATTTTGTAAATGCCTTTTACCTTTTTCGGTTACCACTCTACCCCTAGGCGTCCTCGCAAGAAGCCCCAATTGCAACAAATACGGCTCGTAATAATCTTCAATCGTAGTCGCCTCATCGCCCGTGAGCGCCGCAATCGTGGTAAGCCCCACCGGCCTGTCACCATAATTTTCGTACATTAGGCGAAGCATATTTCTATCCGCCGGATCCAGCCCAAGATAATCTATCTCCATCAACTCCAAAGATTTTTCCGCCGTAATTTTATCTACAATGCCATCTCCATTTACGTCTGCATAATCACGTACGCGTTTAAAAATCCTATTTGCAATACGCGGCGTCAAACGTGAACGCGTCGCAAGAAGTTCCGTTGCTTCTGGCTGAATTTTGGTATTCAAAATCCCCGCCGTTCGTGTAATAATTTTTTCTATCTCCGGCTCTTTATAATATTCCAAACGATGAATTATACCAAACCTATCTCTAAGTGGCCCCGCGAGGGAACCAGTCCTAGTAGTAGCACCAATCACCGTAAACCGCGGTAAATCTAGCCTTACGCTCCTAGCCGCTGGCCCTTTGCCAATCACAATGTCCAATTTATAATCTTCCATCGCCGAATAAAGCACTTCCTCTACCGTTCTTCTGAGCCTGTGAATCTCATCAATAAATAACACGTCGCCATCTTTTAAATTAGTCAAAATCGAAGCCAGATCTCCAGCCCTCTCAATCGCTGGCCCGCTCGTCACCCTAAGGGAAGCGCCAAGTTCATGCGCAATCACACCTGCCATTGTAGTCTTACCAAGCCCTGGTGGCCCATATAATAATATATGGTCCAAAGTCTGACCGTCATTTCGCTTTTTTACCGCATCTATCGCTAATTTCAAATTATTTTTCAGATGTTCTTGCCCAATATATTCATCAAAACTAGTCGGGCGAAGGGAAATTTCGATCTTCTCTTCCTCGCTATCATTTTCTGCCGCGGTCGGCTCCACTAACCTCTCTATTGCCATATCTCTATTATAGCATACCTAATATCTAGATATGCAAAACACTAATGCATTTATTTAATTCTCCATTATATATGAACCGGGCGGGGTACGTTTATTCGGATACGTTGAACA
>JAZNWC010000003.1:0-2462 GCA_045593145.1 Candidatus Nanosyncoccus sp.
GTAGATAACGATGCATCCAACACTTTGCTAGAACATCTGGATATAATAGTAAAATACCCCTCGTCGTCTTTTTCTAGAAGCCAATCTTGGTTGCATCTATCGTGTGAGTTAAATACCTGCACGGGTGTCTTATCTTTGATTAAGGCACCTTTAACATCAAAATCTTTTTCACTAGATGGATTCGTAATAGAATAATATCCATTTTCCTCATCATATTTTATTTCAAACACTTGATTACTTATATCGTCGTCCTTCTTTTTATAAATTTGCAAAAGGCCACTCATCATCCCTTCATACACTCCACCTTTAATATCAATTACCTTGTCCGGAAATGCCTTGGAAACAATACGATATTGCCCATCAGTAATCGTTTTTTCATATTTTGTCTGTGCAGGAATTGCCTGTTCTGGCCTTTCCTCTTCCTCCGTAATCCCCCCAAACCAATCCTGGAAGTAAAGGTAAAAATTTCTATTCCCATATGCTCCACATGGGGCCGTACCATACCCTGCCGCTAATGCCCCCACATTCGGCTGATATGGCGTATATCTGTATAGTGCCGACGTTGCCAGTGACCGTATATTAATTACACTTCCACCACAAGCCGCATTCGGATTATATTGTACATAGTTATTCCCTAATGGGTAATTTGTCCAGCCACCATCAAGCACTGTCCTAAAAAGCGATACCGCGTTCCGTACTTGGTTTCTAAATCCATAGTACTGCGATGAACAAGCCGCAGTATCAGGACACCCGTACCCCGTTGCCGAACGATATTGTATATTGTTTGGCCAAGAATCAGAAATTAGCCCCTGCTCTTTTTGTAATAATACCAATATCACTTGCGGATTAATCTTGTAATCTTGCGCTGCTTGCCAAATAATATGTGCTGCTGATTCGCCATTTTCCACTCCATCACCGTACGCTTCACCACTGCCAAAAGTTTCTTCTGCCAAACACACAAAATGCCCATCTTTTATATGATATTTTAAGTTCGGATAGTAAGTCGCTTTATACACATCGGTATCCCTACAATTCCCGTGAGATGACAAGAACGTCTGTATCTCCGCTTCACTCATCGAACTATAATTACCCATCTGGTAATCTGAAATTATGTATCCAGGATCAAAGTTAGCCAAACTCGCTGCCCCCGCCTCTTCTTCTACGCCCCTAGATTGTCGCGTTAAAAATGTAAAAAAGAATGCCGCCACAAATACACCAAGAACCAAAAACCATCCTCTTTTATCTCGCCTTCTAGTCTTGCTGCTATTTATCACTATCACAATGTCACTCCGCCACTAATTTCACCAGTTTTATCGCCACTACTAATATATATTATTATATTGTATTCTCCGCTCAGAAGCCCATTTACCGGAACATTAAATCCTTCGCAGGTAGAAGTAGAAGCAGAATCAATTACGGATGCCTCTGCACTATAGACATTACCACCACCCTGCCTTAAACCAAGCGTGCATTTTCCACCACTCAAATATTGATCTATATTTACTCTTATCACTAGATTGTCGCCAGATACTGTCGCATAAGTTATTGCGCCTGTTATACTACTGGATGCATTCGGATTAGCGCCATCATACTGAACAGTTTCTTCTTTTTTTACTGGTTGCCGTTCTTCTTCTTTCTCTTCCACTGGTTTTTCTTCTTCTTTTTCCTCCTCTTGCAAAGTTTCTGGGCTTTTTTCTGATTCTTCTTTTTTATCATTAAAATAGTTATCCCATACAAGATAGCATACCACTCCGGCCGCTATCACAAGCACCAAAATTATTAACGAGGAAATCCATTTTTTACTACGTTTTCGCCTTACCATAGAGACTCTTCTCCTATTACAATCATAAACAACTTTATCAAATTATTCAAGGTCTAAGCCCAATATATCTGCAGCTTTTAGCAAAACTTCTTTTTCTTCTTCCCTGCAATCCATTAATTTCATCTTAAATAAATCCACGGTTTCCTCATGACGATAATCCAAAATCTCCAAACTCCTTGCTGTGCCAGGATTCTTTCGAAGAACCCCTTTTTCTACTAAATTATCAACATGTTCTGCCACCGCCGATACGGATGATAGCCCCATTCCCGCCATAATTTCGCGATAAGATGGTGAGTAGCCCTTTTCCTCCGTAAAATCCTGCACAAAGTCAAGTAATGCTAATTGTTTTTTTGTCAGTTTAATACTCATTATGCTATAATTATAAATGATGAAAAACGATAAATCAATTGATGGGCTAAAACCTCGCAGTGCCAAAAAATCTGCACCAAAAAACACTTCCAAGAAATCTGTCTCCACGACAAAACCCGTTGTGCAACCAAAAGCTAAAATTAACGACACTCAAACCGTAGAAGATTTTCTAAAACCTGTTCAGGCTTTTGACCTCACCGAAGACGGCGAACTAATTAAATCCAAAAAATCCCGCAAGGAAAAAATGACCGACAAAAAAATCGAAAAATCA
>JAZNWC010000004.1:0-11286 GCA_045593145.1 Candidatus Nanosyncoccus sp.
GCCTGGCAAAACCAGGTTCTTTTTTGTTATAATGACGGTATGGCGATTTTGGGAATTGATGAAGTTGGGCGTGGGCCGCTGGCGGGGCCACTTGTTGTGGGTGCGGTAATTTTGCCGGACGAAAAGCCGGATTGGGCGGCAGATTTACGTGATTCCAAGAAGCTAAGTGCGAAAAAGCGCGAAGCTTTGTCTAGCTTGATTTGTACGGAAGTACCGTATGGACTAGGCTGGGTGAGCGCAGAGGAGCTAGATGTGGTGGGGATTTCGGAGGCTTTGAGACTCGCGACAAGACGGGCCGTGAAGTCGGTTCAGAGACTTCACGCGAGTTTTTCACAGATATTGATTGACGGAAAAGTGAATTTTCTTGCTGGAACAGCGCTTGAAAAATTTGTTTCTACGGCCGTAAAAGCGGATGACTTGGTAAAGGAAGTTTCGGCGGCGTCGATTGTAGCAAAAGTGGCGCGGGATAATTATATGGTGAAGCTTAGTTTGAAATACCCTGATTATGGATTTGAAAAACACGTGGGCTATGGGACAGCCAAGCATATTGCGGCGATAAAAGAATTTGGAATTACGCCGGAGCATCGCAAAAGTTTTGAGCCGATTAAAAGTATGGTGGGGTTTGTGAGGCCGTCCGTAAATGTTAGTAAAAATACAACAAAAATTGGCGGGCGTGGTGAGGATGTGGTGTGTGAATATTTGCGAGCAAAGGGGCATGAAATTGTGGCAAGAAACTTTAAAACAAAAATGTGCGAGATTGACATCGTGTCTTTAAGCGATGGCTCTTTGTATTTTACAGAAGTAAAAACTAGAAAGAATCAAGATTTTGGCGGTGGACTTAGCGCGATAGATGCTAAAAAAATAGAAAGAATGAAATTTGCGGCGGAAGTATTTTGTAAGGCTCGTCCGGAATTCAAAAAATATAATCCTTTGTTGGCAGTAGCTGCGGTGACGGGCGGAGATTTTGTGGTGGACGATTGGTTTGTGATATAATGTACTTATGTTAATGAGGATTTTTTATGGAAAATAATGGGGCAATACGCAAAACAAGGCGCAAGTTGTGGATAGTGCTGACTATAGTCTTAGTATTGACGCTGTGTGTAATAGGTATAGTCGTGGCTATGAGCTGGCGAAACTGGTTTGGTGATAAAGTAGCCACTGATGGTAAGGACAAAACTGATATTGTAGCTGAAAAGATTGAAAATATTTCATCGGGTGTTTATACGACGAATGTTGATGGAGAAGAAATAGTTTATAAGGCAGCTTATTTAGTGGATGGTGTAGAACTTAATATTACGAGTGGTGGATACGTTTCTTATAATGATGATGAGGTTACTTTCTTGGTGGTTAATGGCGGAAAGGTGAAGTTTAGTGGTGAAGATTCTTTGGCCGTGGAAAAGGTTAGTAGTGATTATGTAAATGGTAGCGATCCTAAATATGCTGAATATGGTTTGAACTCTGCTATTGTGGTGATTGGCGATGGTTCAAAAGTAGAAATAGAAAAAGCGTTAATAGAGACAAAAACAGGTGGAGCAAATGCCATAATGGCAATTAATGGCGGTGAGATAGTTACAGAAAATGTAAATATTAGCACCAACGGTTATGGTTCTGCTGGGATCGTAGTAAATAATAATGGTAAAGCTAGTATTGAACGTACATCAATATTTACGAATGGTGAGCAATCACCAGCTTTTAAAGTAGGGAAGAATGGCGGAAGTATAAGTGCGAATCAGATATATTTAAGTTTAGATGCTGTTGGCTCACAAGTAGCTCACGTGGAGTCTGGTAACGTGTCCATCTTTAATTCGAATGGTCTTGCAAAAGTGTCGCAGATTGCCATGATTAGGAATGATGGCAGTGTAAATATTAATGATAGCGAATTTTCTGGCGGAGGTATCGGGTTAGATGCTTACGATGCGTCTGCTGTGGCGATTATTGGTGAGGGGTCTGGTGTCTTTAGTTTGTCGAACAGTAAAATTGAAATGCCTGAGCCAGAAGAGGAAGCCCGAGACGGCGATGGTACAGAAGAAAAAATCATATATTACCCATTTTTCTATGTGGATGAAAATTTTGCTACGGTTAATCTAAATAATAGCCAAGCTACATTTGGTAATAATTCTGATTTTGCTCATGTATCGAGGAAGGGAAAAATTAATTTTGCTATAAATAATTTTTCTGCCACAAGTATGAAGGTCGAAACAGACGACACTTCCAGTGTGACTGGGCTTTAGCTAGACATTGAATTTAAATTCGACGACGTCGCCATCTTGCATGACGTAGGTTTTGCCCTCGGTGCGGAGTTTGCCAGCGGCTTTGACGGCTTGTTCGGAACCGAGCTCCTTGAGATCGCTAAAGTTACAAATAGATGCGGCGATGAAGCCACGTTCAAAATCGGTATGAATGGTGCCAGCGGCTTGTGGGGCAGTGGCGCCTTTTTTGATAGTCCAGGCGCGACATTCTTTTTTGCCGGCGGTGAGGAAGGATTGGAGACCAAGGGTTTTGTAGGTGGCTTTGATGAGCTGCCCGAGAGCATCGTCTTTTACGCCGTAGCTCTCTAAGAATTCTTTTCGTTCGTCGCGGTTCATGCCAGACATTTCTTCTTCGAGTTTGGCATTGACAAAGATGGCTTCGGCTGGTGCGACAAGAGCTTTCAGTTGCGACTGTAGGTTTTTATCGGCGAGGCCTTGCTCGTCCACATTGAACATATAGATGGCTGGTTTGTCGGTGAGATACGGGATATTTTCGTCGGCTGGGTCTTTTTTGCGCTTGGCTTCGACCTTGGCGCGGGTTTCTTCATCTGCGAGCTGGAGCTCGAGATTGATAATATCGATGTCATCTTTGGCTTGGGCTACGATGTCTTCTTCGACTTTGTTGTCGGCACGGATGATGTCGTTATTTACAAAAGCGCGGACAACATGGCAAATGGCTTGGCACTCGCGAATATGGGCGAGGAATTTGTTGCCAAGACCTTCGCCCTTGCTTGCACCAGCAACTAGCCCAGCGATGTCTACGAATTCTACAGTAGCAGGCACAACTTTGTCTGTTTCGTACATTTTGGCAAGAACGTCTAGGCGTTCATCTGGAACGGGAACGATGCCGACATTTGGCTCGATGGTAGCAAAAGGATAGTTGGCTGCAAGCGCGCCAGCGTTAGTGAGAGCGTTAAACAATGTGGATTTGCCAACATTTGGCAATCCGATGATTCCGATTTTTGAACTCATATCTGTTATTATAGCATGGTTTGCGACCAGGCGCGATAAAAATTCCAGTTACTAGGCTTTTTTGTGGAAGAAGTTCCAAAATATTAGTTAGTACCTTTAATAAGACCTGCGAAGTTTGCAGGTCTTATTTTTATTGTTTTTCGCAATTGCCGAAGGTGGCGGCGGAGTTGTCTAGGTGGGTGGTGAATGAACAGGTGTAGACCGTTTCGCCGTCTGGGCTGGTGAAATCGATAAGACTGTTGCTGACGCTACTACTGTTTCTATATTCTACGTCTAGGAAATATTTTTCGTCATCTTTGGTGATTTGGACGTTGTATTTATCGTTTGTGATGGTTACAGACCAAGTGTTGTCTACTTCTGGTAAAAAGGTGGTTAAATCGTAGCTACCTTTTGCGACTTGACCTTCTGAGCCGCCATTCCACGGAGCCACATAAATCAATCCGGCGATACTACCAATTACGATTGGTATAAGCCACAAACGAATGTCTTTTAGCACGCCGTAAAGAATTAATACTGCAAAAATGAGTGACAAAATGCCCATGGCGAAGTATTTATTCATTTCGCCATCAGCTGGAGTGATAAAACCGATACCCTCGATGAGTAATATAAACAGCGGCCCGGATAAAATTAATGCGCTCCAGATGTCGCTTCGTTTGATATAGTAGCCGATGAACCCCATTGGGAGTGTGAGTACGGTCCAGATGGCCCAGTATCTGTAATAGCCAAAGAGTCCCCAGCCCATTTCGGCAAAAGGGACTTGAACCAGATAAATGAGTGGTTGGGAAATGAGGAAAAAGACAAAACACTTCAGAGCGGAATCTATATTAGATTTGCTATTTGCGATGATGATAGTGCCAAAGAGTACCCACCAAGAAAACCCGACGCCGATTTGCGAAATGGAAGTGTCTTTCCAATCTGGGTTAATCATGATGGCGCCAACGATTAGGCCTATCACGACTGACGCGATAATGAGGCGTGGCCAAGTGAGATTGATGCCGCCAAATAATTTTCTGATAATGTTGGTCTTTTTTTGCTCTGTCATAATATCATTATAACACTTATGGTGTTAAGGTAAATGCGATAAAATGCCCCCCGCGTGTTACAATAGAGATATGAAATTTAGGATGCGGAGGTTTTTGGTAGTAGTGGCTGCCCTGGGTGGGGTGGTGGCATGGCTGGTGGCAAATCCGGCGAGCTACGAGCAGATTTTTACGCGTGCGGAAAATACCGGTGCGGAGCAGGGTACAGATTATGATGCCGAAGCGGTAACGGTGCCAGATGCGGGCGCGCCACTAGCGACGGAGATTTTGGAAAAATTAGAGGTGAAGGGGCGGGCGCCAAAGACGGGCTATTCGCGTGATGCATTTTATAGTGGATGGCCGACGGTGGATGGCTGTAATCTGCGGCAGAGAATTATCAAACGGGAATTTGGCGAAACGGCGGTGCTAGATGGATGCAACGTGGTGGCAGGCGAATATGATGAGCCTTACACTGGTGAGCACAAAGTTTTTACTAAGCGTGAAGAAATTTCTAAGGACGTGCAGATAGATCATGTGGTGGCGCTTTCGGACGCGTGGCAAAAAGGCGCGCAATACAAAGACAAAGACACCAGATATGCGATAGCGACGGACCCGCTAAATTTGCTAGCGGTGGATGGTCCGGCTAATGAGCAAAAATCTGATGGCGACGCGGCCACTTGGTTGCCGTCCAATAAAAAATTTCGTTGCCAGTATGTGGCGCGGCAAGTTTCGGTAAAATATAAATACAGCTTGTGGATAACTGAAGCCGAAAAAGAGGCAATATTGCGAGTGCTAGAAAGTTGTCCAAATGAGCCGGCTGTGGGTGTATAATATATATAAATAAGTGGAGATAATATGAAAAAAATCATTTGGGGTGGTGTTACTTTGGCGATAGCTTTGGTAGTAGGGGCGTTTTTGATGGGGAAGTTTGTTTTTCCAAGTGAGAAATTAGCAACTTTGCCAAAGCCAGAATTGGCCGAGGGTGAACGTGGCCAGCTAGGGATAGATAAAAATATCAATGAATCTACAATTGATAATTATCTTGGTAGAAGCGACGCGGTGTATCGCGACGTGCGTCTTTTGATTGATCCGGGCAATTATGAGGCGATTGGTGGAGATGCGTATCTTTCTGGGTTTGTAAATGGATTTGAGGTGGTGCCTTTGCCATATCTTGTGAATGTAACTGGTCTGCCTGAGGTAGTAGGTGAAACTTACGACGGCCCGACGCTATTTAACTATGATGGTGCAAAATACACGGCAAATTACAAACAATCTATGGCAGTGTTAGAAGCGCTTTTCCCGCGTGATAAGATAATTTTCTTGATGTGTGGTGGCGGTGGTTATGCTGGCATGATGAAGAATATGCTGGTGGCGCTTGGCTGGGATGCGGACAAAATTTACGATGTGGGCGGGTATTGGTTTTATGAAGGTAAAAATAATGTAGAGGTCCGGCGCGAGCTAGAAGATGGCGACGTGGTGTACGATTTTTACAAAGTGCCGTATCACGAAATTAATTTTGACACTTTGGCGGAGGAGTAATGAAAAAGGCGGCCCGCTCTTATAAAGTCTGGTGGTTAGTGGCGGCGTTAGTGCTAGTGGTAGCCGGGAACGTGCTTTTGGTGGGGGCGCTAACTGGATGGTTTGGGATTTTGGGGCACGAAAAAGCCGTGATAGGGGCAGAATATGCGTGCGATGGCGAACCTTGCGAAGATCTTTGGGCGCTTAGTTCTTATGAATACGAGGCGCTAGTGAAGGACGGCAGGTCTTTTGTGTTGTTTGTTGACCAAGATGGCTGCCATACGGCGGATAGATTGCGGGGGTATGTTAAAGAATGGGCGAAAGAAAAAGGTACCAGCGTTTATAGAATGATGTTTTCTGAGATGAAAGGCACTAGTCTAGGCGAAAATGTAAAATTTTATCCGTCTGTGGTGGTGGTGTCGCAGGGCAAGGTGCTGGCTTTTCTTCGCGCTGATAGCGACGAAGACGCCGCGGCGTATAATAATTACGACGATTTCGCCCGGTGGATGGGGGAGTGGGTGGAGTAAGATTTTGCCACCTGCATATTTTTAACAGAGATAAAAAGTAGAACATTTGCATAAAATATGTATTTTTTGTATTTTTTTGTAAAAAAGTGTTGATTTTATGCAAAATAGTTGATATAATGAAGATTAAATAATATTTAAGTGGTTTAAATATGAGGGTAAAAAGCTTTTCAATTAAAAACTATCGCTCTTTTAGTAGCGAACAAATATTTAATTTTAATGATAGCGAAGAAAATATTTCGTTAATATATGGGCCTAATGGCTCTGGTAAGTCTAACTTTTTTAAGGCCTTTAGGTTTATGTGCGATTTTATTAAGAATTCTACGCATTTTGTGGCGAACCCAGATTCTTTTTATGAGCCTTTCTTATTGAGTGAAAAAGGCGACAAAGAACCAACGGAACTGAAGATTTTGATTGAAGGCGATGTGGAATATGAGTATTTCTTCTCGTTATTTGAGGGTAAAGTTGCGAATGAATGGCTAGCTACGAAGGGGGATAACGACGATACTTTTCGTACGATGTTTAGGCGTAGGTCTGTCCGTAATGGTGATTATGATGAGTTTGGATTCACAAAAGAGCTGCTAAATTCTACCAGAGAGGACTCTCTGTTAATTACTAGGGCTTATGAAACTAATAATAAAATTGCTGTAGATTTTATAAAGTGCATAAACATGATTTATTTTGTAGATTCTAATCCGTCTAAGGATAGTGCCATAGTGAGCACATCGAGGAAAATCTTTGAAAGCGAAGAAAGCAAACGTAAAATATTGGATTTTTTGAAGCAGTCTGACTTGTTTATTCAAGACGTAAGTGTGGTGAAGCAACGTATTCCGGATGAGGTATTTGACAGTTTACCAATTAGTGACGAATTTAAGAAGGGTTTTGACAGAGTAGGGTATCAGGTGGCTACATCGCACTTTGTTAGAAATGAGAGTGGCAAAGTAGTGGGTATCCGTAATTTTGACTTAGAGCATCATGAGTCCGACGGCACGCAGAGGATTTTTGAATTGGCTGCACCGCTGATAGATTCTTTGGAAAAAGGTTGCACTATATATATAGATGATTTTGATTCTAGGTTACATCCAAAAGAAAGCGAGTTTATAGCAAAATTATTCAGTAAGGTTAGAAATAAAAAAGGTGCTTTTCTCATAGCAAATACTCACTGTACGTATCTGATGGACAAAATAGGCAGAAAGAATTTGTATCTGTTTGGCAAAGACAATCTTGAAGAGACTAGGATTAATACGATTTCTAGTGAGTCCAGAGATACGGCAATACAGAAAAAATATAATATGGGCATGTTTGGCGGGGTGCCAAGGGTGGAAACGGAATGGGCATAAAGCATATCATTGTTGGGGTAGAGGGGGAAGTAACGGAGGTGGCAAGTATGCGTAGCGTACTTGGTGTTCTCCGCCAACAAGCCCCACATGGTTATGCGAATTTGGAAGTTGTGTTACTTTCGCTAAAAGGCAATCATGGTCATAGTCATATACTAATAGAAAAATTTGAAGAGCTAGTAAGAGAATACGAGAAAAATCCAGATAATTGCGTTAGCTCGGATGATGAAGTAATAAAAGTATTAGTATGTGACTACGACGACATGCATGAACACGGCGTGAATGAGAGGGATTTTCGTGCAGAAGTTGAAGAGGCCGGTGCTATAGTTATAATCTCTAAGCCAAAATTTGAATTGTTTGTGGCGGGGTTGTTTTGGGGCGAGGACGATTTGATGCGCATGCTAAAGAGCGGAAAAGATCTAGGCGGCATCATAAAAGAGGGAATAAAAAAGTATAATGATGGGTGCGATTTTGATTTCCAGAAAATACCGCCATATTCAAAAAGACATCATCAAGCGGATAATTGGTTTGCGACTGTATTTAATTTGGACCCAGTCTTTTTGGAACGAGCCAAAAATATGTCTTTGGTAGACCAAGATTTTTATACCGAGATACCGCGTTTGATAAAAATGATTGCGGAGTTTTTTGAGTAAGAGTTTGTCCGGGGTTTAGCCAGTCTTTTTTTTGTAGGCTTAATTACTAAAAAGGGCCATGAAGAGCGGCGGCATCATAAGCGCTGCTCCTATTGCGAAGAACGCTATTTGTATTGTGATGACTATTATGTCAGCTTTGCTTTTTATATTTTTCGCGCATTCGTCAGCTATTTCCTCCTGCTCTTTTTCTGCGTTGTCTCCTAGAGACGCCGCCACCGCTGCTTTTAATGTTATGATTGCTGTCGTGGCGGCCATATATATTGAAGATGCGGTAAGGATTGCGTTACTTAGATTCCTGTATGATTCGTTATATTCGATGGCGGACTTATTGGCAAAGTCTGTGTATTCTGCAACTAATTTTTTCTTATTCACGATGCAATTATAGGTCTAATGTTTTTTTGGTGGCAAGCATAAGCAAGAACTTATTTGACTGGTTTTTCCTTGTGGAAAAGTCGGGTGGGGAAACTTAAAAAATCTTTAAAAAAACTTGACAATATTATTGTGCTTATGTAAAATGAGAAGTGTTAAAGGTTATACATTTAACAAATAAAAAATAATTTTAATTTTCCGCTATTGGCGGAAGGAGAAAAACAATGAAAAAGAAAATGATTGCAGCTAGTGTAGCTTCTCTCGCTCTCGCAGCAATGCCAGTAGTGGGTGTGTTTGCTCAGGCTGCTAACCCGAGCAATTTCGTAGATATTTTGCAAGTCACTATCGCGGATTCTTGTAATTGGACTCGCACGATGACTGCTGGCGATGCTAATACGACTGTAACGAATGCTGATGCTGCTACTGCTACTGCAGCTCGCACTATGACTGCTGGTCAGTCTGTGGCTACATTTGCTACTAGCGCTTTCAACGCAAAGTGTAACAATGACGCTGGTTATACAATCACAGCTACAATGACTAATCTCGGTGGCTATACGAGCAACTCTAAGGGTACTAGTATCACTGATAATATTGCTTATGCTAGCGACGATACTCTAAGTGAAGGTACTTGGGTGGCTACACTTAGTGATGAGGAATCCAGCCTCGACTCTGGCGTGACTGGCAACGTAGCTAACACGACCGAAGGTGACGACATGGGCGATGGTTCGTCTTATACTATTACTTATGGCGTACAGACTGCTGCTAACCAATCTGCTGGTTACTATGAGGGTACTGCTACTTACGTGTTTGTACAGAAGTAATAGCGTTTTATAAACAAAAGATCTCTCATACTTGGGAGATTTTTTGTTTATATATTATGGTATAATGGAAAAATGTATGGAGGAAGATAATGAAAAAAGACGTAAAAATAAGTGATTTGCTTGTGCGGGGTGGAGTCTTGCTTATATTGACAGCAGTGATTTTGTTGATATGTTTTTTTCTGTATGGAGAAACCGAAATAACTAACGAACGGCCAGAGATTGAAAAAACAGAAGCCATTACATGTAATATTTCCGATACGATCTACCCATTCGTGAGCTATGATAATGCGCAGTCAAAAACAACCAGAATTAATGTAGTGTTTGATGATGATAAACCGAGTGTTATATCGTTGGTACATACGCTATATTACAATAATGAGAAATCTATTATAGATAGCGAAAATTTGAACCACATAAATCTTAATAAAAATTTTAGTAAGGATAATTTAGGTTTTGATGCTTTAGGGTTGAAATTCTCGAAATTTGCAGATGGTTTGCAGATGAGTTTATATGCTGAAGGTGACGAACTGAATAATAACTCAATGAAATATTTTATGCTGGATAATATTGCAGATAATAGTTATAATATGGAGAGTATGCAGAAATTTTATGAAGAGCGTGGGTTTGAGTGTGAAGTTAACAACTAATAAAAAGGAGTAATATGAAAATAACGAATAAGGCGAAACGAATCTGGGCGGTAGTAGCATCGTTGGCTTTGCTTTGCTTACCGATAGTCGGAACTATTAACGCATGGGCGAGTAATGAAATTTCAATGACTTTATCGCCAATGAAACAAAGCATAGTGTTGAACCCTGGTGATGTCTATCATGGTTCTTTTAAAATTGTAAATCCAAATGATAGTAAGAACAATTTGGAATATGAGATAGAACGTAAATCATTTTATGTAGATGAAGAATATGATTTGACATTTGATGAATCTACTTCCCCAATTGTAGATTGGACAAGGCTAGATGTTGCCGAGAGTGGCGTGGTGGAACCAAATGGCACTATGGAAGTAAGATTTACGATTAATGTGCCAAAAACAGCTAGCGCCGGTGGTCAGTACGAGGCATTTTGGGTAAAAACTAAGATGGCGTCAGTGGGCGATGGCAGCATAAATAATGGGGCGGCTATTAACGAGCAGTTGGTGATGGTTCATCTGGTGTATGCAGAGGTAACTGGTGATACGATAAGGCAAGGTGATATTATAAGCGCAGATGTGCCTGGGTTTTTGATTTCTGGTAATATCAATGGTAGCTCGTCGGTTAGAAACACCGGTAATATTCACGGGACGGCTAAATATACTTTACAAGTGTATCCTCTCTTTTCGAATGAGGAGGTTTACACTAATGAGGAGAGTCCAAAAGAGAATATTATTTTGCCAGATAGAGCGCGTTACGATGAAATTTCTTGGAAAGAGACTCCAGAAGTGGGTGTTTTTAACGTGGTATATACTGTGGAATTTGAAGGCGCGACCGCTCGAGTCTCTAAAATAGTAATTAAATGTCCGCTCTGGCTATTGTTTATCATTATCTTTGTGATCGCCTTGATAGTCGGGTGGTTCTTTACTCGTAGCAAGTCTCGCAAAAAATCCCATAGAAGTGAGTAGATAAAAAAATACCGCCGCGAGGCGGTATTTATATATGGATTTGGGTTGTGGGGAAGTTCCCGGAGCCTTACTTAGCAACGCAGCGGATAGCCCAGCCGAGGTACCGGTTGTTGCTACTCTGCGCACTGACGCCGCCATAATTGAAGTTGAGGTTCCGTGCGTTGGTAGAGCTAGCTACGGTACTAGACCAGTAGACGCCGAGGTAGCCGGCGCTG
>JAZNWC010000005.1:0-12789 GCA_045593145.1 Candidatus Nanosyncoccus sp.
TTATGGATATATTTTTAGGTGTAATTGGGGTAATAATAATAGTTCTTCTTTTGGTGGTGATTTTTAGGAAGCCAAAAGCGGAAGAGAAGTCGGCGGATTTTAGGGCGATGGAAGAGCGCTTGATTCGGATGGAAGGACAAGTAAAAGAAATCAACCCGGCAATTGATCGGAACTTCCGCGAAAATCGCAAAGAAATTGCCGAAAATCTGGAGAGACTGCAGACTGGCAACGAGAAAAAGCTCGAAGAGATGCGCGAGACCGTAGATGAAAAGTTGAAGGCATCGGTAGAAAAACGTTTTAATGAGAGTTTTAAATCGATTTCTACGCAGCTTACTCAAGTTTATCAAGGCCTTGGCGAAATGAAGTCGATGGCTACAGAAGTAGGCGATCTCAAAAAAGTAATGGAAGGCGTAAAAACGCGTGGGATTTATGGCGAAGTGCAACTTGGCTCGATCATTTCTGATATGCTAAATAAATCTCAATATGAAGAAAATATTGCTACTAAACCTGGTTCGGCGGATAGGGTTGAGTTTGCAATTAAGATGCCTGGCAAAGAAGATAATGTGTATCTTCCGATTGATTCTAAATTCCCGGTAGAGAATTATTCTAGATTAATTGCGGCTTATGATGAGGGCAACAAAGAGAATATTGCTACCTATCAAAAGGCGCTGGCAAATGATGTAAAAGAACAAGCTAAAAAGATTTCTACTAAGTATCTTGAACCGCCAATGACAACGGAATTTGGCATTATGTTTGTGCCGACGGAATCTCTCTATGCGGAAATTATACGGATTCCTGGGCTTTCTGATGAAATTCGCAAGAAACTTAAAATTACGATTGCGTCACCATCGACTTTGCCGGTGATGCTAAATGGTCTCGTGATGGGTTTTCGCACACTTGCGATTGAAAAACGTTCAGCCGATGTATGGCAGACGCTTGGTGCGGTCAAAACTCAATTTGGTAAATTTGGTGATTTGCTTGAAGGCGTACAAAAGAAGCTACAAGAATCTGCAAACAAAATTGAATCGGCTCGTACTACTTCTCGCACAATTGAACGCAAACTACGTGATGTAGAAGAACTACCAGAGTCCGAGTCGGTAAAATTAATTGGCGAAGTTTAAAATCCTCTAATTTTATCGAACGGGAAGAGGCGTAAAATTACTGGACCGATGATACGACAGTATGGAATTGTACCGAGGCCGTTTCTAGAATCCCAAGAGTTGGAACCTTCGCGGTTGTCGCCAGAAACAAATAGTTCACCCGCTGGTACGGTGGTGTCGACCTCGCCAGAGGTATATTCTTTTGGGCCGTCACTTTCGGAAACGCGCCAATCATTGTCGTAAACAAAACCGTCTGGATGCTCGTCATTATAGATAGTCATAACGCCATTTTTTACGACTACGCGTTCGCCCGGGAAAGCAATTACACGTTTGATGATGTATTGGTCGGAAACGCCAGATGGAATATTGCAAGTAACAGGGTTTTTAACACCATCGGCTTTGTACTCCTGGACTTTTTTCTCGTCTTCGTTGGCAAATACGATAATTTGTCCGCGCTCTGGCACATATTCTTGGCCCATGAGGTGTGCCCAAGAAACAGCGGCGCGGTTTACGATCACTCGGTCATCATTATGGAGCGTATTCTCCATACTGCTACCGACTACATTATAAGAGCGGTAAATGTAAGTATTTAAAAAAAGTGTACCGAGTACAATGACGATAATAAAAGAAAATAAACTAAGGACATCTTTTAGTAAGGGATGTTTTTGGAAAAACGTTGGTTTCATAACGATTATTATATCATTATTTTAAGCGTAATTTAAATTATTTGTTATAATATAGAAGTATGGCAGATTATGTATTTATCCGCAAATCTAGAAATATTGCATCAAGCGCGGTGCATGTATTCTTGAATATCTTGTTGGGCCTTGGCGCGGTACTGATTACACTATTTAGTGGTAGCCCAATTCTTGGTATTATTCTGGTACTAGTTTCTAAATGGCGGATTTTTGCAGTAAGAAGTCGTTATCTGTGGCTTAATATTAAGTCTAACTTGGTAGATTTGATTGTGGGTATTAGCGTGGTGATGCTGGCATACTATTCTGGTACGTCTTTGGCACCAGTGCATTTTATTTTGGCGGGTTTTTATACTATATGGTTACTTTTTATCAAACCGTTGTCATCCGAAAATGCTACTTTGGCGCAGTCTTTGATTGCGGTATTTCTGGGGATTTCCGCCACCACCATTATGACTTCGATGGCAAATTCACTGGCGGCTTCGGCGGCGGCTTTTGTGGTGGGTTATGCGGCTAGCCGACATGTGCTGGCGCAGACTAACGACCAAGATTTTACACTCACCACTTTGATTTGTGGTTTGGTGTTTGCAGAGGTTACTTGGCTGTGTTTCTCGTGGTCGATTATTTATACTTTTGGTGCTACCGGTATTCGGATTCCGCAAGCGGCGATTATTTTAACGATTTTTGCCTTTATTTATAATTATGCAAGGCAAGCGATGATTAAGTACCAAGACGATTTTCGATTTAAACATATTGCGGGACCAGTGATTTTTGGGGCGGTTTTGATTGGTATAATTGTTCTATGGTTTAGCAATCCAATTTTTAATATTTAGAAAGGAGTGGGAAATGGAAAAAGAAGTAAATAATGGGAGCGCGGTTGAAATTGCCGATAACAGAGATAAAAATGCTCGCACGAAAAAGAAATTTCCGTGGGCGGTGTGTTTGGCGGTGCTCGCGGTAGGCTTGTCTGGTACGAGCTTGACGTTTTCCTTGATAGATCATTTTAAGACTGATACACCAATCACTTTTGTAGGTGGTGGGCTGGATGGTAATTCGGCAAATTATGTAGAAGGCTCGATTGCGGAAGTGGCGAACCGAGTTTCGGCTAGTGTGGTGTCAATTGTGACTTCCACTAAGACTAAAAGTATTTTTGGTTCGTACGATTCAGCGGCGGCTGGTACTGGTATTATCGTTTCTAACGACGGCTACATCCTCACTAATAAACATGTAATTGAGGGAGCAAACAAAATCAACGTTGTATTAGATGACGGCACGACTTATGAGGATGCAGAATTAGTAGCAACTGACCCTTTGAACGACATAGCATTTTTGAAAATTGCCAACGTGTCTGACTTAAAATCGGCGACTTTGGGGGATAGCAAGACGGTAAATGTGGGCCAGCAGGTAATTGCGATTGGTAATGCCTTGGGGCAATATCAAAATACAGTAACGTCTGGGATTATTTCGGGACTGGGCCGGTCTATTACGGCGTCGGATAGCGACGGTAGTAATTCTGAAACTTTGAAAGATATGATTCAGACTGACGCGGCAATTAACCCGGGTAATTCTGGTGGGCCACTCGTAAATGCGGCCGGAGAAGTGATTGGTATCAATACTGCCACTGGTAGTAGTGCCGAAAATATGGGGTTTGCGATTCCGATTTCTAGTGTAAAAGGTATGCTGAGCCAGCTGGTAGAAAAGGGCAAGGCGAGTCGCGCTTATCTAGGTGTTTATACGGTAGAAGTTACTCCAGAAATTAACAAGAATTATAATGTGGGCACAGATTCTGGTGCGTGGTTATATTATAATGGTGGTTCGGCGATTATTAGTGGTAGCCCGGCAGCCAAAGCTGGTCTAAAAGATAACGATGTTCTGGTGGCGATAAATGGCGTAAAAATTGGCCTGGCTGGTTCGCTTACGAATTTGATTGGCGAATATAAACCGGGCGATACGGTGCAATTTACGGTGATTCGCGATGGCAATGAAGTTGCGATTAACGTGACACTCGGCGAATATACAAAATAAAACCACTGGTTTTTGCTAGCTCATAGCCATCTGGGAGATA
The DNA here is from genome assembly GCA_045593145.1 of Candidatus Nanosyncoccus sp. Classification (GTDB taxonomy): domain Bacteria; phylum Patescibacteriota; class Saccharimonadia; order Saccharimonadales; family Saccharimonadaceae; genus Nanosyncoccus. The sequence continues at coordinate 3,861 of JAZNWC010000005.1, forward strand.
ATCTTGGATGGCTTGGTGCTCGCTAGGGTCGGCCTCCAAGATGATATGCTCGATTTTATGTTTCGCTGCTTGATTTAAGAGTTTTTTGATGGGTTCTAGACCGTGGTCGTTAGCAAAAAGAGCGATGGCTGGCTCGTATGATAGAGCCTCGAGGTCTAGCCAGTCCCAATTTTTGTCTACATAAGGTAAATTAGCGACTAGGACATCTGGTATTTCGGTGATGTTACTAAGTAGGTCGGACTTATAAAAATGGACGTCTGCGCCGAGATTTTTGGCATTTTTTTCGGCAATTTCTAGCGCGCTCCTATCGATGTCTACCCCTGTAACTCGGGTAAGGGGTAGTTCTTTTTTGATGGTGATGGCGATACAGCCAGAGCCGGTGCCAACGTCCAAGATTTTGGCATTTTCGGCGATTTTTGGCTCAGGTGCTTTGATACCTGGCAAAATCGGCTGGCCAGCGAGAGATTTAACGATATCAATAATGGCTTCCGTCTCGGGGCGAGGAATTAAAACTGCTGGAGTTACCAAAAAATCTCGCCCGTAAAAATCTTGTTTTTGAAGTTTGTAAGCTTTAGGCTGTTTCGGTGAGGGCGCGTTCATTTTTGACAAGTTCTTTGATGATATCCTCGATGTCGCCATCCATTACGGCTGGAATATTGCTACGAGAATAATGGATGCGGTGGTCGGTAACGCGGTCTTGCGGGAAGTTGTAAGTGCGGATTTTTTCGGAACGATCACCAGTACCGATGAGGGATTTGCGAGCCTCACTGGCGTTTTTTCGTTCTTCTTCTTTTTTGCGTTCTAATAATCTGGAGCGGAGGATATTCATGGCTTTGATACGGTTTTGTTGCTGGCTGCGCTCGTCTTGCATAGCCACCACGAGGCCGGTAGGGAGGTGAGTGATACGCACGGCCGAATCGGTAGTGTTGACGCCTTGACCACCGTGACCGCCAGAACGATAAATGTCAATACGGAGATCTTCAGGGTTAATCACGAGGTCTTGTTCGGAAGCTTCTGGCAGGACGGCTACGGTGGCGGTAGAAGTGTGGATGCGGCCCTGTGATTCCGTAACGGGAACACGCTGAACGCGGTGTACGCCACCTTCAAATTTGAGCTGGCCGTAGGCGTCGTCACCAGAAATTTTGAAGATAACTTCTTTCATGCCACCAGCTTCATTTTGATTCTCAGAGATAAGTTCTACTTTTAGGCTGTGAGATTCGGCAAATTTTGTATACATACGGTAAAGTTCGCCGGCAAAAAGGCTAGCTTCGTCGCCACCGGCACCAGCGCGGATTTCGATGATGGCTGGTTTGTCGTCTTCGGGGTTGCGTGGAATTAAAAGTTCTTCTAATTTGGCCTCGTCTTCTTCTAGTCTTTTTTCAAGATTTGCAATATCCTCCTTGGCAATTTCGCCAAGCTCGGGGTCGTTTACTAGTTCTTTGGCTTCTTCTAGGGATTTTTCGGATTGTTTGATTTCTGCATTCAGGGATAAGATTTCGCGAAGAATGGAAGCGCGCTTACTTTTGCCGGCAAAATCTGGGTGGCTGTAAGCGTCTGGTGTAGCCAAAAAATCTTCAATTTGCGTTAGTTCGTCTTCAAATTTCTTTGTATCCATGATACAATTATAACACAAAGTGGGATTTTAGCTCAGTTGGCTAGAGCGCAGCATTCACATTGCTGAGGTCACAGGTTCGAGACCTGTAAATCCCACCAGATTTTTACTATGATTGAACTAAAAAAAATTAATTATAAAGTTTCCGGCGGGAAGAAGATTTTTGATGATTTTTCTTTGACTATTCCTGACGGGAAATTTATTGTGATTACTGGCCCGAATGGCGGGGGTAAATCTACGCTCGCTAAGATTATTATGGGGCTAATAAAGCCAGATGCGGGCGAGATTATTTGGGGTGGCAAGGATATTACATCTACCAGCGTGACCGAAAGAGCTAGGGCCGGAATGGCATTTTCTTTTCAACAGCCGGTCAAAATCAAGGGGATTACCGTAAAAGAACTATTAAATATTGCGGGTGGTGACGAAAGTTATCTAAAGTCTGTTGGGTTAGAACCATCTGAATATTTAGACCGTGAAATCTCTAGCGGACTTTCTGGTGGTGAAATGAAACGGATTGAGATAGCTTCCGTGCTGGCGCGAAAAGCTAAACTGACGATTTTTGACGAGCCGGAGGCGGGGATTGACCTCTGGAGTTTTAATGATTTAACCGGTGTATTCAAAAAGATGCGAAAAGATAATTCTGACGATACTTTGATTATTATTTCGCACCAGGAGCGTATTATCAAGTTGGCGGATGAAGTGATTATATTAGAAAATGGCAAAGTCAAGAAAGTTGGTGCGCCAGAAGAAGTAATGGGTGATATTTTATGATAGAGTGTAATTACGATTTTGATGAGTTTGAGCTTGAAATGCTAAAAGAAGTGGCTGGGCTATATGCGGTGCCGGAGGGGGCATATAACTTCCGCGTAAATGGCAAAGCGGTCGGAAGAAACTCATCGGCGAATATTGACGTGGATTCGCGCGAAGATGGCAAAGGTCTTAAAATTACGATAAAACCTGGTACTAAGCACGAGAGCGTACATACCCCGGTGATTATTAGCAAAACTGGCCACAAAGAAGACGTGTATAACGATTTTTATATTGGCGATAATGCGGATGTACTCATTATCGCCGGTTGTGGTATTTATAACTGTGGTGGGCAAGATTCGGTACACAATGGTATTCATAGATTTTTTGTGGGCAAAAATGCCAAGGTAAAATATGTAGAAAAACATTATGGCATGGGGCAGGCGCGCGGTGGCAAGATTTTAAATCCTACTACTGAGGTTTTCGCGGGCGAAGGAAGCGAGGTAGAGATGGACCTTGAGCAAATTAAGGGTGTAGATGATACCAAGCGGGTGACAAAAGCAGAGTTAGAAAAAGAGGCAAAACTGGCCGTGCGCGAGAGAATTATGACGCATGGGCGCCAAACGGCGACTTCTGACATTGATATAGAATTGAAAGGTGATAATTCTTCTGCGGATTTGGTTTCGCGCGCGGTGGCGCAGGATTTGTCTAAACAAGATTTTAAATTAAACATTATTGGCGAAGACAAATGTCGTGGGCATTCTGAATGCGATGCGATCATTATGGATAAAGCCGAAGTAAAGGCGACTCCGTCTCTTGACGCGCGTTCGGTTGATGCGGAGCTTATCCATGAGGCCGCGATTGGCAAAATTGCCGGCGAGCAAATTGCCAAGTTGATGACGCTTGGGCTAACCCAAGCAGAAGCCGAGAGCAAAATCATCAATGGCTTTCTAAAATAAGCCTTTGTTGTAATTTTTACTTTTTTAGCATAAAAGTCTTGAAATGCTAGATGTAGTGGTGTATTATAGGTATAAGACACCAAATGTAGCGGAAATTATACCATATATAATATATATAATACCGATACGAGGAAATAGTCATAAAATCATATAGAATACATTTGAAGGAGGTATATTCTATGTTCAAAAGAATAGTAAAGCGCGATGGGAAAATTGTAAAATTTGACCCTGCCAAAATTACGGAGGCAATCGCAAAGGCTGGGCTAGCCACGGAGGAGTTTAAGGCGACAAAAGCAGAGGCGCTCGCAAAAAAGGTTCTAGAGCGTGCCGAAGAAAAAATCACTGCGCGTACACCAAATGTAGAGCAGATTCAGGATATCGTAGAAGAAGTTTTGATGGAATCTAGCTACAAAAAGACGGCGAGGGCTTATATTCGCTATCGCCAGGAGCGTTCTCGCGTGCGTGATGCTAAGTCTGACCTTATGATGATTTACCGTACGATTTCTCACGCCGACGCAAGCGAAGATTCTGATGTCAAGCGTTCTAACGCTAACGTTGACGGTAACTCCGCCATGGGCAAGATGTTGCAATTTGGTGCAGAAGGTTCTAAAGTTTTTGCCAAAACTTTGCTACTTCGCCCAGATATTGCCGCGGCGCACGATAATGGCGATATTCATATTCACGATTTAGATTTTTATGCTACTGGTACGCTTACTTGCTGCCAGAGCGATCCATTCGTATTATTCGAAAACGGTGGGTTTAACACTGGGCACGGGCATCTGCGTACACCAAATTCCATTGGCTCCTATGCGGCACTTTGTGCGATTTTGCTTCAGGCCAACCAAAACGAGCAACACGGTGGCCAGTCGATTCCAAATTTTGACTATGCGATGGCGCCAGGCGTCAACAAATCATTTAGAAAAGCTTTAAAGCGCAACCTTGCCAAGTATAATAAATTTGCTGGCAAAAAACTCGACCTAGAAATTAAAGATACTTACGAATTTGGTGATGACGAAAAATTGAAAAAAGCCAAGTGGCCAAAAGAAGTGATTGAAGTCTCTAATGATGATGTAGAGCACGAAACTTTGCAAGCGATGGAGGGATTCATTCATAATCTCAACACGATGCACTCTCGTGCTGGTGCGCAGGTGCCGTTTACTTCGATCAACTTTGGCACCGATACTACTCCGGCCGGTCGTCTTGTTTCTAAATATCTTCTTCAGGCCACCGAAAATGGTCTTGGTAAGGGCGAAACACCTATCTTCCCAATTTCGATTTTTAAAGTGAAAGAGGGCGTAAACTACAACCCAGGTGACCCAAACTACGATCTCTTTAAACGCAGTATGGAAGTATCCGCTAAGCGTCTGTTCCCGAATTTCTGCTTTATTGATGCGCCGTATAATCTCAAGTATTACAAAAAAGGCGACTATCGTACTGAGATTGCAACCATGGGTTGCCGTACTCGTGTATTTGCATCGGTATTCCCGGAGTCTGATGGTATCGTGACTGGCCGTGGTAACTGTTCGTTTACCACGATTAACTTAGTAAGAATTGGTATCAAGCACGGTATTTGTCTAGGCGAACGCAAAGAAGCCGACTGGGACGGATTTTATCACGAACTAGACGAAAAGTTAGACCTTGTCAAAGACGAACTCTTGGAGCGCTTTGAGTTCCAGGCTAATCAACACGTGCGCAACTTCCCATTCTTAATGGGGCAGGGTAACTGGATGGGTAGCGAAAAACTTGGTCCAAATGACACGCTGCGTGATGTAATCAAACACGGTACGCTTTCGATTGGCTTTATCGGTCTAGCGGAAACACTTGTAGCGATGATTGGCAAGCACCACGGCGAAGACGAAGAGGCTAGAGAGCTTGGTCTAGATATCATCACCCACATGCGCGAAAAATGTGATAGCTACTGCAAAAAGTATAAACTGAACTTCTCACTTCTTGCTACTCCAGCCGAGGGTATTGCTGGGCGCTTTACCAAGATTGACAAGAAAGAGTTTGGCGTAATCCCAGGCGTAACCGACCGCGCTTTCTATACTAACTCATTCCACGTGCCGGTGTATTATCCGATTTCGGCGTTTGAGAAAATTGAAATCGAGGCGCCGTATCACAATCTTTGTAATGCGGGGCATATTACCTATATCGAGCTAGATGGCGACCCGTCACAAAATATCGCCGCCTTTGAAGCGGTGATTCGCAAAATGCACGACGAGGGTGTGGGTTATGGTTCGGTAAACCACCCAGTAGATCGCGACCCAGTTTGTGGCTTCTCTGGTATCATCACCGGCGACCGCTGCCCACATTGTGGTAGGCTAGAAGGCGATGTAGCATTTGAAAAAATCTGTGGTTGTTGCGCCAAAGGAGAATAATAATGGATTGGCACAAAATTGCGCTAGATAAACTCGCCAAGCAAATGGAAGTGCCGGATGGTTACATCCGGCTCTCCGGCCCGATTGAGCACGACAATATCGTGAACGGCGACGGGCTGAGGGCGGTGCTTTGGACGCAGGGCTGTCCAAATCATTGTAAAGGTTGCCAAAACCCAGAAACTTGGGATTACGAAGTGGGCACATTGACGCCAATCGGTGATGTGCTAGACGAACTAAAAAAGCTCAAAGGTCAGACGGGCATTACGTTTTGTGGCGGCGAGCCATTTGTGCAGCCAAAAGCTTGCAAAGAAATCGCAGATTTTTGTCGCAAAGAACTTGGCTGGGATGTATGGAGTTTTTCAGGTTTTACATACGAAATCATCAAAGAATACGGTGGGGAACCGTGGGAATTTCTCAAATCTCTCGACGCGTTAATCGACGGGCCATTTATTCTTTCGCAACGTGATTTGAGTTTGAGATATCGTGGCAGTAAAAACCAACGTCTGCTAAAATTAAAATATGGCACAGGTGAAATTTTGTCGATAGAATAGGAGGCAACCATGGATGTAACAAATATCTTTACCGTCACACCAATGAACCAAAAAATAGAGCTAACGCCCGGAGAGGTGTATCATGGCTCGATTATGGTTTCTAACCCGGCAACGGCAAAAGAGGACTTTAATTATAACATAGAAATCATGCCGTATGGTGTGTCTGGCGATGGTTATGACGCCGATCTCGTAACGGAGTCGGCGCGGACTCAAATGACTAATTGGATTGTGCTAAAAGATACTAAGGGTACTCTAAAACCAAATGAGGTCAAAACCATAGATTTTGAGATTCATACACCGGCGGATGCGGGTGCTGGAGGTCAGTATGCGGCGCTCACGGTGAGTTTTTCGGGCAAGCAGTCTGAAAATGGCGGGCTAAATATCAACAATAAGTTTGAGCTGGCTAGTTTGATTTATGCAGAAGTAGGTGGCGATATTGTGCATCAAGGCAATATTGAAAGTTCGTCGGTGCCGGGTTTTGTGACGGATTTGCCAATCCAGACCAATGTAGTATTGAAAAATGATGGCAATATCCATGAAACAGCACGGATTTCTCTAGAAGTTCGTAGCGTGTTTTCGCCGGAAGTGATTTATCCGCGAGCGGGCGAAAGTAGCAATATAGAAGAAGTGGTGATGCCGGAGACTACGCATGAGGTCAAGCGCGACATCGTAGGAATTTCGCCGCTGGGGATTTATGAAGTTACACAAACGGTGACGTATCTTGGCGAAACGTCCACCATCAAACAAACGGTGGTGGCTTGTCCGATTTGGTTTATGGTGCTAATTGCAATCACAATTGCGACAATTGTCGCATTTATTACAGGGGTAGTTGTCAAAAATAGACGAAAAAAGGAAATTTTATAAAAATACTTGATTTTGTAAAAACAGCATGATAATATAATATATATACATAAGCATAATTGGGAGCGTAATGTAGATGAGTAATAAATCAATTGGTTTATTAATGATAGGTGGGTTGGTTTCTGCTACGCTTTTTTCTGGTGCAATGCTTTCTATGCCGCAGGCTTTGGCGGATACGATTACTGGCGTAAGTTCCGCTACGGCATCGGTAACGGTATTGGGTTCTTGCTCGATGACGGCCAACCCAATTACCGCTCACACTGCAAGTATTGTTAACGGTACACGACAAGACGAAATCGGTGATACCAAACTAGAAGTGTTTTGTAATGACCCAAGCGGCTTTGCTATTTATGCAGCTGGTTATTCCAATAATACTTATCGCGATACAGATTTGATTTATACAGATAATACTACTAACCCGGCTACGGTTTATACTATTCCTACTGGCAATGCACTATATAATCTTAGCGGCGGCTCTAGCTGGGGAATTAAGATTACCGTAGATGAAAATACTAATTATCCTCCGCAAATTGCCTCACCATACAATAATTACAGTGGCACCAATGAGGGCTATTATGCCGTACCAGACGAATACACTAAGATTGCTTCTTTAAATGGTACTACGGCGCCGGCTGATGGTTCAGCTATCCACACTACCTATGCGGCGTTTATTGAGCCAACACAAGCTGCCGGCACTTATGACGGTCAGGTGCGGTTTATTTTGGTGCATCCAAATGGTTCTACAGCACCAGAAGATGTAACTGAGTTTGAAACGGCCTTCATAAATAATGGTGTAGATACCAAGCAGTCTGTAGATGGTGAAGAATACTACCGTATGCAAGATATGACTACTGAAATTTGTAGCGATTTGCCGACTGGTGCGGCCGGTCAATTGGTAGATACACGCGACACCAAGCTCTACTGGATTTTGAAAGCTAAAGATGGCCATTGCTGGATGACCCAAAACCTAGACCTAAATCTAGACTCTACTATGGAGCTAAACTCTACCAATACAAATCTTGAGGATAGCACATTAGCTGGCGCCTATGCTACGGGTTATCGTAATGAGAATGGTGTAACCTATTGGAAACCATCTAGCAGCACGATTTTGCCGAGTGGCATCACTAATGGCAATATTGCCGCTTGGAGCAATGACCAAAATGCCCCACAGTCTGTGGACCCAGGTGATTTCTACTGGACGGATACTTGGTATGGCAACACAATGTGTACTGCAGACCCATGGTGTAACTATCTCAATGGTAATGCTGGTACCGTATTCAAACAAACTGCGTATAGCGGTAATGGCGAGCATGGTCATGTAGGCAACTACTACAACTGGTCTGCTGCAATTGCATCGAATGATTCCAGTTCGTATGCAAGTAGCACACTCTTTGACGTGTCTGGTAATCCAAAGAATAGTATTTGTCCAAAGGGCTGGCGTCTCCCGACCATTGCCGCTACCGGCTCAACTGGATCCGAAAACTACAACACCCCACAAAACGAGTTCTATATCCTTAATGCTTCCTACACTACAGGCTCTAGCACTGGAGACAAAGGATTAACTACAGCTCCACTATTCTTTGTACGCGGAGGGTACGTGGGCAGCAAGGTGCTGCTCCTCGCCGGCTACTACGGCTACTACTGGTCTAGTACCGTAGATAGCTCTACCCTCGCACGGTACCTCGGCTTCAATTATGGCGGCGTCAATGCGCAGTATAGCAGCAACCGGTACTTCGGATGGGCTATCCGCTGCCTAGTGAGATACCGGCTTATTTAATTCACCATTATATATGAACCGGGCGGGGTACGTTTATTCGGATA
>JAZNWC010000006.1:0-20617 GCA_045593145.1 Candidatus Nanosyncoccus sp.
GCTATTTTGATGAACCCACGCACGTGGGAAGCTTCCGGCCACACCGCTACTTTTGCTGATCCCTTAGTAGAATGCAAAGAATGCAAATCTCGTTTTCGCGCCGACAAAATCGCCAATGGCATTAGCGAATCCGTCACTACCGAAGAATTTTTGGCAACTCATACCAAATGTCCAGTTTGCGGCAAAGAAAACTGGGGGCCAATCCGTAAATTCAACATGATGTTCTCTACCCACGTTGGCGCCGTGCTCCCGGATGACGATGCCGAAATCGCATCCAAAAACATTGCATATCTTCGCCCAGAAACTGCCCAAGGTATTTTTACCAACTACAAAAACATCGTTGATACAATCTATCCAAATATTCCGTTTGGTATTGCCCAGCAAGGCAAAGCTTTCCGTAACGAAATCTCCCCGCGTGATTTTATCCTTCGCGACCGCGAATGCAGCCAAATGGAAATCGAATATTTTGTCGCACCAGATAAATGGGAAGAAAACTTCGAAACCTTACGCAAAATGCAACACGATTTCCTAGAAAATGTCATCGGTTTGAAACCAGAAAACATCCACGAATACGAAGTTCCAGCAGACGAACGTGCGCATTACTCCAAACGCACTGTAGATTTTATGTTTGATTATCCAAACGGCGAAGAAGAACTCATGGGTCTAGCTTACCGCACCGATTTCGACCTTCAAAACATCGCTCGCGAATCCGGTAAATCCATGGAATACCGCGATAAAGTTACCGGCGAAACTTTTGTCCCACACGTTATCGAGCCATCAATTGGCGTAGAGCGTTTGATTCTCGCTGTACTCTCCACTGCCTACACAGAAGACGAAATCAACGGTGAAAAACGCGTCGTGCTCAAACTTCCAGAAAATCTCGCACCGTATCGTTTCTGCGTTTCCCCGCTTCTCAAAAACAAGCCAGAGCTCGTAGCAAAAGCCAAAGAAGTTTACGACAAACTCTGCGCCAAATACGGCAACGTTACCTGGGATGATTCTGGCAACATCGGCAAACGTTATCGCAAACAAGACGAAATCGGCACCCCAAAATGTATCGTAATTGATTTTGAAACTCTAGAAAATAACACGGTCTCTATCCGAGACCGTGATACCACCGCACAAATTCGCGCAAATATTGAGGAATTATAATTAATTACCCCAGCGCTTAATTGCATCAGCAATAACTTTCTTAGCTTCGTCAATACCTTCAAATGCCTTAACTTCAGTAGTGCCAGACTTCTTTAAATCTTTGTAGTGATTAAAGTGAAATTCGATTTGCTTGATTGTTTGTTTTGGCAAATCATCAAGAGAATTATAGCAGTCACCGTTGTTGCGGTCATCAGCTGGAACACAGATAATCTTATCGTCTACTTCACCACCATCTACAAACTTCATTACGCCAAGGATTTTGGCTTTCATCCAAATACCAGTTGTAAGTGGTTGGTCGGTAATCATTAATACATCTAGCTCATCACCGTCCTCATCAAGAGTTTGTGGAATAAAACCATAGTTGCACGGTTTTGCAAAAGCCATTGGCTCTACGCGATCGAGCATAAAACAAGCGTGCTCGCGATCCCACTCAATCTTGTGATTAGAACCAGTTGGGATTTCGATTACTACGTTTAGTTCACCGTTTTCATAATCCCCCGGGGTCAAAACTTTATTAAAGTCTGCCATAAAAAATCTCCTTTTATGAAAATAATTATAGCACAAACTACACTTCTATTCGCTATACTTTTTTACTTGTTCGGACGTTAATCCTTCATATTGTTCTTTTTTGAAGTCAAAAATCACATATTTACCATTTAGAGCCTTGCCGGCTGCCCATGTTTTATCTTCCATCGAGATATTTTCATAGGCTTCTTTCGCATCATCCTCATTATCGTATTCAAAATACAACTTCACGTTATCCACATTGTCACCCGCAAGCTGATAAACTACGTGTGTAATTGGCGGTTCATACTCACTATCATCATAAGACGCTATATCCTTATCCATTGTTACCACAATTTTGCTATCATTGCTCACAAAAGAATCATCATTAATTTCATTACGATTATTCATTACCACAAGTACTATCACTACTGCCACTAAGGCCACCAAAACCAAAACATTAAAAACCATTCGCAAATTTAATCTTCTAGTTCTTTGTTTCGCCTGCTTCATTTTTTCTCCTTCACTACCATTTTACCACAATTTCACTTATGCTTACATTTTATTTACGCTCCGCGCAATTTGCAAAATTTTTGGTAGCATCGCTTCAGTATCTTTTACGCTTGCCACCAATACAATATCACTAGCAAGCATCAGTCGCATCATTTTGATTTCGTTCGCCGAAATACCGCCACCAGACCTTTCCACAAGCGCCAATTCCATCGAGTCCCACTCATATTTTTTATCTGGCACCAATTTCTCGCCATTTGCATCAAAATACAAATTTATTTCTTCCCCGCCCGCTTTATGGCAATTCAACAAAAACCAAACCTCGATTAAACCCAAATCTATGTTCGTATTTAATGCATTTAAAACTTGGTCAATAATCCTAAAATGCTCTGGGTTGTCAGACTGCTCCGCCATTTTGTTTATTTTTTTCAACGCCATCGCCGCAAATTCCATTTTGTTTAAATCTGCCAAAATATTACTAAAATATTTTTGCATTTTTGCACTCGTCACAATACCAAGTTCACTTTTGCCTTGATGAATCGTAAGTTCTGTTAAAGAAAAAATTTCCACCCCACCAGCGAGTTTTGATTTTTCCTTGCGCACACCTTTTGCAATCACACTCATTTTGCCAAGCGGCGTAATAATATTCAAAATCCGATCCGCTTCGCCATAGTTTGTGCGTCGAAGTACATATGCATAAGTTTTGATATCTTTACTCGGCATATTTTCTCACATAATTTTTTATATCGTCCGGCGTCATCGTATCTTTATTCAAAATCCCCACCACGCCATATACCGACAAATCTTTTCCGCTAAAATCCAGCGAACTTACAATCACAATTGGAATCTTCGCCGTATCCGGATATGAAATCATTTCATTCAAAAACGTAAATCCGTCTGGCCCCGTCAGCAAAATATCCAAAAAAATCAATTTTGGCAGCTCCGTATCTAATGCCTGTATCGCCTCGATCGCATTACTAAAAATCCGTGCATCCTCGCCCGCAGCATTTTTAATGCATTTTGCCATTACAATATCGTCTTCAATTATAAAAATCATTTATACTCCCGGCAAAGTTGCTTGTCTAGAAATTGGCAATTCCACATAAAAACTCGTACCATCGCGGTGCCGCACCGCACCAACTTTTGCATTCATATAGTACGAAAATTTCGAAGCAATATAAAGCCCCAGTCCAGACGAGCCTGGTCGCATCGCAATCGAAGTTGGTTTTTTTATGAACCCTCGGCGCATCTCACGCCACACATCACTAGGCAACGCCGGCCCAAAATCGCGAATATCTATCCGCACCGCATTTTTTTCGTCTTTTACGGTTAAAGTCGATACAGTTTCCGCATCCGAATAATGCATCGCATTCAAAAGAAAATTATAAATCACGCTGTGGAGCAATTCGCGATTTGCTACCACCAGCCGCGAACGATTGCTATATTTTATTTTTAAATCTCGTCGCGATACATCAAAAAGATGCGAAAGTTCTCTCGTTACATCATCGCACACTGCTCGTACCGCCACCGGCTCCATTTCAAACAATCTATCATCTAGACGTTTTATCTTTGCCAAATCATTTACTTGGCGAATCGCCCGCTCACTTACATTCACCATTTCGTGACGGATATGTTCATTTTTGTTGTCCATACCATCAAGCGACAACGCTAATTGCCTTAATACGGCAAGCGGAGCTTTTAGCTCATGCGCCGCCACCAAAATTCCATCAACCTCCACATCCATACCCCCATTATACCACGCTATGCGTTAAACTGTACGGTCTCCAAGACTTTATTAAAGTCTGCTTCAAACAATACTGAATCGGTCTGCAAAATTGCCGCCTTATCACGAATCTTAAAAATCACAATATAGCCATTAAGCTCTGTGTTTGGAATTGTACCAGTATATTTATTTGCCGTAATACCATTGAATGTAATCGAAGACATCGTAAGATTAGAATCTTTGCGATCTATATATTTCTGGTATTCCGCAGTCACGTCTTCAAAAGAGCTTGTACGGATGGTTACCCGAAGAGCATTTATTGTATCTTTAGAAACTTTGTTTACTTGAATCGGGTTAAAATAAGCTTCGAAATTACCGCCTTTTGTTGCGTCCGCCGCTACATATAAACTCCAAGTTTTTGGATAATCAAATGTTAGTTGTCCATAATCTGCTGGACCAGTGAAAGTACGGTACGGCTCTTTTTCTCTTTCAGCAAATTCCATTTCATCTTTTTCAGCCTGCTCGGCCTTTGCGGCCGCCACGGCCTCGTCTATTTGCCCATTCACGTCCGTGCTCACATCGTTATATTGTAAAAACATCCAAACAAACAAGCCCAAAAAAGTCACCGTTGATAATGCAAGCGCTATAATTGCGATAATTTTAAAAACATCGCTATGTTTATTTACTTCTGGCGCTGGCGCCACTGGTGCAGCTGGGCCTACTGGTCCTGCCATTGGTTGGTTCACTGGTGCCACTGGTGGCATTTGATAATCGTTATCCATAAGCTTATTATACCACTACTTTGAAAAATCTTCACTTAATACTTCGATTTCGTTTTTTAATTCTTCCAAATCTTTTTTCACATCTTCCGCCATCTTGATTGCTTCTTTGTATTTTGCCGGTGCTTCTTCCAATTTAAAATCTTCTGAATAAAACCATTCGGTTTTTTCGTCTAATTCTTGAATTTTTTGATTTAAAGTTTTAGTTTCTGTCATAAATTTCCTTTATTTCTGCATTAATTTCTTTATCAAATGTTGTAATTTTTACAACACTTCCTGGAGAAACTTTGCCGCTTAGTATCGCATAGCCCTGCCGCAAAACTTTTTCTGGATTCATCGCTTCCAAAATCCGCATTTTTTGCTTAATCTGATTTTCTAAATTATCAATCTTCGTGCTTATTACATCAAAAATTCTTCGGATTTTATCTTCATCATCATAAATTCGCTCATTGATTCTGTTAATCACAATCGAACGCACCCGCAAAATTTTATCTTTTACGTTTTCTATTATCATTTCACGGTCTGGCGTCAACATTTCTGCCGCATTAGACGGCGTAGAAGCCCGCACATCTGCCGCAAGGTCCGCCAAGCTCTCGTCTACCTCGTGCCCAATGCCCGTAATCACCGGAATTTTGCTTGCCGCAATCGCTCGCACTAATTTTTCGTCATTAAAACAAGATAAATCGTCTGCGCTTCCACCACCACGCAAAATCGCGATTACTTGCACATCGCCCCGCTCATTGAAATAATTCAAAGCCTTGATGATTTGGTCCGGCGCATCCATACCTTGCACCTGTGTATGCGCCACTTGCACTTTCATACCGCCCCATCTAGCATTCAAAATTTTAATAAAATCCGCATATCCGGCCGCTTGTGTGCTAGAAATCACACCAAGTTTAGTCAAATCTTCTGGCAATGCTCGCTTTTTATCAAGGTCAAACAAACCCTCTTTAGTAAGTTTTGCTTTCAAAAGTTCAAATGCTTTTTTGATACTACCTTGCCCTACCGGCTTTATTGCTGTCACCGTAAAAGAAAATTTACCCCATTTCGTAAGTTTTGGTGTACCTCGCATCACTACTTTCATGCCATCTTCTAGTGGCACGCGCAGTTGATACACCGACATAAAACACGAAATGCTCGTTTCCTCATCCTTGATATCAAAAAATACCCATTTGCCTTGATTCACCTTAAAACTTGCCACCTCGCCAGCAATCAATGTAGAAGAATACGAATAATCCAAGGTTTGGTTTACTACAGATACAAAATCTGTAGGTGACATCACCAAATTATCGTTCATCTTTTTTGCCTTGTATCACACGGTAATATGGATAAGAGCCTGTGATAATCGTAAATAGCAACGTAAACACGCGCGTCATCACCGTAACGATAGTAGCGGTTGGAAAATCCACACCAAGCGCAATCATTACACCCGCCATACCGAGCTCGTACAGACCATAAGGCACAATTCCGTCAAACACCGAACCAATCGCCTCGCCTACCAAGATAAACGGCAGAAGTTCTAGCCGCCCAAGCGAAATCGCCACAATCCAATAAGTCGCAATTTCAAAGAAACTGTAAATTAACCCCCAAATCGCCGGGCTAATCAAAGCTTTTTTGTCTTTTTTTACAATCACCACACATTCGTGAATATCCATAAAATAATCGCTGACTTTTTGATATTTCATCAAATGTTTTTTGTGCCCAAAAGTCAAAATTTTTACACCAAAATCCATTACTTTTGAGACTGTCCGCCCCAAGAAATCAATTCGTTTTTTGCTACTCGCCACAAACACAATCAAAGCTAACGCTATAAACACGCCAAAATTCATCAAAAGTGACACCCAAATAATCCACGTCGCCTCAGCCGGTATTAGTCCTAAGACCGCCAAAATAATAATTGCAATTAACGCTTGAAAATAATTCACCACCGTCGTCACTGCATAACGAAAAATATACAAAAAACTAGATTGCCCAGCCGAAATCCCAAATTTTTTTAATCTGTAAGTCAAATATGCCAAACCACCTAAACCGCCTGCCGGCACCGCATGATTTACAAAATTCAGCTCCGTAGAAATCAATAATTTTTCACGCGTACTAAAAATTTTTTGATATTTTTTCTCCAAATACGAAAAAAATATCTGCCCGCAAGCATAATACATGTATAATTGCTCTGGAATCAAAAGTAGCAGCACGAAAAGATTCGCATCCGCCAAATGATGCCAAGTATCTACAATGTCTGGCCAATTTTGATAAACCACATAGGCCACCAACGCCACTGTCGCAAGCGACAAAATCGTGCGAAAAGAAACCACAAACTTTTTCTTCTTAGCCATAAAGAGATTATATCATATTTTATGATATAATAATGCTATGAAATATCTCGCGGTCTTAGGTCGCCAACCAGAAATTTCCCTTGCCGAGCTCGAGGCGCTTTTTTCTGATGTAAAACAAATTTCAAAATTCCTGGCGACTTTTACATCTATGGTAGACGCCGATATTAATCGTCTGGGCGGCACTTTGAAACTTGCTATCAAATTAGACGAAAAACCCCTCGATTTTTTGCAAAAAGTTCCTAGCGGCAAAATCACCATCGGTGTTAGCGACTATAGCAAAAGTGCCTCTTTTCGTTCGGCAAAATCCGAGGCGCTTAAATTAAAGCAAATTTTAGTTCGTCACGGTCGCTCCGTCCGTGTCGTAGAGAGTCGCGACGCCGCTCTTTCTACCGCCACTTCCCTTCACAATGGCTTATCTGGCAAGAACGACCGCAAATTCGAGCTAATTAAAGTCGAAAACGATTGGTATCGTGTGGTCGGAGTCCAAGATATCGACGCCTACACCAAGCGCGACCAAGCTCGCCCAGCTCGTGACGCCAAAGTTGGCATGCTCCCACCAAAACTCGCTCAAATCTTAATTAACCTCTGCGGCCCCTTGCCGGCTGGCTCTCGCATTTTGGATCCATTTTGCGGCACCGGCGTTGTCCTCCAAGAAGCCCTCCTTATGGGCTACAACGCCTATGGCACCGACCTCAGCGAACGCATGGTAGAATACAGCGACAAAAACTTAAAATGGTTAATTCTCGGGTCACGTCCGGCCGGCCCGTCGCCACGGGCGGCCGGCGTTCCATCTCGCGCTGCCGCGCTCCGAAATCCCTCGAATCAACCATTTCAAGTTTCCCTCGGTGATGCTACCAACTTCCAGTGGGAACAACCCATAGACGCTGTAGCCTGTGAGGGATATCTTGGCGCACCAATGTCACAAATTCCAGCCGAAATCAAGCTAAAAGAGCAAAAACAAGAGTGTAGCAACGTTATTTTAGGCTTTCTAAAGAATTTGTCTAGCCAAATTAAGCCTAATACGCCAGTAGTCATTGCCGTCCCAGCTTGGCTTCGCGAAAATGGCACCTATTCCAGACTAGAAACACTTGACTCTATCGCAGATTTGGGGTATAATGTTATGAATAAATCGCACGAGGGGCTTCTTTATCATCGAGAGGGGCAAATCGTTGCAAGAGATATAATAATATTAAGGAAGAAATAAATGTCACACGTAAAAGCTGGCGGTACCGCCAAAAACGTCCATAACAATGCTGGCCAGCGCCTTGGCGTCAAACGCTTTGGTGGCCAAAAAGTCAAAAACGGCGAAGTTTTAGTTCGCCAAACTGGTGCTACCAAAATTGCAGGCCCAGGCACTTATATGTCCCGCAATTTTACCATTCATGCCGCAAAAGACGGTGTAGTTACCTTCGTCAAGACGAAGAAAACTCACTTCTCCGGTAAATCTTTGCCACGCGTCCGCGTAGAAGTCCGCTAAAATAGCCCCTGGGGGCTATTTTTTTGTTAGGCTCTAATACCGGCTTATTCAATTCACCATTATATATGAACCGGGCGGGGTACGTTTATTCGGATACGTTGAACTACCCAGGCAACGTCGCGTACTTTTGGTCTAGCACGGTCAGCAATAGCAGCAACGCGTACTACCTAGTCTTCAGCTCCACTAACGTTCTTCCGCGGAACAACGCCAGCCGCTCCAACTCATGGTCTATCCGCTGCCTAGCACGCTAAGGCTCCCGCCAACTATTTCGCCGTCTTTACGACAATTTCGCCAATTCCACCGCTGATATCAATTTTTTTGCTACCACTGCCAATGGTCGAATCACTCCCTATAGTTACATCATTGAATTTCACTTCGCCAATACCCTTACTTAGGTTCACAGTGTAATCCTCGGCTTTGGATAATAGATTAATTCTTACCGAGCCGATGCCAGCACTAATTTTTGCATTCTCGGTCTCAAGCGCATCAAACACCGCTTCACCCACACCAAGTGCCACTTCTAATTCTTTTGCATCCAATTTTTCTACATAAATCCTACCCGCGCCGCTACTAATGCCAACTTTATCAAACTGCATATCTTCCGGCACATAAACTACAATTTTCTTTTCTTCATTTTTGCCAAACCAACTCCAGCTTGAACCATTTTCTTTCACCACCAAAGTATTCTCGCCCTGTTTTACCTCAACTTTTTCGTTCTCGGTTTCTACGCTTAATTTTTCACCTTTTTTCACTTCTAACTCGGATGCTGCGATTGAAAGCGTCATACAATATTTCTCAGATTCTTCACAGCTAAGCGAAATTTCCGAATTGTCTTTTATTAGTCTACCCGCAGTTACAATACCAAGCACCCCAAAGATAATGCCAGAAAGAATCGAAACAATAAGAATCGCCGCAAAACCAATCGCACAATACTTAATAATTTTTTGCGCAGTATTCATTATTTTACCTCAATTCCACCAAAGAGAGCCATGCCATTTACATATACAGTCGGAGCGCCGTCCTTTGGCGTATTTTTAGTTTTATTGGAAACACCACCAAAGAAAGAATTAGATTTCGTTTCTACCGCTACATCTTCTGGCACCATAATATCAATTCCACCAAATATTGCGCTTGCATTAATAATCACATCTTCTTTAATTTTTGCTTTACGAAGATCCAGTTTTAGCCCGCCAAATACCGCATTTACATTTTTACCTTTAAATTCTTTGCCGGCCATATCAATATTTTGTCCACCAAACACCGCACCGCTCTCGTCGTCTTTATTGAATTTTTCGTTCAATTTGTCCACTGCCGCATCAAATTTGCGATTGAAGAGATTTTTGCAAATCATAGTTAAACCAATCAAGATTACAAGAATCGGCACAATCAATTTCCAAAGAATTTCAAAACTCATCACATTTTGGCAAGCCAAAAGCAAACAAACACCTACCGCAAGACCAATCAAATTGCCAATCTTTTCTTTTTCGGTGATAAAACCAATCGTACATGGCACAATAATAAATAGTGTCCACCAGCCATCAAAGAACAAATCAATATTAAACCAACCTAGCGCATTACCGCCCAAAATCACACCAACGGCGACAAACACTAATCCCCACATTATACCTGATATTTTTTTCATTTTTGCTCCTTTCGTTATTTTATAATAGCAAATTTATTTTTACCTTTTTTCACGATGGCGGTTTGGTCTACGGTAATTTCTTCTGTCACTTTTACGCCGTTTATAGACACCGCGCCACCAGCGATAAACTCCCGCGCCATCTTTTTGGATGGGGCCAGTCCAGTACTTACCAATACGTCCACCAAATTTACACCCCGCTCACAAACTGGCAAATATTTGGCAAACTCACTAATTTCGTCTTCGCTAAATTCTGCAAAATTCGTGTCGCGATTAAATAGCATCGCCGCCAAATTTTCTACCGCTTCAGCATTTTCCGCTCCGTGTACCACAGCAGTAGCACCGCGCGCCAACGCCTTTTGTGCAATTCTCTCTTCTGGATGTTCTGCATGGCGACGCAAAATATTCTCAATCTCGTCTGGCTCAAGCAAAGTATAAATTTTAATCAGACTCGTCACCGCCTCATCTGGCTGATTCATCCAAAATTGATAAAAATCAAAGATAGAAGTGTAATTTCCGGAGCCATTATCACTACCAGCAAGCCAAATCGCATTCCCCTCAGATTTACCAAATTTGCGCCCAGTCACCGGGTCTATCACAAGTGGCGTAGACCACACATCTGCATCCGCATCTTCAAGTCTTTTAATCAAATGGATACCAGAGGTACAGTTGCCATATTGGTCTGCCCCACAAAGTTGCAAAGAAATTCCATATTTACGATAAAGATGCAAAAAATCATAACCTTGAATCAAAGTATAAGAAAACTCGGCATAGCTTATGCCAGAACCACCCTCGCCAATTCGATTTTGTACAAACTGGCGATCAAGTAGCTGCGTCATCGAAAACGCTTTACCTACTTCGCGCAAAAAATCTAGATATTTCATGTCGCGGAACCAGTCGAGATTGTCAACGATTGTAATATTATCAGCTTTTATCACACGTTCGATTTGCTCTTTAATGCAATTTTTATTATGTTCAACTTCTTCAACGGATTTTAATTCACGCTCACCATTTTCTTTCGGATCACCGATTTGTCCAGTAGCACCACCTACCAAAAGATATGGTTCGTACCCATGACGAGCAAAACAAGCACACATCATTAGTGCCGCAAGATTACCGATTGTGAGAGAATCCGCACTTGGGTCCGCGCCCCAATAAAATTTCTTAGATTCCCTATTGTCCAAATCTGCTGGGTTTTTTATTGTAGTTTCGGCCGCAAAGCCTCTATACATCAATTCTTCAGATAATTTCATAATTATAATATACCATATTTAGCGTGCCATATCTAGTACGCTACATCTAGCGTAGCCCCCTCGCGCGCCTTATTTGCCCACATATCCGTAAGTTCATTATTTCTCGTGCCAGCATGCCCCCGAACCCATATCAATTCTACCGGATTATCACGATACAAATAATACAATTCTTTTACAATATCCAAGTTTTTTATCTCGCCACCAGTTTTTTGCCACCCTCTCGTCTCCCAGCCACGTGCCCATTTTGTCAACACATTAATCCAAAACTCCGAATCCGAGTGGATTTCGCACGGCTCGCCATTGGCATATTTTATCGCCGCTATCATCGCGAGCCCTTCCATCCTAATATTCGTCGTATTTTTTTCGCGGCCCAACGCTACCGGCATCGCTTTTCCGTTTTTTTCTTCTAGCACCGCAAACCCACCTGGGCCAGGATTTGGCGAAGCGCTACCATCAGTCCATAAAATCTTCATATTTTTATTATATCACCATCCATAAGTTGGTAAATCGTCTGGAAACGGGTCCGCATCAAAATTATCAAAATCGCCAAAATCATCATCGGCAAAACCATCTGCATCCTTATCTTTATATCCAGAAGAGCCGTACGGATTGTATCCAAGTTCCATCAAAAACCTCGACGGCATATTATAATTTCTACTGCCAAACGAATACCGCGAAGCCGCATAAGTCAGAAAAAGCTCTTTCATTGCTCGCGTCATCCCCACATAAGCCAAACGCCGCTCTTCTTCTATCGCCGCTTCAGTCTCTACACGATTGCTCGGGAACAGTCCCTCTTCCATACCCACAATAAACACTACCGGAAATTCCAACCCCTTCGCCGCGTGTAAAGTCATCAAAGTTACTGCATTTTTTGCACTTTCTTCATCCGCGCTAGACATCAGCGATGCATCCGCCAAAAAATCTTCCAAATTCGTATAATTCATTGCATTTCCCGCCAACACTTCCAAGTTTTCCATTCTGTCATTTGCGCTCGGCGTACCATCATCAGTTAGCGACCGAAAATCAAAATATTCTATGATTCTTTTTACCAAATCACCCGGATTTTCGTCAGGTTTCACACCACTCACAAAATTCACCAATCGCAAAATCCCCGCCTTGGCCTTAGCAGTTTTCAAAGCCAATTCCAAATTTTTGTTTTTCAAAGGATTTTCGTCATCCATGCTTTCTACCGCTTCCAAAATTTTTGCCACCGACGCTTCACCAATTCCCTCTAGCACATTTTTTGCCACGCGTTCCAAACTTACTTTATCTCTGCCGTTCATCGTGAGCCTCAAAATCGCCAGCACATCTTTTACTTCTTTGCGATCATAAAATCTCACCCCACCCACAATTTTGTATGGAATATGCATATCCATAAACGCTTTTTCAAAAGCATACGACTGCGCATTCGTCCGATAAAGCACCGCAAAATCCGCAAAATCTGGAAATTTTTTGTGTAAATTCAAAATTTTGAGCGCCACATAATTTGCCTCTTCGGTTTCATCGCGCAAAGATTCAATTTCTACCGGCTCGCCATCTTCCGCTTCCGTAAACAAAGTTTTTTCGGTCCGAGTTTTGTTTTGATTAATTACTTTTTGTGAAGCTTTCAAAATATTTCCCGTGCTCCGATAATTTTGCTCTAATTTTATTACCTTTGCGCCCGGAAAATCTCGTTCAAAATTCAAAATATTCGTAAAATCCGCGCCACGCCAAGAATAAATCGATTGCCAGTCATCTCCTACCACACAAATATTTCGCTTTTTCCCTACCAAAAGTTTTATTAGCTGATATTGAATGATATTCGTATCCTGATACTCATCAATCAAAATGTGTTCAAATTTTTGTTGCCATTTTTTTCGCACTGCATCATTTTTGGCAAAAAGTTCCAAAGCTTTTAGCAGAATATCATCAAAATCTAGCGCTCCAGCTTTTTTCTTTTCTTTTTCATAGGCCGCAAAAATCTTGGCAATCTGCTGTTGATTGCTATAAAGTGCCTGCACCGCATATTCTTCTGGCCCATTACCCTGATTTTTTTCGCTCGAAATAATCGACTGAATCGACTTTGGTTTCAAACTTTTACTATCAGTCAAATTTAGATTTTTGATAATTCGCCGGATCAAAGAAATTTGGTCATCCGTATCATAAATCACAAAATCTTTACTTAAATTTGCCGCCTCGGCTTCTATTCGCAAAATTTTTACGCAAATACTATGAAAAGTCCCAAGATATGGCACGCTTACTTTATTATCCAAAAGTTTAAGCAAGCGCAATTTCATTTCATTAGCGGCTTTATTGGTAAAAGTTACTGCCAAAATATTATGCGGATTTACGCCATGTTTTATTAAGTTTACAATTCGATACGTCAAAGTTTTGGTTTTGCCAGAACCAGCCCCCGCCAAAATCAACACTGGTCCTTCCAGCGTCTCCACTGCTTCCCGTTGTTTAGGGTTAAGATTGTCCATTCATTTATTATATACCAGTAAGTGGTACAATGTCAGCCCCTAAATGTCTAAGCCGGGCAGCAAAATCCTGATAGCCGCGGTTAATTGGGTAAACATTGCGTAGAATTGACGTGCCTGGCGCCGCCAACATACCGATTAGCACCACCACTGCCGGCCGTAGCGCCTGTGGCGCCACAAGTTCCGCCGAACGCCAGTTGGTCGGCCCATTGATATACACGCGGTGCGCATCCAAAAGATCTACTTTTACATTCAAATTCGCAAGCTCAGTAATATATACTGCGCGATTTTCAAACACCCAGTCGTGAATCAAAGTTCGCCCTTCTGCCACCGCCGCAATCACTGAGAAAAACGGCAAATTATCAATATTGAGTCCCGGAAACGGCATCGGATGAATTTTATCTACCGGTGCCACTAATTTAGATTTTTTAATCACTAAATCCACCAATCTAGTTTTGTCATTTGCCGAATAATACTCTGCCGATTTTTCAAATTTCATATTCATATTTTTAAGAACTTCTAGTTCTATTTCCAAAAACTCTATCGGCGCCCGTGAAATTTTAATTTCCGAGTTTGTTACCAATGCCGCCGCAATAAAAGACATCGCTTCAATCGGGTCTTCGGACAAATTATATTCCACATCGGCATTAATTCGCGGACGACCCCACACTGTAAGCGTAGTTGTACCAATTCCGGCAATTTTTACACCCAATTTTTCCAAATAAAAACACACGTCTTGCACCATATAGTTTGGCGAAGCACCAATAATTGTGGTTTTGCCCGGAAAAAGCGCCGCCGCCATCAAAACATTTTCTGTAA
Organism: Candidatus Nanosyncoccus sp.; assembly: GCA_045593145.1. Lineage (GTDB taxonomy): Bacteria > Patescibacteriota > Saccharimonadia > Saccharimonadales > Saccharimonadaceae > Nanosyncoccus. The sequence goes on from JAZNWC010000006.1 coordinate 14,649, forward strand.
CTGTATCGCCACGCTCTGTCAATACGATATATTTATCTTCACGATTTTTTAGCATCGTTTGGTTAACTTTTACATCATAAAAACCACTGTCGCTCGTAGCATCTACTTCTAGACCAAAACTCTCAAGCGCCTTTAGATGGGGCTCCACTGTACGAACACCCAAAGAACAGCCGCCGGCATACGGCAATCGAAATTCCTTTTGGTGATGAAGCAGCGGCCCGAGAAACATAATAATAGAACGAGTTTTTCTGGCCGCCTCAATGTCCATTTCGTCTAATTTCAATTCGCGTGGTGATATAATTTCTAGGTCACGATGGCGGTTTTGCCAGTGGCATTTTACACCAATAGACTCCAAAACTTCAATAATTCTAAAAACTTCCTCAATCCGCGCCACGCGATGAAGTACCGTTCTACCGGTGTTAAGAAGTGCCGCACAAAGCAACCCCACTGCCGCGTTTTTTGACGTATTTACTGTAATCTCACCAGAAAGTTCCTTTCCGCCACGAATCCGAAAACTCTGCGAAGCCGAATCATTTATAGAGAGAATTTGGTTCCCTAAGGCCTCCGAAAGCTTCTTAATCATCTCTAGCGAAACATTCTGCCCGCCTTTTTCTATACGGTGAATGGCAGACTGGCTGGAACCTACGGCTTTTGCCAAATCTTCCTGCGTCCAACTTTTTTCTAGACGCATTTGCTCAATCGTTTCGCCAATTACTTGCTGATAAGTTTTTACTTTTCTCATGCAAAAATTATATCACAAGATGCATAATTTTTCAATATATTTTAGTCTTCTATCGCCCCTACGCCCGGCAAAGTTTTGCCAGAAAGAAATTCCAAAGCTGCGCCACCACCAGTAGAAACCAAAGAATAAGATAAATTCGGATGGTCTTCCATCAAATTTTCTACAAACCCAGTCGTATCACCACCGCACACCACCGTCGTAGCATCAGGCTTTTCACCCATTACTTCCGCCACAATCGTCGACGCCGTCGCAAAAGCCGGATCTTCGGCCTTACCCATTAGCCCATTCCAAATAATTGTCTTGGCATCCGTAATAAACCCGGCAATTTTGGATGTCGCAAGTGGCCCTACGTCCAACTTCGCGCCAGTACTATCTTCATCAAAATCTTCCGCTACATAAATATTACCACCAGACGGATATCCATCTGCCGCAATTTTGCCACCCACTACAATCTGGTCGGCAATTTTCGAAAACTTATCAATCAAAGGTTTTTTGTCGTCAACTTTTGAACCACCGATAATCAAAAGTACTGGCTTTTCTGGCTTATTAATTACCTTAGATAAATTCGTAATTTCCTTTTCAAGCAAAAACCCAGCGTAAACTGGCAAATGATTCGCGATTGCAGAAGTAGATGCGTGTGCACGGTGCACTACCGCAAATCCATCTTGCACAAAAATCTCTGCACCAGTGCTATCCACAATCTCGCGGATAAACTCATCGCTATTTTTTTCTTCACCCGCAAAAAAACGTAAATTTTCTAGAAGCAAAATTCCACCTTTTGGTAATTTAGAAACTGCTTCTTCCACATCTGGCCCAGACACATCCGCCACAAAACTTACATTTGGAAGCATTTTCAAAAGTGCTTGTGCGACTGTTTTTAGTGACAAAGATTTATCTCTACCTTCTGGCCTACCCATGTGCGAAATCAGTATGATTTTGCTGGCACCTTTTTCACGCAAATATTCCAAAGTTGGCAAACTTGCTCGGATGCGAAGGTCGTCCGTAATCTTACCATCTTCCATCGGCACATTATAATCTACTCTTACTAGCACCACCTTGTTTTTAACATTGATATCGCGAATTGCTTTCATATTTCTCCTTAAATATGCCTTACTTGAATAGTATCGGTGCCCATCTTTTCTTTATCGCCAGAAACAATCACAGCGAGCAAATCTTTTTCGCCTTCCTTCAGTTGCAAATAGCCAGATTTTTTGAGTTCCTTGCCAAGTTCCAAACCAAACGTCGCAGAATAAGGCCTTACAAATGCCGAGTTTGCGTAAGTTAACGCCAATTGATTTGCTACCCTTGCGTTAGCTGTCACCGAAATAATCGGCACATTCGGACGTTGCGCCGCCATTGTAATCGCCGTGGCACCCGAAGCCGTCTGGCAAATAATCACATCCGCGTCAATTCTTTCCGCAAGTCTAGCCGCCGTGTCCGAAATCGCATCATAAACTTCACGCGTTCCAGTTGGCAATTCGGCAATATGTGCCACACGCGAATGATTTTGTGCATAAAGAATCACTTTTTTCATTTCTTTTACTGCCTCTACCGGATATTTACCGTTTGCTGTTTCGTCAGACAACATCACTACATCTGCACCTTGTATCACCGCCGTCGCCACATCAGAAACTTCTGCCCTGGTTGGCTCTGGTGATTCTACCATCGAACCCATCATTTGTGTTGCCACAATACAAAGTTTAGAATTTTTACGACAAAGCGCAATTAATTTGCGTTGGATAATTGGCACTACTTCGGCACCCGCTTCTACCGCCATATCGCCACGCGCCACCATGATACCATCCGCAGCTTTTACGATTGCTTCAAGGTTTTCATCAGAAGAAATCGCCTTTTTAGTCTCAATTTTTGCAATTACTTTTGCTGTAGAACCATAGGAAAGTAATAGTTGTTTTAATTTTTCAATATCCGCCGCCGTTTGCACAAACGAAAGCGCCACATAATCGTAATCGCACGAAGCACCATATTCTATATCCGCCAAATCTTTTTCGGTCAAAATGTCGCCACCAAAATCTGTATCTGGCAAATTAAGACCTTTTTTGGACATGATAAAACCTTCGTTTTTGATTTCTACTTTAATCGCAGTGTCGGAAACAATCTCAATTACTTCGCTTTTGATTTTGCCATCAAACATCGACAGAGGCTCGCCCACTTTAACCTTCTCTGCCAAATTATATTGTACTGGCACTATCATGCCGCCATCATGTTCAAAATCTTCTTTTGCTTCCAGGGTCAATTCGTCACCAGGCTTTAAATCCAAGTGATTGTCTTTTATGGTGCCCAAACGAATTTTTGGTCCTTGCAAATCTTGCAAAATCGCCACCGAACGGCCTTTTTTCGCCGCCGCATCACGAATCCATTTAATTTGTTCATCACGTTCTTCATTAGTACCGTGCGAACAATTCAGCCGGCAACCATTTACACCCGCCATGATAATTTCTTCTACTTTGTCCGCCCCAAACACAGACGGCCCAATCGTTGCTAAAATTTTTGTACGTTTAAAAAGTTTGCTCATATATATTATATTATCACAGATTAGTTTTTATGGTAATATAGAGTTATGGCTTATGCTAAAAAATCTTCTCCGCGTAGCAAAAAAAACGCAGCCAAATTAAAAAGCATCAAAGGCACTATTATAGTTGTAATTATCCTCGCAATGCTCACGGTAATTTTAGCTATACTTATTTCCTTTTTCTATACCCCAGAAAATATCATAAAATCCAAAATTGAAACAATTGCAGCCGATTATTATGAAAATTATTTCTACCAAGACATCGTTAGCTATAAAACCACTCAGGCACAACTAGAAAAAACTATGAAAAAATATGAAGAATCTGGTTTTTCGCGCGTAACTTTGCAGCAATTATTATTGTATGACAGCCAAAAACATGCCGACGCCACCGAAATATTAAAGAAATACTGCGACGAATCCGCAACTTACGTCCAATTCTTCCCAATCGCACCGTATGGACAAAAAAACTACCGCGTTGATTACTACTACTCTTGCGATTTCTAAAAAATTTGTTATAATAAAAAAGTATAGTCTCAGCTCCCGAGAATTATATGTATTTACAATTTGGTCTCGTAGTATAGCGGTTAGTACATCGGGTTTTCATCCCGACAATGCGGGTTCGACTCCCGCCGAGATCACCAAGATTTCGAGTAAAATAAAAAGAAGCCGAAAGGCTTATTTTTATTTTTGAGAAATCGCAGGTGATCTTATAGCGTGCGAAGCACGCGTCGATCACCGAAAGCCGAACCTTACTTGCTAGGCAGCGGATAGACCTTGAGTAGGAGCGGTAGTTGCCGTTCCGCGGACTAACGCTAGTGGAGTTGAAGTACAGGTTGTACGCGAGGCTGCTATTGAAGACCGTGCTAGACCAAAAGTACGCGTAGTTGCCTGGGTGGCTCAACGTACCCGCATAAACGTACCGCACCCGGCTCATATATAATGGTGAATTAAATAATATAGGTTCTTATTCTAGCACTGGAGACAAAGCATTAACTACAGCTCCACTATTCTTTGTACGCGGAGGGCTCGTGTACAGCAAGGTGCTGTACTACGCCGGCTACTTCGGCTACTACTGGTCTAGCACCGTAGATAGCTCTACCCGCGCACGGCTCCTCTACTTCAATTATGGCGGCGTCTATGCGCAGTATAGCGACTACCGGTACTACGGAGGGGCTATCCGCTGCGTTGCCAAATAAGGCTCCCGATACTTACCCTACTAGGCAACAGATAGACTAGTGGTACTCCGCTCAGCTCAATCATCATTGCCTTATAAGTGCTAAAAACTCTGCTTCGCTAATTCGTGGAATACCTAGTTTATCGGCTTTATCGGTCTTGCTCTTACCAGGTTTTTCGCCCACAATCAACGCCGTAGTCGCACGAGTTACAGAAGAAGTCACTGTTGCACCAAGCGCACGCAGTTTGTCCTCTGCTTCTTCGCGGCCCATACTAGCTAACGTACCAGTCACAATATATGATTTACCCGTAAGTGGCAAATCTCCAGCTTTTTCTTCTGCTGGCCAAGCACCGAGTTCACGCATTTCTTCTAGCAACTTTATATTTTCTTCATCCGCAAAATATGCCAAAATCGATTCCGCCACCACTTCACCAATATCATTAATTCCAAGCAAATCTTCTGCGCCAGCATTAATCAATTTGTCAAGCGAACCAAACTTACGTGCCAACGCCGTAGCGGTTTGCGTACCCACATGGCGAATCCCCAGCGCAGTAATAAATTTATTTAGCGATGCGCCCTTAGATTTTTCAATCGCATCTATCAAATTATTTGCCGACAATTCTCCAAATCTTTCCAATTTTGCCACATCCGCAGCTTTTAGTTTATAAAGATCCGCAATCGAATTTACCATTCCCGCGTCTACAAGCGCTACCACATTTTTTTCACCCAAACCTTCAATATTAAGAGCCGATTTGGACGCATAATATTCAATCGCACGTTTCAAAATATAATCAGACGATTCACCTTTCACACGGTAAACCACTTCACCATTCGGACGCTCAAATTCAAGTTCTGGATATTGTTTTTTAAGCGCCTCCTCATAATTAAATGGCTTAGCATCCTCCGGACGAAGCGACAATAAAACTTCTTTTATTTGCGGAATAATATCGCCCGCTTTGTAAATAATCACCGTGTCGCCAATCCGCACATCAAGTCGTGCAATTTCGTCCGCATTATGAAGCGAAGCGTGTTTCACCGTAGAGCCAGCCACCGACACTGGATCCAAAATTGCCACCGGTGTAGCTGCGCCAGTGCGACCAATCGAAATCACAATATCACGCACCTTAGTGGTAGATTCTTCGGCTGGGAATTTATAAGCCACTGCGCCGCGCGGAGTTTTGCCTACAATCCCAAGTTTGTTGTACACGCGGCGGTCATTGATTTTTATCACCATTCCATCCGTATTAAACGGTAAACCTTTGCGATAATCATCCAATTTATCAATATATTCAAATAATTTTGCGCGGTCTTTCGCGGCAAAAACTTTATCTTCGTTTGAAGTCTGAAATCCCATTGCGCGAAGTGCCTCGTAAGCTTCATGCCAAGTCGATAAATCTGGTTTTACCAAATCATACGCTACAAATCTAAGCGGACGAGATGCAGCGATTTTTGGATCGAGTTGCCTAATCGACCCCGCGGCGAGATTTCTCGGATTCGCAAACTCGTCAGCCAACTTCTCAAAA
>JAZNWC010000007.1:0-34960 GCA_045593145.1 Candidatus Nanosyncoccus sp.
CCGTGCTAGACCAAAAGTACGCGCCGTTGCCTGGGTAGTACAACGTATCCGAATAAACGTACCCCGCCCGGTTCATATATAATGGTGAATTGAATAAGCCGGTATCTTGACCTTGGGAGCCAGAGCCTGTTTTGTTAGCATCCTAGGCGCCTAGCAACCCAAAAAAAATTTTGGTAAACGCCATTGCTTTTATATATCAAAAAATATGTTATAATATGTGTATGTTTACGGATACAGCGAAAGTTAGTTTAAAAGCCGGCAAAGGTGGCGATGGCGCCGTTTCTTTTCGCCGTGAAATTTATATTCCCAAAGGTGGCCCAGATGGCGGCGATGGCGGCAAAGGTGGTGATATTATTTTCCGCGCCGACAAAGACACTAATACTTTGATAGATTTTCGTTTTACCCCGATTCTTACTGCCGAAGATGGCAAAAACGGCTCCGGCACCCGCTCCGCCGGCCACTCCGGCAAAGATTTAGTTGTGGAAGTGCCTATCGGCACGATTGTAAAAAGAGACGGAAATATAATAGCTGACCTTACCTACGACGGCCAAGAGGCAATCATCGCGAAGGGTGGCGACGGCGGCTTTGGCAACGCCCATTTCAAAAGCTCCACTCGCCAGGCTCCAATTATCGCCGAAGTCGGCGAGCCGGGCGAAGAATTTGAAGCCGAAATAGAGCTAAAACTCCTCGCTGACGTTGGTTTGGTCGGCCTTCCAAACGCCGGTAAATCCACTTTTCTTTCCGTTGTTTCAAACGCCAAGCCAGAAATTGCCGATTATCCATTTACTACCATCACGCCAAATCTCGGCGTAGCTACCATTGACGGCAAAGATATTTTAATCGCCGATATCCCAGGACTAATCGAGGGTGCTTCCGAGGGTAAAGGCTTGGGGCACGATTTTCTTCGTCATGTCGAGCGCACGGCAGTTCTTCTCCACCTTGTGGATGTTTATAGCGACGATGCCGGCGCGGCCTACAAAACTATCCGTACCGAACTCGAAAAATATTCCGACCTCGCTACCCGCCCAGAAATTGTAGCCCTCACCAAGTGCGAGGGTGTGGACCAAGATATTATCGATATGCAAATGGCTTCTATCTTAAAAATAAACCCAGACGCCAAGATTTTTGCCATCTCCAGCGCCGCCCACACCGGCCTAACCGAGTTACTTAGAGAGCTCAGAAAAGAATGTTTTGAGAGCATTGAACGAACCCGAGCGAAAGTCGAGGAGGATAGCGGTTCGCGAGAGACTTATCTAGGCGAACTACCTACGATCTCTCTGTCTCAGTCCGAACTAAACGACACTTGGCATATCGAGAAGCAAGACGATAAGTTTGTCGTAACTGGCGAAAAGATTGAAAAGTTTGCCCGCCGTACCGATATGAATAACTACGCCTCTGTCAATCGCCTCCGTGACATCATGAAAAAACTTGGCATCCGCGCCGAACTTACCAGTATGGGCGCCGAACCAGACTCCATTATTAGCATTGCAGGCAAAGAATTTACCCTTGTTGAAGACTGGTAAAATTAATAAATATAGTTGAAATTACCAACATAAGATGCCGGAATGGTGGCTTGGGTTACAACGCTCCAACCAGCATAATTCATCTCTTGCACTAAGATAGAGCCATCCTCATTAATGCCGATTACTACGCCTACGTGGCCATAACCGCCACCACCGTAAGGCGTTTGGAAGACAGCGCCCACTACCGGTGTATTACCCACGCCGCGATAGGCATAATTATAATTCCAGGTATTAGCATTGCGGCCTTCTGGACCCAAAGCTCCTAGAGATAATGGACTAGTGGCACGCCAATACCACGCATACCAAGTACAATAGCCACGCACGCCTGGATTTCCTGGCGAATCAGCAAAGAACCCTGCTGCCACCACGGTAATATTCTGCCGGCTAGAGGATGCACCAAGATATGTATAGGTATAGGTGTAGGTTGTCACTGGCGCCACATACTCTGGACGTTCGGTCTCTGGTAGGTTGCCACCGCTAAGCAAAATCCGCATACCCTCACTAATGCCAGAAATCTCAAGGTCATTTAGGGCGATTACTTCTGCCACAGTAGAACCGTATTTGCTTACAATGCTCTCGATGGTTTCGCCAGATTTTACCGTGTAGACAATACCCGGTTTGCTTGGGATATAAAGTACTTCGCCCACAGAAATGTCGGCGGTCTTTTTGCCGTTGCTCCAGCGAATTTGGTCCACAGTTACACCATATTTGGCCGCAATTGCTTCCATACTGTCGCCGTCTTGCACCACATATTCTACTACCCCGCGCGAAGTAGTGATATTGGTAATCGGCGGTTTTTCTGGTTTGCTCGTAGAAGCCTGCCCGTTGGCATACATAGAGGACGCAACGATGTAGTTTGACGCCACGTTGCTAGCGCTAGCAAGGCCTAAGGCATCAGAAACGCTAGCCACGGTATATAGCCCAGATAGCTGGTCTACCGATATCTTGTAATCTTCTTCTGCGAAAACATCAAGGCTCAGGCTAACGCCAGAAGTGTATTTGCTGATGGAACCAATTGCTACCACGGCCAAAGTAATCACCCCGGTCAAAATATAGGGCAAAAGCTTCTTAAACTTACGAAAATCAAATTTGTTCTTTTTCTTCGTCATAGCGATACATCACAGAGGGTTTGGCAATGAAGGTAAATATTCTGAACATGCTCTGCCTCTGTATAACTATAATACATCACACCGTCGTCGCCTGTCAAGAAATAAAGATAAGCCGTATCTGTAGGCTCGGCCACTGCAAGAAGTGCCGAAAGGCTTGGATTAGAGATTGGCCCGCACGGCAAACCGGCATGAACTCTGGTATTGTAGCAAGAATCCACCGTGAGAGCCGCTTGATTATCTACATACGTCTGCCTATCAGGATCTACCGTGTCAAGCGCGTAAGATACCGTTACGTCGCTCCCAAGGGGTATACCATAAGCAAGACGTGTCAAAAACACTTGCGCCACGGTTGCTCGTTCAGGGGTGGCAGCCTCTTTTTGCACTATCGAAGCTAGCGTGATTCCCTCAAACAGCGAAAGTCCGCGCGCTGCGTACCGGCTTTTGAGGTCGTTCTCTGTAATCACGGTTTTCATTCCCTGTAAATATTTGGTGATAATTTCTTCTACAGTAACATCACTATAAAATTCGTAGGTTTCGCCATAAAGATATCCCTCCAGAGTAGCTCCTACCGGCCTTTCTCTTAAAAAGTCAAAATCATAGGTAGCATTTAACGCCGCATCTACTTCCTCTGTAGTGTAATTTTTTAAATCACCACCTCTGTCTACGGCGAGCAGATTTTTTTTGATATCAAAGATAGTTTCCCCTGGATTGATTGTAAAGCTAAACACAGAGGCTTTCATCTGTTCTTCTTGTTCGCGATAGTATTCTTCTCTTTGCCACCTTATATAATCACGGACTTTTAGCGCCCCCACCACGCCTAGCAAAATCAAGATTACTACTACCGGAACGCCAAAAACCGTCCATTTTTTGGCTTTGCTCATCGCTTTCTTGCTCCGTAGCTTGATTTTGTCGACTTCAGGAGGGGTCGATGAACTCTCTCTAAAGCTCTCAACAAAATCTTGCAAAATAATGCTAGCGGCTTCAGCGTCAATTTCGCCTTTCTCGTATTTTTTCTTACGTTTTTTTAGACGTTCTTCGGCTACTACGGAAGTCAGCGATTCATCTTGGAATTTTATGCGCGCCCCTGGGATTTTTTCGGATAAAATTTTAGCAAAATTTCGCACATAGGCACTCTGTGCCGTTTCGTTGCCTTCGTTGCTACGTGGCAATCCTAACACCAAAAGATTGGTGTTATTCAGGCGACAAAGTCTAGACAATTCGTCCCACTCACTACCATTTACCTCTATAGTGCCCACTGGCACTGCAATCCGTGTACTTGTGTCTACTTTGGCTACGCCAATCCGTTTTTCACCTACGTCTAGCCCTAGTATTTTCACTAGACTACTCCTCTACTTCCAAAATCACAGTAATTTTGTTTGGATCGCTTGGTATAGAGAGTACCCATGGATAAGATTTATCAATTCTGATTGAACCAATCCCGTTAATATCTTTGAGGTCGTGCTGTGCTTCGCCAAAACCCTTGCCCTTAACGATTTCAATTACGTCATTTTCAGTAACTTTTGGACCAGAAGTGTACGAAGTCTTAATTTTGCCAGTATATCCATCGCTTGTTTCAGTAAAGTTTTCTACGAACGGGTCGTTCATCTTGTAAATCTTGAAATTATCAGCCAGTTGAGCTTCTTTGCTGATAAATTCTTCCACCTTAGTTTTATCAATCAAGAAAATCGTGTCGGTGATCTTCACGGTGATGGATGGCTTTGTCTCGCCTTTTACTTCTTCACCCACAGCTGGGGTAGACACGATGTCGCCAAGAGTTTGTTTAAAGCTGGAATCAATTATGAAAGCGCCTTCCTCTAAAGTGTCTAGTAACTTTTGTTTGTATTCAGACTCGCTCTCAATTTTTAATTTTTCTTTGGCGGCGTCCACATCGGCTTGTGATACTACCGTAATCATACTATCGGTACCACCAGACATCGCGGAGTCAGAATAAACGGACACGTTGGCGGTTGTCCTCCAGCCAGCACTAGAAGCAGCAATATTGTATTTCTCGCCTGGCTCAGTTGCCGTGACATTGACACGACCAGAAATCAAACATTGCACTTTGCCACCAGAAATCACATCGTCATTTTCGCAAGCACTACCAGATTTAGAAGCATTGCCATCCCAAGAAAGCGATGTACTATCATTTGCTGAATAGGTAAGCTCGCCAATCGTGAAGGTAGAGCCAGCATTAATTGCTACTGTGCCCTTGGTGCTAAAATAAGTGTAAATCACTACACTACCGCTAGCTTTTTCGCCGACGTTTTTCTGTCCTGTGGCATCAAATTCTACTTTTACTTCGTTTTCGATTTTCTTTTCATCTAGATAAAACTTGCCTTCGTCTACGTTTTCGTCAGACAAATTCTTGGTAAAGGTGACATTTTTGGAAAAATTGCTAGTCGTAGTGTGTACGCCTACGGTGATAGTGGCCGCTGGCGCGATTGCAAATGCCCAAATTAAGAAAATAATCAAAAGCAAAACCCCGACAATACTACAGATAGTCAAGACTTTGTGAGCTTTAAACCATGCTAGAGAAAACTTTTTAACATTATCGGCAGCTTCTTTGCCTTTTTCTTTGGCTTCTTTGAGTTTTTTGCCTTTCTTTTTCTTGCCGTCGTCTTCTGGCTCTTCGTCTTTCTTTTCTTCTTTTTTCTCGCCCTTTTCCTCTTCTTCTATTTCCGCCTTTTCTTCTACCTCTACTTCTGCCACGACCTCATCACCGTCTTCGACTAGTTCTTCTTTGGCGACCACTTCTTCCTCTTCTTCGTCAAAAATAGTAGGAATCGTCGGTGCGGTCTGTAAATTTTTGGTGACTGGGATTTTGGTTGCGGCGGCAAGTTTGATGATAGATGGATCCGTGGTAACTAGCACAATCGTCTTATCTGAGGTAAACCCAGCTTTTGCAATTAACTTAATATTTACTACACTGCGAAATACGCCGGCTTTTTTGGGTGGCACTAAGGCTACAATTTTTTCTTTTGTATTTTCAATTTTGGTGATGATATCTGTAATATCATCTTCTGGCTCAATATAAACGACGTCTTTATTCATGATTTAATTTTAGCACATTTTTTAAAGCTTGTGTTAAAATAAATATAAGATGAGTCTTTTTAAACGTGACAAAAATCCTAGTTCAGATGCTAATGGCCAAGCCGTACTGGCTAGGGTTGCGTTGAATTCTATTCACGACGGCGTAATCATTACCGACAAAGCCGGGCTGGTCAAGTTTATCAATCCTGCCGCTATTGCTATGACAGAATGTGGTTCTTTTGAGAATGCCGTCAAACTAGACTATGGTTTACTTTTGAAATTGCAATCCAAAGAAGGCCGCGAACTTCCCGAAAATGAAAATCCTCTGATTCAAGCCATGAATACTCATCAGCCACTAGAACATTTTACTGCTTGTCTTATTGGCATGGAGTCTGGCAAAGTTATTCCAATCGCGATTTCGGTGATTCCGGCTAATAACGGCCAGGGCGACCACATCATTACTTTTCGCAATATCACCAAAGAGCTTGCCGAAGAGGGCGAGCAAGCCGAGTTTATTTCTACCGCTTCGCACGAAATGCGTACTCCAGTTGCTACGATTGACGGCTACCTTTCTTTGTCGCTCAATCCACAAACTGCCACTATCGATGAGCGTGCCCGTGGCTATTTAAGCGCCGCGCAAGCCGCCTCCAAACACCTTGGTAAACTTTTCCAAGATTTACTAGACGTCACCAAACTAGACGACGGTCGGATTCGCCCGCATTTTGTACCGATGGAAATGGTCGGTGCGGTCAAACAAATTTCCGACGCCCACACCGTGCGCGCCAGCGAGGCCAAAATTAGCTATCGCTTTGGCTCGGACGACCCAGCTACCTTTAGCAATACCCGCCACTTAGAGCAGGTAGTCTATGGTTTTGTGGATCCAGATTTCCTGCGCGAAATCATGGATAACCTTATCGATAATGCCATCAAATACACTCCAGAAGGCGGCTCTATCTATGTCAATGTGCGTGGCGACGGCGACCGCGTTCTGATTAACGTTACTGATACTGGTATCGGGATTTCGTCCGAAGATATTGGCCATATTTTCCAAAAATTCTACCGTGCGGATAATAGCGACACTCGCGAAATCGGCGGCACTGGCTTAGGCTTATATCTAGTTAAACAGCGTGTCGAGGCGATGGGCGGCCGCGTGTGGGCCGAGTCTGGCTTTGGCGAAGGTTCTACTTTCTTTGTTTCCCTACCTCGTATCAGTAGTGAAGAATACGAAAAACGCATGATCGTCATTAGAAACCAACAGGCTCTTGCTGCCAAACAGCCGACACCTATTCCTGTGCAACCAGCTCCGGCGCAACCAGCACAACCTGCTCCAGCCCAGCCTGTTCCGACGCAACCTGCTCCGGCCGCTACGCCACCGGCTCCGCCGGCGGCATCGCCGCAGACACCACCTGCACCCACAAACACAACTATAATAAATAATCAAATTGGAGGACAACAATGAAAGTAATGGTAGTAGAAGACGACGCGGCGCTCCGTGAAATCTACAGTATCCGTATCACCGCCGAAGGTTACGAGGTGGTGTCTGCGGGCGATGGCGAGGAAGCCCTCGCCGTAGCGGTTCGCGAAAAGCCAGATTTAATCCTTTCAGATGTCATGATGCCAAAAATCTCCGGTTTTGACATGCTCGATATTCTTCGTGCTACTCCAGAAACCGCCAATATCAAAGTCGTGATGATGACGGCTCTTTCTTCCGACGACCAACGTGCTCGTGGCGAACGCCTCGGCGCCGACCGTTACCTAGTAAAATCCCAAGTTGGCATCGAAGACGTAATTAACACCATCCACGAAGTTTTGGGTGACAAACCAGTCGCCGCCCCAGCTCCGGAAACTCCAGCCGCCCCAGCTCCAACCATTCCAGCCCCAACCCCGGAAACTCCAGCTCCAGCTCCAGTGGGGCCAGTGCCTGTAGCGCCAGAGCCTTTGGCTGGCACACAAACAACGGCACCACAGATAGCAGACTATGGACAACAACTCCCACCAGCAGCTCCGGCTCAATAAATTTCTTGCCGAACGCCTCGGTGTTTCGCGTCGCGAAGCCGACGACCTTATCGCCGCCGGCAAGGTTACCATAGATGACAAACCTGCCATTTTGGGCGCTAGGATTGACAAAAATAGCAAAGTGTGCTATAATAATAAGACAGTACCGTTTTCTAACGAATTCTTGTATCTCGCGATGAATAAACCTGTAGGCTATGTTTGTTCGCGCCGCGCCCAGGGCAGCACCCCTACTCTGTATGAATTATTGCCAAAAGAGTACCAAAAGCTCAAAACCGTTGGTCGGCTAGATAAAGACAGCTCTGGCCTAATTTTGCTCACCAACGACGGCGATTTTGCCTTCCAAATGACCCACCCAAAATTTCACAAAGAAAAGGTTTACGAAGTAGAATTAAATAAACCTCTGGAGCCCCTCCATCAACAAATGATCTCGGACTACGGCGTTATGCTCGATGACGGCCCATCGAAATTTAGCGTGATTAAGAACATTTTGAAAGAGCCTTTGGAGGGAGTAAAGCTTGGGCTAGCGCCCTCGAGCGCTCCCGACGAAGGCCTTTCAAAATGTTCCTATACAGTAATTCTTTCCGAGGGCCGCAATCGGCAAATCCGCCGTACTTTCGCGGCTTTGGGATATAGGGTTACAAAACTACACAGAACTAAGTTTGGTGTCTACGAATTAAACAATTTACCAAGTGGCAAATATCAAAGATTTGTGATATGATTTAACCATGAACACAATCCTCGGTCTCGATATCGGTACAGAATTTGTCAAAGCCGTACTCGCGCGCCCAGACAAAAAAGGCAAACTCGAGGTGCTCGGTATTGGCAAAGCCAAACAAAAAGAGGGTAGTATGTTTGCTGGCGCCGTGGCGGATATCCCAGCCGTAGTTGCTACTTGCGAAGAGGCTTTGAGCGAGGCTGAAAAACAGGCTGGCGAACGCGCCAACACTACTGTGGTCGGTATCGCGGGCGAGCTCATCAAAGGCAATACCACCACCGTCAATTATACTCGCAAAAATTCCAACAAACCGATTTCCGAAGCCGAAATGAACGAAATCATCAAAAAAGTTCAACAAAAATCCGGCGAAGTCGCCAGAAAAACCGTCGCCGTCGAGACCGGCAACGACAACGTCGAAGTTCGCCTGATTAATTCTGCCATCGTTTCGCTCAACATAGACGGCTACAAAATCTCCAATCCAGTCGGTTTTAAAGGCTCCGACCTCTCCATTCAATTTTACACCGCTTTTGCTCCGATGATTCACGTTGCCGCTATCGAAAAGGTCTGCGCCGAGTTGAATCTAGATTTACTCACCGTAGCTGTAGAACCATTTGCCGTTTGCCGCGCCTGCCTTGGTGACGATTTAGACACTAATTTTTCCGCCGTCGTAATGGATATTGGCGGTGGCACTACTGATGTTGCCGTTATCGAGGACGGCGGCGTAGAAGGTACCAAAATGTTTTCTATTGGCGGGCGCAGCTTTACTCACCAAGTTGCCGAATCACTGGGTCTCGATTTTGAAACGGCCGAAGAAAAAAAGCTTGCTTTTGACTCTGGCGATTTGGACGACCGCGAAAAGTCAAAAGTAGAATCCGCTCTCTCGCGCAATTTGTCGGTCTGGCTCACTGGTGTAGAAGTAGCGCTCGAAGATTTTGGCGCGGACGGTTCGCTTCCGCGTAGCGTTCTGCTTTGCGGTGGCGGAGCCAGTCTCTCGCTCCTCCAAGAAACTCTCGCCATTTCGGACTGGTACAAAAATCTCGCTTTTTCGCGTCGTCCAGTCATCCATCTCATCGACGTTGCTGATTTGCCAGATTTCATCCTGCCAAAAGACAACAAACTGGATCATTCCTATGCTACGGCGCTCGGGCTTCTTCGTGTCGGAGTGGATACTCTCGCTGGAGCTCCAGAAGAAAATAAACTCCGCGCGCGGCTCGCCAAACTTTTACAAAATTAAGGGCATAAATGCCCTTGCAGTTCCCTTTTTCCATTAGTGGGTAACTGCGGGGAGAAGGGAAAGTGCCGGGTGCCTACTCGGCAACGCAGCGGATAGCCCTTCCGCTGCCCCGGTTGTTGCTATTCTGCGCATTGACGCCGCCATAATAGAAGTTGAGGCCCCGTGCGTTGGTAGAGCTATCTACGGTACTAGACCAGTAGTAGCCGCTGTAGCCGGCGCCGTTCAGCACCTTGCTGTACACGTACCCTCCGCGTACAAAGAATAGTGGAGCTGTAGTTAATCCTTTGTCTCCAGTGCTAGAGCCTGTAGTGTAGGAAATTAGCAACCCGCACGCCTAGCAACCCGAAAAACTATTCCAACACCGCTTTGATGCGCCGCACTCCGGCTGACGAAGATTCTTCTTTTTTGATTACAAATTTGCCCAGCACGCCCGTATGCTCTACGTGTGGCCCACCACAAACCTCGCGCGAAACCGGGTTATCAAAATCGCCAATCGTATAAACTTTTAGTATATCCGGATATTTTTCCCAGAATTGCCCGTGCGCCTTCAGCGTATCGCGCGCGTAAGCCTTGTCATATTCGTCAAATACCACTGGGAGGTCTGCGGCAATCCATTCGTTTACTTGTTTTTCTACCGCTTCAATTTCTTCTGGCGTCATCTTGTGGTCTAGGTTAAAATCAAACCTCACTCTCTCAGCCGTAATATTCGAGCCTTTTTGGCAAATACTAGAATCTACAATTTTTTGGAGAGCCGCGAGTAGTAAATGTGTAGCGGTGTGGTATTTCACCGTTTGCTCACCGTGGTCCTCGAGGCCACCTTTAAACATGCCTTTGGATGCGGTCTGTGAGCGCTCGCGTTGCTCTTTGAGTGCCGCTTCAAATTCCTCGCGGTAATTTTTGGACAGTTCAATCCCCTCGCGATAGCACTCCTCTACCGATAATTCAAACGGAAACCCGTACGTATCCTGCAGTTTAAATAAATCCGCCCCATTAAGGGATGTGCCCATCTTCTTGAGCTCTTTCAAACCCTTATTTAAAGTCTGGCGAAACGCCCGCTCTTCCTTTAGCATTATCTCAAGCGCATTTTCGCGATTCGTCAAAATACTATCTGGCAAATCCGCATAATTATTTGCTACAATTGGCACAATCTCTGCCAAGAAGTCCGACGCGATGCCAAGGTCTAGCGCACGCAAAATCGCACGGCGAAGCAGTCTCCTCATCGCATAGCCGTGAGCCTTATTAGATGGTGTCAACCCTTGCGCCGCCAAAAGATACGCACCGCGGATATGGTCTGCAATCACGCGCATTTCATCAGTATTATTATCGTAAGATTTCCCAGAAATCTCTTCTAGTTTATCAATAATTGGCTTCATCAGAGAGATACGGAACACGTCAAAACTCCCAATCGCGGCCGCTGCAATACGCTCTAACCCCCCGCCAAAGTCCACATTTTTCTTTTCTAACTCTACAAACGACCCGTCCTCGGCACGGCGATATTGCATAAACACTTGGTTCCCGATTTCCATAAATCTCGCCCCGTCGCTCGCCGGATGTGCCAAGCCGTATTTTTCTACGTCTTGCTTGTCTTCGCCAAAATCATAAAACACTTCAGAGTCTGGGCCACATGGGTCGCCAATCGGGGTAGAATCGCATCCACCACCCCGGCTCCACCAGTTTTCGTGGTCATCGTAAAAGAAAATATGCTCACCCGGAAGAATCCCGCGCTTGTCGCCCTCAGAAGCAGTGCCAATCTCAGCAATTTTAGCCTCTACTCCGGCTTTTTTGAACACTTCTTGCCAAATCTCGGCCGCCTCGGTGTCGCGAGGGATGCCATACTTCTCATTGCCAATAAAACAAGTTACATAAATATTTTCTGGATTTAGCCCAATTTCAGAGGTCAAAAACTCAAAAAAGTTTTCAATTTGCTCGCGCTTGAAATAATCGCCGAGGGACCAGTTCCCTAGCATCTCAAATACGGTGGTGTGGCGCGGGTCGCCCACGTCTTCAATATCTTGTAAACGAAGACACGGTTGCGAATCTGTCAGCCTGGTACCTTCTGGATGTTCTTTGCCAAGCAGATACGGCAAAAGTGGCTGCATTCCCGCCCCCGTAAAAAGTGTAGTCGGGTCATTCTCTAGCACTAGCGGTGCCGGCGAAATAATCGTATGCCCCTTTTTTACCTGAAAATCTAAGAATTTTTGTCTAATTTCGTTTGCGTCCATAGAGGAAATTATATCATAACTTGATTTTTTTCACAAAGTGTGGTATAATAGAAAGATAGCGTTATGGTACGCTGATTTTTCTGTCAGAAAATCAAAGGAGGTGATAAGAGTGACAGAAGAAGAGAAAGCACTTTTTATTCATAGGGAGTCGAAGCGACTGAGCGGAAACTTCCCGGAAATGCCTAAGGGCATGCTCGATGTAGTATTGGATTGGAATTTAAGCCATGATGAAGATTGGGTAATAGACACCACGATAGACTGGGTGACGGAGGTCGCTCACCATCGTACCCATAGCGAATATGGAAACCTGTTGTCCGAAAACACGGAGCTGGCCTTTGGCACTCTCATAGGAATCATCGGCAGAGAGTTAGCTCATGATTCCTGCAAATCTCCCGAACTTGAGCTGATGTTTGAACGTTACGTGTTCAACATCCAGAATTTAGCTTTTGGAGATGGAAAAACGGCCGACGAAGTCAAGCCGTTACAATAATAAAAAAATAAAGAACCCAGGGCCTCCGCCCCGGGTTTTTACATGCCCATAGTTAATCCTTTGTCTCCAGTATTTGGATAGTAAACCTTGACCATATTTAAAGATTGTAGTAAAATAAGCTTAAGTATAAAAAGGATAATAAAAATGGCACAAGCAAAAAAGAAAACTGCGACGAAAACCACGAAAAAAGCCGCTCCAAAAGCTGGAGCTTGCAAAAAAACTTGTTGCAAAAAATGCAAATCCATCAGTGGCGCAGATAAATTTCATATGTGCTTCATCTTGGCGCTAGCGCTCATTGCCGGCATCTTACTTGCCGCAAACGCCGCTATCATGATGGCATAATTGAAAAGAACCCCACGGGGTTCTTTTTTATGCAATAATTCCGCCACCCAGGCAAACTTCGCCGTCGTATAGTACGGCAGATTGCCCGCTGGCGGGTCTTTTTATCTCGTTTTCAAAAGCTAACGTCTCGCCATCAAATTTAGCCGGAATAAGTGGAGCACGATGGCGTAGGCGGACTAGCACATCCTCAGGTGCGTTAGCCCTCATAAACACATCTCGGAGCGCTAACTCTTTCGTCCAAATGTGAGAGTCGTTTAAGTTTTTGGAAACATAGACAATATTTTTGCCGAGGTTTTTATCCACCACATAATATGGCAGACCGTCGTTTACCTCTCCGGCGACACCAGAAAGATAAAGTCCGTGCCGTTGGCCGATAGTATAAAATATCGCACCCTCGTGGTAGCCAAGCACTTTTTCGGTCTCAATCTCGCGAATCTCGCCTGGCTTAATGTCTATATATTCTTTCAGGAAATCTTTCATCCCCACTTCACCTACAAAACACACGCCCATAGACTCTTTTTTGTATGCATTATGAAGCCCTTTTTCCTCGGCAAGCTTCTTTACATCTGGCTTCAGCATCTCCCCAATTGGGAAAAGTGTATGCTTCAAAGCTTCTTCCGAAATCCTATATAAGAAATACGTCTGATCTTTATTTTCATCCGTGGCTCTGGCAAGAGCATCATCAATTACTCTTGCATAATGTCCGGTGGCAATAAAATCAGCACCGCGTTCCATCGTCTTTTCAAAAAACAGTTTGAATTTGATTTCTTGGTTGCACATCACATCTGGATTCGGTGTGTTTCCCTTTTTGAACTCATCCAGCATATATTCCACCACTTTTTCGCGGTACGCATCCTCAAAATCCCACACCTCAAACGGAATCCCCAGCTTCACTGCCACGCGCTTCGCATCGGCAAGGTCTTCTGCCCAAGGGCATTTCATACCCGGGAGATCCTTGGACCAGTTTTTCATATAAACCCCAACCACCTCATACCCTTGCTCTTTGAGCAACAAAGCAGACACACTTGAATCGACGCCACCACTCATACCTACAAAAACTTTATCCATTTCTCCCCCTTTCTATCCGTACAACATCATTGATGAGTTTGGCTGCCTCATGAATTTGCTCTTCTGTATTTGTCTCGCCAAGAGTAAGACGAAGCGACCCAGCAATCTGAGAATCAGAAAGTCCCAGCGCAGCTAAAACGTGCGATTTTTGCCCTTTAGACGCCGCGCAAGCCGCCCCAGTCGAAACATAAACCCCCAAGTCTTCCAAGAGATAAATCAATCTCTCTGCATCTATACCATTATAGCACAAAACCACAAAATTGTCAAGCGTATGCTTTTTGTTGATAAGTTCATACCCCTGTAATTCGTCTAGCAAAATCTTGCGAAGCTTAGCATATTTTTTGCGGTTGCCATTCATGTGCTCCTTTGCCTCAAGAATCGCCTTGGCAAATCCAATCACGCCCGGCACATTTTCGGTACCAGCGCGAAGGCCTTTTTCTTGTCCGCCACCATAGTTCACTGGTGATAGTTTTACGTCATGAGAAACATATAGAGCTCCCACGCCCTTTGGGCCATAGACCTTTGCAGCATTTAACGTCATCAAATCCACACCCAGTCTCGCCACACTGATGTCTAGCAAATTCAAGGCCTGCGAAGCGTCAGAATGTAGGTATAGCGGCGTTTTTAATCCGCGTTTTAATCTGTCAAATTTAATTTCGCGAATCACTCCGGCAATCTCGGACATCGGCTGGATCACGCCAATTTCGTTATTTACTAGCGCTACAGAGATAAGAACAGTGTTGTCTGTAATTTTGGCGCGCAAATCATCCATATCAATCAGGCCATTCGGTAACACGCGGATAGCCTCGCCGCCATACTGCTCCGCCACCTTACGAACGGAATCGTGTTCCGTTTCCAAGTATAATACAGAGGTTGGAATCTGCCCTTTGAGGACCGTAAAGACTTGGCCAGAGCGGCCCGGAGCGCGTCCGAGAAGAGCAGATTTAACTTCTCTTATAACAGAAAACGCAAGGTTATTTGCTTCGGTTGCGCCAGCAGTAATCACGAGGTCTGTCGCCTTGGCTCCAATCGCGTGCGCGATTACGCCTTTGGCGGCTTCATACTCGGCCGCAACTTTTTTGGCTGGTAAATACGCTGCCGAAGGATTAAAAAACTGGTCCGTAAAATACGGCTCCATCGCCATAAGAACCTTACGCGACACAGGTGTCGCCGCAGCGTGATCTAAATAAATCATAAAAATATTATAACATATTTTTGAAGAAATAAAAAACGCCACTGTTAAAAAGTGGCGCCTTGTAAATAGGTCTGATGATTAATCATCGATTTGTGAACTGTAGGTTCTAAGTAACAATACTCCCAGGACTGCCCAATCTTCGAGCCCCTTGTTCTCGGTCAAGAGAAGTTGGATTCGACTCCTTAAATCTTCAGTAACCTGGATGATATTTTCACCAAGCTTCACCCGACTGTCATAATAAGTAGACAAGTCCATGTCGTAATGTTTATACCTTTCCCCCTTCCAAACGATCGTATCATACGCCGGAAGATAAAAAGTACAAGGAAGAATCTTGATTTTAAAAGCCTCTTTCTCCAGCTTTTTCAAAATCTTTTCTTTTTCGCGAATCGTCTCTTCAAGAGTTGACTGAATTATTCGTTTGTCTGCAATTTCCTCAAGAATCTTGGTCCTCTCGCTCTTATCTACACCAATGCTAATCATACTATGACCTCCCCTCTGTATAAAAGTACTAACAACAAGTTACCAGAGTATTATATCACAAAGCCACATATAGTAGCCATTTTTTATCCAATTTTTGTGCTAAAATAAAAAGTATAACAGGAGGTCCACGGTGAAAAAGTGTTTTGATGCCGAAAAATACTTAAAAATTCAGAAAAAGAAAATCAACCAGCGAATCAAGATGTTCGACAAGCTCTATCTTGAGTTTGGCGGCAAACTAATAGACGATCAACACGCTGCGCGCACCCTCCCGGGGTTTTTGCCAGACCTAAAAATCCGTCTTCTCCAAGAGTTAAAAGACAACGCGGAAGTTATCCTCTGCGTCAACGCCAACGCTATCGAAAAATCTAAAATCCGTGCCGACCACATGATTTCTTACGATACCGAAGTTTTGCGCTTAATTCAATTTTTGCGTAGCAAAGGCATCACGGTAAATTCGGTAGTCATCACCCTCTTTGATGGCCAGAAAAAAGCCGAAGATTTTGCCAAAAAACTCAAAGACTACAAAATTAGGCCATATTTTCACAAATTCACCAAGGGCTATCCTACCGATGTCGACACCATCGTGTCAGACGAGGGCTACGGTGCCAACCCATATATTGAGACCACCAAGCCTCTTGTAGTGGTCTCTGCTCCGGGCCCTTGCTCTGGCAAGCTTGCAACCTCACTTTCGCAGCTTTATCACGAATCCAAGCGCGGCGTCAACGCTGGCTATGCCAAGTTTGAAACTTTCCCCGTTTGGAGCCTACCTCTCAAGCACCCGGTCAATATCGCCTACGAGGCCGCCACAGCCGACCTTGCCGACAAAAACATGATTGATTATTTCCACCTAGAAAAATACGGCATTCCAGCCGTCAACTACAACCGCGACCTCGAGACCTTCCCGGTATTAAAGGAAATCCTCGCTCGTATCACCGGCAAAACCATCTACTATTCCCCTACCGACATGGGCGTAAACGTGATTGGCGAATGTATCACGGATGACAAAGCCGTCCAAAAAGCCGCCAAAGATGAAATCATTCGCCGCTACTATCGCGCGCTGACGGACCTCAAAAAAGGCGCCGTTAACGAGGATGTACCAGAGCGTATCAAACTCCTGATGAACGAGCTTGGTATCAGCGAGGGCGACCGCATCGTAGCTGAATGTGCCGACATGAAACGCGAAAAATCTGGCAATCTCCCAAGCGCTTGTATTCAAGTAGGCAAAAAGTACGTCGTGGGCCGAAAAACTGGCTACCTTTCCCCAATTTCTAGCACCATGCTAAACGCCCTCAAAGTCATTACCAAGATTCCAGACGAAGTAGATTTAATCGCTCCGGCCGTGCTCGAACCGATTTTAGAAGTAAAAAATAAAACCTCCAATTTCAAAGAATCCTATCTCAAACTTGGTGAGGTTTTGATCGCGCTCTCTATCTGCTCTACCACCAATCCAATGGCCAAAAAGGCATTGGAGAGCCTAGACAAACTCGCTGGCGCAGAATTCCACGCCACTCATATGATTCCAGATGATGAATTAGTTGTCCTCAGTAACCTCGGTATCAACGCCACCTGCGGTGTCGAGCTCGACATAGGGTGAGAACATAAATTCTTCCTCACCAGAGGTAAGAGTTAAAATTTTGTCGCCTTGATTAACTTTGTATGTATACTCATTATTCAGGGTATAAAGCCAATCCGTCTCAATTTTTAGCGTGTCGCCTTCTAGCGACCAAATAAAATCGTAGTCATTTTTGTGGTTATTGGTGGTGAGTTTGCCCTTGCCAATCTCGGTAAAGTTCCAAATTACTCCGTCCGCGCCATCTTCTGCCCACTGGCCTATTTCCACCAAAAATTCCCCGTCGCGCATATCTGGCTTGATTACAAAATTAAGAACCAGCATCACGGCGCCAGCAACCAAAGTTATAATACCGATAATAAATACAATTAGCGAAAGTTTTTTCTTATTCATAAGCTAATTGTAACAAAATTTTTTAATTATACAAATTAGTTTTTACGAGTTTTAGATAAGTTTTGGCGGCATTACGAAAATTATCGAGCTCTTTGCCTTCGATTTTTTGGTAATTTTGCCCCGCGATTTTTTTGTAAACACCTGCTGGACGTACTTCGTAACGGATAGTTTGGTTTGTGACCAAGCCGTCTTTGTCTACCCAACTTTCGTACCAAATCCATACGTTTTTGCGATGTTCAAAAAATTCTCTCTGGTGCCCGGCCGGAATTGGTCCAAAAAGCGTACGGCCGTATTTGCTTTCAGCGTTCACAAGCTCGTCGTAGGTAAATTTATTTGAATAATGCTCCGGAATCGGCGACATATTTAGCAATTTCTTAAACGGCATATCTCCAGCTCCTCTGCAATTTGGTTTAATTCATCAAAAATTTCAGACGTAGGAACGACCTCTTCGCTAGTTATTTTCTCCTCTGCGAAGTTTGGAATCTTAAATACCGAATAGTTTTCTTGCATTTTCAGTCGTTTCTTTCTCTATAATCTTGAAATCCACACCTAATTTTTCGCTCAGCCACTCGGCGATATTGCGAATATAGGCACACTCATTAATTATACCACGAAAAGGCACAGGTGTCAAGAATGGAGCGTCCGTTTCGAGTAAAATTCTCTCTAGAGGTGGAGTCGGCAAAGTAGAATATGTCGCAAGGCCATTTACTCCTATAAAATAATCCGTTTCGTTCAAAATCTGCTTCAGGGTCTTTTTGCTATCCGTAAAGGAATGTACTACACCCCTTACTTCTGGGAAATTTGCCACCACACCAAAGAAATCATCAAAAGCTTCGCGTACATGAAAAGATACTGGCAAATCATTATCTTTTGCAAGTTGTAGCATCTCATTAAAAAGCTTTATCTGCGCATCTCTATCGTACCCATCATAATGATAATCTAGCCCTACCTCACCTATCCCGACAAGAGCCTCCGAAACAGACGTTCCGAGGGATTTCTGAGCGATTTCAAGGGCGTTTTCCGGATGGATGCCGTAGGTCCAGTAAACATTTTTATGAGATTCGGCAAAATCGCGCGCAGCTAAAGAATCTTCATGAGAAGTGCCGATACAAATAATTTTCTCGACGCCATTTTCTGACGCGCGTTTTAGCATTCCTTCCGCTTGTTCTTCCGCAAAGAACTCTCGGTCATGCAAGTGACAATGCGTATCAATTAACACGGTTTTCGCGCTTTCTCTTGATTGGATCGAGTTGGCGTTTGCGGAGGCGAAGGGTCTTTGGTGTGACTTCTAGAAGTTCGTCATCCAAGAGAAAATCCAAACATTGTTCTAGCGAAAGTTGCGTGTATGGAGTAAGCTGAATCGCTCCGTCCGACGCGTGTGTCCGCATATTGGTGAGTTGTTTCTCGCGGCAAATATTAATATCAAGATCATCCTTTTTGTTAGACAAGCCCACAATCATACCCTGATAAACCGGTACTTGTGGCGGAATATAAAGAATCCCACGAGCTTGTGCGGCATCAAGTGCATAAGCGGTAGAAACACCATCTTCAAACGACACGAGCGCGCCATTTCTTTCTGGCTTGTATTTACCTTCAGACGGGCGGTAGCCAGATGGGATACTAGACATAATCACGGTGCCTTTGGTGGCGGTAAGCAAATTGTTGCGAAGTCCAATTAGCGCGGCGGTAGAAATTTCGTAAACAAATCTAGTTGCACCGGTAGAAGTGATTTCTTGCGACTTCATTTCGGCCTTGCGTACGCCTAATTCTTGCGATACTGCTCCCACAAATTCTGGAGCTACTTCAATAGTTAGATTTTCGATCGGCTCACATTTTACACCATCAATTTCTTTGTAAACTACTTCCGGGCGACCCGCTTCTAGCTCGTAACCTTCGCGGCGCATCGTTTCGATTAGTACAGACAAATGTAGTTCGCCACGACCAGATACTTTATAACCAAGACCATCTGGCTCAATTTTTAGAGCGATATTAGTCTCTAGCTCACGCTCAAGCCTTTCGGCGATTTGCCGTGAAGTTGTAAATTCACCTTCACGCCCCTTAAGCGGCGAAGTATTTGGCCCGATATAAATAGAAAGCGTCGGCGCCTCTAGTTCAATCGTCGGCAAAGCCTCTGGATTATCGCCAGTCGCAATCGTATCACCAATATTTGCTTCGGCCACACCAGAAATGGCAACTATATCGCCAGCAATCGCCTCGGGCACTTCTTCCTTGCCAAGCCCCTTATAAATAAACAAATTGTCAATTTTACTAGTTTTTATAGTGTCATTCTGTAATATTTTTACGCTTTGCCCTTTCTTGAGCTTGCCACGGAAGATTTTACCAATGCAATATTTGCCAAGATAATTATCAGCCGCAAGCGCCGCTACGAGTAGTTGCGCCGATTCGGCATCTGGGTCTACGGATGGCGCCGGAATATCGTTAATAATGGATTCAAAAATTACATGCAAATCATCATCAAGCTCGGTAGTTTTGCCAGCGCGGCCTTCACGGGCAATCGCGTAATAAACCGGGTAATTTAGCTGTGATTCGTCGGTCGCAAGCTCAAGAAACAAACTTTCTACCTCTGACAAAACTTCATCAATACGCGCCGCTGGCTTATCAATTTTGTTAATAATCACCACTGGCTTCAGCTTTAAATCTAGCGCCTTTTGCAAAACAAATTTCGTTTGTGGCATCGGGCCCTCTTGTGCATCTACGATTAGTAGCACGCCGTCTGCCATATTGAGAGTGCGCTCTACTTCGCCCGAAAAATCCGCGTGACCCGGAGTATCAATAATGTTAATCTTATAATCATCATAATACACGCAGGTCTGTTTGGCGGTAATCGTAATGCCGCGCTCGTGCTCTTGGTCCATCGAGTCCATGATGAGTGTTTGGCTCATCTCGGCCTGGTTGTCGCGAAAAGTATGGGACTGCTTCAAGAGCCCATCCACCAGAGTAGTTTTACCGTGGTCTACGTGCGCGATAATCGCCACATTTCTAATCTTATCTTTGTTCAAAATCATAACGGTTATTATACCACTTTTTTCCGCTAAAGTCTAGGGATAAAAGGCGTGAAAAAGGAGAGCTATAGCCCTAGCTCCCCTTTCAACTTGGCTTTTTACGAAGTTTTTAATTGAATTTATGCGACAAAGTCTTCCAGAATCGTTCGATCGGCCCCATGCTCCTTCAGTATGTTATAGTACCTATTTTTGTCCTCGTTATTGATAATGCGTACGTCTACGCAATCTGCAAGATATGCAACATCGATGTCGCAACCTGCCTCAAGCAAGTCAAACAATGCACTAAACTCTTCATAGATCGATGTATACCCAATCTCATCGATAAACTTATCCGCCAATAATGCCACGTCTCCGCCGGCATCAATAAAATTCCGAAGAAAATCACTAAAATTACAGTGATTTCCGGTAGCGTCGAAGAAATCTCTTATCTGGATACTTTTCAAAAGTCTGTCCGCACTTATGAAATTTGGTAAACCGTTCAAGTCGCGGACAAAGTCTCCTGCATAGTTCTCTAAAAGCGATTCAGCGTATACGTCTGGATCGATACCAAACCCTTTTAATTCGTCTGAATAGTCCTGCAATATGGGCTTAAATTCATCCGACAACGGATCTGATAATACGTCTTTTAAGAAATCATGCGAAGCCCGCATCCAGCTTTCCCTTTTGCACAAAAAATCGTAATTCTGCAGAATGAAGATAGGATGTACCATGCTTATCACGGTCTTTGCGTCAAATACGATTAGCAAGTCTTTCCACGAATTCTGTGTAGCTTCACGTACTTCCATAATGTTCTCTGGATTTTTCGCCAAATCACAGGCAAAATCAAACTCTGCCTGTAAGGCTGCTCTGTCTTTCTTCGTAAATTTTTTGTTGCTTTTCTTCATAAACAAAAACCCTCCTT
Source organism: Candidatus Nanosyncoccus sp. (assembly GCA_045593145.1). GTDB lineage: Bacteria > Patescibacteriota > Saccharimonadia > Saccharimonadales > Saccharimonadaceae > Nanosyncoccus. Next base: position 21,312 of record JAZNWC010000007.1, read on the forward strand.
TTTTTGTTTTTTAGCCAAGTTTTTAAAACTTCGAGGCTCTATATTTTTTTGAGCCTAGAACACCAGTATATCATACAAAAATACTACAGTCAACACCATTTTATTGACTTTTCATCAAAAGTGTGATATAATTAAAAGAGGTACATTAAAATTTTTACAGATAAGGAGGGGTCTGTATGATACCGTTAACCAAGAAAGAATTTAAGGTTTTTCTCATTGTGTTGGAATTGCTTTTATTCGTTGTCCTATTGGTGGGATTTATATTTTACACCAATCATCGTCGCGAGCAAATCGTAACCCCAGAAATGGAGAAAGAGCTAGATGAGTGGACAAGGGTAGCAAGAGCCACCAGGCGGCTAGTCAAAGATGACGCGCTTTGGCAAGCATCGCTGCCAGAGGCCCCGCTCATCGCAGAATCGATTGCGGAGGATATGGATTTAAGTATCTACGCTACATATCGTACCGACGATGATGAACTAATTGAAGGTTTTATATTTGGTGGCAATGTGCCAAACATCAAGAATCAAACCGTCAAAGAGACAACTAAGTTAAAATTAACGCATTGTCTCGCTTCGTCCACAATAGCCGCCGCACTTCGTAAAAATAACAGAAGTGTGGCCCTCGTCAGCGTTACCATGAGCTGGCAAGACGCAAACGGCGCCAAGTACGAACTTATCGATGCCGACGCGGATGGAACATGGGACAATCAGCCCAGCGAGTAAAATCGCCGGGCTTTTTCCTGCCAAAAATTACGCTCGCCCCGTGTTCGGCGCTTTTGGTACCATTATTTCGCCGCCTCTGCCCGCGCTTTTTAGAATTACATTTACGCCGTCTCCGCGCACATTTTCGTTCAAAGGTACCAGTCTAATTTGCCCACCTTTATAATCACTAATCGTGATTTCTGTTTCCTCCGTGACGCCAAGCACTGCGTCATTTACTACCACCAAGGTTCGCACCGCATTTGTTTCGAATTTAATTTTTATGTTTGTTTCCTCTTGCTCCGCACTCACTACATTTATAATAGGCTTTGCGAAATTTTCCTCGCTTTCCTCCACGCGCGGCAAACTATCGCAGCGTTCCATAATCTCGTCGGTTAGTTTGCTCAAGTTGTCAAAAATAGAAATTACTTTACCATCGGTGGCCTCCGCCAGTGGTGCGTAATTCTCTAGTTGGTCTAGGCCGGTGATAATATAAAAATTTACCGGGTCGATTTCTTTACTAAGTTTTACGACATCGTCAAAAGTAATTCCATCTCGGTCTGGGTTCAAAAATCCAGCATCCGTTAGCACCACCAAAGATTTAGTGGAGCCGCGTTTCCAATTTAATTTGTTCATAACAGCATAGCTCGCAGACAACAATGATTCTTCATCATCACCACCATCGTTTGCATTAATTTCATTCAATTTTTGCTCAAAAATTTCTAGCGTGCACGTTTTAAAATTGCAATGTTCTTTTGGTAGATATGGGTCATCTAAATCACGATAATCATAAAGCGCTACGCGCCCGCCGCTCGCTAAAGTTTTTTGAGCTAAGCGTAGAGCTTCGTCTTTGTATTTTTCGAGTAACATTGTCATCGAGCCAGTCGAATCAATCACGATCGCTGTGTCGTGCGGCGAAGTGGCGGTTTTTTCTAATCCAAACGTCTCAGCGATTTTGTTAAAAATGGTGCGCGAGGCATCTTCATACAAATTATCCGACACATAAGCCAAATGATTTGAAATACCAAAATGCGAACTGCACATAATATCCATCTTGTTGCACCAAGTACCAAGTTTACCGGCAAAATCTTCTGGCTGATACGGCCGATACGACCCCAGCAACCCTTCGTATGCGTAACAGTCCGGTACATACGCACGATAATCCGACAAGTTTTGGTTACGGCACGCCGCTGGCATGACGCCTTCGCCTTCTGGCAAATAAATTTTTGGATCGCCAAAAGTCGCGGCATAAATTATTTTGTCAGCATTTAGTTCTGGTAAACTTTTTGATACTACCATTGCCCCCTGCGAATATCCGCCTAGCACGAATTTGGTATTTGCGCATTTTGTATTGTTTACTTTGTTGACCAACTTTCCTACGCCAGTATTTATGCTCTCGCCAAAAGCATAGGCTTCACCCGCGCCAAAATATGCGCCAAGCAGTGTACCTACGTCATTCACGCCCACGGCCGGATAGTCCAAATTTACGAAATCGTAAGTTAAGGACGTAGTTTTTAATTTTGTTTCGATAGTATTTTTAAAACTATCGTAGTTGCCATCGCCTTCCATGGGCGAACCAGACCCGCGCGCAAATATTATGCGCACGTCCGGACAACTTTCGGCCTGTGCGTTTGGTTGCGGAAACAGGCCAATTCCGCATGCTATTGCCACCACCCACGGCATTATTTTTCCTCGCATTTTACTCCTTATTTTAATGCTGCAAGATTATAGGCACATTGCAACAAAAATTTCAACCCCCCACCTTGGTTTCTATGTTATAATAGGGGTAGATTGGAGGAAAAATGAGTAGCAAACAAAGTGAGTGGGACGAGTATTTCATGAAAATCGCCGAAGCGGTTGCGCTAAAAAGTAAAGACCCGTCAAGCAAAATGGGCTGCGTCATCGTAGACCAAAACCGGCGCGTAGTTTCCGTTGGTTTTAACGGTCTAATTCGCGGCGCCGACGAGTCCGAAATGACTCTAAGCGAGCGCCCAATGAAATATCATTTTGTAATTCACTCCGAAATGAACGCCCTAATTTATGCTCGCCAAGATTTGGCAGGCTGTACAATTTATAATCGCGTCGCTACTTGTGATAACTGTCTCAAACATTGTCTCCAGGCTGGCATCAAACGCTTTGTCTATCGCGAACTTCGCGTCCATTCTCATTCTACCGACCCCACAAAATCCATGACCAACGTCGAGACCGACGAAGCCGTGATTCGTTTGCTCGCTTCTATGCCAGAAGTCGAAACTCTAAATCTTTCAAACGGCAAAACTTACGTTGAAGACATTTTAGATTCTTATCCAAAAGATTCTGAAGAATACGCTAGATTATCTAAATGGATTTAATTTTTACAAAAATTTACAAATTTCCGCAAAAACTTCTTCAATAGTGCCAACTGCATCAATCATTTGAACATCAAATTCTTTGGCAATATGCGGATAGGCGGCATTGACTTTTTGTTGAAATTCGTCTGGCTTGGCCTCAAAAGTTTCAGTAGCTTTGCCACGACCTTTTTGACGTTCCAAACGGACTTTGTCTGAAACCGTCAAAATAAAACCGCGGTCTGGCGAAACGTAGCGGCTCGGCAATAGTTCCTTAGTGAGGCGAATAATTTTACCGCGCGAAACGCCCTCACCATAACCTTGATAAGCCAAAGTAGACCACCAGTTGCGGGCAGAAATTACTACGCCACCGCGTGCAAGCACTGGCTCGGCGATTTTTTTCCATAATTCTACGCGTGCGGCAGTGAATAATGCTACGTTAGTAATAGGCTCCAAATCATAGCCGCGTGTCAAAATCATGTCATGAAGGTCATGGGCTTGCGGGAGTTCGCCGTCTGGCTCGTCCATCACTACGACTTCGCGGCCTTGTTTTTTAAAATGTTCTTCTAGAAGTCTGGCTTGAGTAGATTTGCCAGTGCCATCTTGGCCTTCAATTACAATATACATTATTTTTCCTCCAAATATTTTTCATAGCACGCTGGACAAAGCGCTCGATATTCAATGTTGCTTTTGCCATCATCAATCAAGATGTCTGGACCGTCGGCCACAAGTTTACCGTCTAAAAATCTAGCGTTATAAGTAGCCTTGTGCCCACATTCGCAAATAGTTTTTAGCTCTTCAATTTCGTGGGCAATTTGAAGAAGCCTCGTAGCACCCTCAAATCCGCCATCTTCGCGGCGAAAGTTGAGGCGAAGTCCGTACGCCATCACCGGAATATTTAGCCGTACCACTACTTGCATCAGCTGGTCTACTTGTTTCTTGGCCAGGAACTGTGCTTCGTCCACCAAAACACAATGGACGCCGCTATAGTTTTTTAAAATTTCTTTATACAAATCCGTGTCGCGGTCAAAACAAAAATTAGTTTCCCTTTCTGGACCAATGCGCGTTAAAAGTTTTGTACCATTTTTAGTATCGGTCGCGGGCTTTATCACGCAGACCTTGTGGCCACGCTCTTCATAATTAAACGCAACCTGCAGAAGTTGCATAGTTTTGCCGCACCCCATTGCGCCGTAGCGAAAGTATAATTTTGCCATATTATATATATTATAACACTTCTACCACTCAATTTCTGGCAGGCCGTGTGATTTTAAAAATTCATTAGTTTTGCTAAAATGATGGTTGCCAAAAAATCCAGCGTGAGCCGAAAGCGGTGATGGGTGTGGAGACTCCAAAACTAGGTGGCGCGAAGTATCAATCAAAGATTTTTTATTTCTAGCATCGCGACCCCACAAAATAAAAACTAAATGCGGGCGCGTGCTATTAAGATATTTGATAACTTCCGTAGTAAAAATCTCCCAACCTTTATTTCGATGCGAACCGGCCTTGTGCGCTTCTACCGTAAGTACAGTATTCAAAAGCAGCACGCCTTGTTTTTGCCAATTGCGCAGACTCCCAGTGAGATTTTTGTGGCTACCAATATCATCGTCAATTTCTTTATAAATATTAATTAAAGACGGCGGAATTGGTTGATTGCTCGGCACCGAAAAAGCCAAACCCTCAGCGGCGCCCGGCGTGTGATATGGATCTTGTCCCAAAATCACAACCGACACTTTATTTAAGTCTGTAGTAAAAGCCGAAAACACTAACTTTTTTGGTGGAAAAATCGTTTTGGTCTCGTACGCATTATGCAAAAAATCAGCAAGTTCCTTAAAATACGGTTTATTAAACTCCTCATTCAAAAATGGCTTCCAACTCTCGTGCATACTAATTCTCCGCAAATTGCGAATTATATAATTCTGCGTAAAACCCGTTTTCTTTTAATAATTTTTCGTGATTTCCGCTTTCTACGATTTTGCCATCTTTCATCACCAAGATTAAATCCGAATTTCTAATCGTAGAAAGTCGGTGCGCAATTACGAATGACGTACGTTTTTTAGTCAAAGTTTCAAAAGAATCTTGGATTAGCTGCTCAGTGCGCGTATCTACATTAGAAGTTGCCTCATCCAATATCATCATTGGCGGGTTCGCCACCATCGCTCGCGCAATCGTTACGAGCTGTTTTTCGCCCGCCGAAATATTATCGCTATCTTCCGAAATTTCGGTTTTGTAAGCTTTTGGCAAAGCCTCAATAATGTGATTTACGTTGCTAAGTTTTGCCGCTTTGATAATTTCGTCCATCGTGGCATCTTGTTTGCCATAGCGCAAATTATCTGCCACCGTACCAGAAAACAGCCACGTATCCTGAAGCACCATGCCGAACAATTTTCTCACATCCGCTCGTTTCATGTCGCGCGTCGGCACACCGTCAATTGTAATGTATCCAGAATCCGGTTCATAAAAACGCATCAAAAGATTGATAATGGTAGTTTTGCCGGCGCCGGTTGGCCCTACGATTGCTACTTTCATTCCTGGCTCTACCTTTACTGAAAAATCTTTGATTATCTGGCGCTTTTTGTCATAGCTAAAACAAACATCATGAAATTCCACTGCGCCTTTTACGTTTTTTAGCTCCATGGCTGGTTCTGGGTCCGGAGCTTCTTCTGGCTCTTCCAAAAATTCAAAAATTCTTTCTGCCGATGCTAGCAAAGCCTGAATCGTCGAAACCGTAGAAGCGATTTCGGTAATCGGGCGGTTAAAACGCGATACATACTGCACAAAGGCCTGGATATTACCAATTGTCATTTGCTCATTCATCACAATCATACCGCCTACAATGCATACCGCTACATATCCAAGATTAGTAAATATGTGCGTTACCGGCATCGAGATAGAAGACAAAAATTGTGACTTTAATGTAATTTTTGTGAGTTTATTATTGATGTTGCCAAATTCATCAACCGCCGTGTTTTCATAAGAATTAATTTTGATGATATTTTGCCCAGCATAATCTTCCTCTACGCGCGCATTTAATGTACCAAGAATATTTTGTCTTTCTAAGAAAAACTTTTGCGCATAGGTGGTGATTTTTCCTACTACCAGCACGGATAATATCACGACTACAAAAGATATTAATGAGAGTGGCACCGAAATTGTCAGCATTATTACAATTACACCTATAAGTGTAGTGAGGCTCAAAGTTACGTCGGCAATTTCTTGTGACAGTGACGTTACGAGCACATCAATATCATTTGTCATGCGCGACAGCACATCACCATATTTATGTGTATCAAAATACGAAATCGGCAGACGCATAATTTTATCAATAATTTGCTCGCGAAGTTTGGCGGTGTATTTCGCGGTTACTACTGCCAAAATATATGCCTGCAAATAATTTAATACTGCCGAGCCTAGGAACAATCCCACAATCAGCCAGGCCTTGTCGCTAATCGCATCCATGTCGATTTCTGGATAAGTTGCGATTGCGATATTGGTCATTTCGCCCAGAATTTTTGGAATAAAAATCCCTAGGAGCGCCGAACCAATCGAAACTATCACTGCAATCAAAATTGCCGGCCAAAATTTTTTAATGGATTTTGCAAATTTACGAAAAGTTTGGCGCCCGTGTTTAGCTTGACCCTTGCCTATGATATTATTATGCATGAGCCTCCTTCAATTCGCGCGCAAATTCTTTATCGGAAAGTTGTGATTTTACGATACTTCGGTAAATTTCGCAATTTTTAATTAGTTCCAAATGTTTGCCTTTGCCTACGATTTTGCCATTATTTAAAACTACGATTTGATCTGCGTTTTTAATGGTGCTGATGCGCTGTGCTACAATCAAAACCACCGCATCGCTCACTATCGGCTCCAAAGCCTTTCTCAATCTTGCGTCTGTTTTCATGTCTAACGCCGAAAAAGCATCATCAAATATAAATATTTCTGGATTTTTGCAAATCGCCCGCGCGATAGATAAACGTTGTTTTTGCCCACCAGAAACATTTGCGCCGCCCTGCGCAATATGCGAATTATAGCCATTTGGCATTTTTTCTACAAAATTACTGGCCTGCGCAATTTTTGCGGCTTCTTTTACCTGCTCGTCCGTTGCGGCTTGTGCGCCAAATCGAATGTTGCTCGCTACGGTGCCAGAAAACAAAATTCCGTGTTGCGGTACTAGGCCTATTCGTTTCATCAAATCATCTTTTTCGTAATTATTAATATTAATTCCATTTACCAAAACTTCCCCACTCGTCGGCTCATAAAATCTTGGTACCAAATTTATCAAAGTAGATTTACCCGAACCAGTAGAACCGATAAATGCCGTTGTCTCTCCCGCTTTTGCTACAAAAGAAATATTATCCAAAACTTTTTCACCCGCACTTGTATAATAAAAATCTACATTTTTAAACTCAACAGACGGCGTACTTGCCGGCACGCCAATAGTTTTTTCTTTCCAATGCACTTTTGGCTCGGAATCTAGGACCTCGTTTATTCTTCCTGCCGACACATTTGCGCGTGGCAACATCACAAACAAAATTGAAAGCATAAGAAACGACATCATTACATAAGTTACATATTGCGCGAATGCCGTCATGTTGCCGAGGTACGAGTAATCTTTTGTCAGCAAAGTAATCCCCACAAAAGTACAAAGCAGCGTCAACCCGTTCAATACTATATTTATAAGTGGATTTTGCAATTCCAAAATTTTATCAATATAAATTAAAAGTTTTGTTAATTTATCATTAGTTTGTTTAAACTTTTTTTCTTCTAATTTTTCTTTATTAAATGCGCGCACTACTTTTAGACCAGTTAAATTTTCGCGCGTAATCAAAGTAACACGGTCTACCAAAGTTTGGAAAATCTTGAACTTTGGAATTACGAGCGACATAATCAAAACCACCGAACCAATCACCGCCGCGATGCCTAGCGCAATAATCCAGCTCATGTCTGGCGCAGTCTGGATCGCCATAATCAAAGAAATCACACAAAAGAGTGGCGCATGCAACATCAAAGAAAGCATCATCACTACGGTTTGTTGCACTTGGTTTGTGTCGTTCGTAGTACGGTTAATGAGCGAAGCCGTGCTGAAATGCTCCAAATCCGAAGTATTTAGTATCATAATTTTTTTGAAAATTTTGGCACGTACATCGCGAATAAAAAACGCACCGATTCTAGCAGACAAATATCCGGAAGCCAAAGAACATACTGCCGAAAAAATCGCCAGCGCCACCATTAAGAGGCCGATTTGCCAAATTCGATTTGCGTTGCCCGCTACAATTCCCTCGTTGATGATATCCGCCATCAAGGATGGTAGTTGTAGCGTAGTGTAAACTTGCGCGCCGGTCAGGAACACCAATATCAATACCTGCCACCAATATGGCTTTAAGAAACGCAGCAACTTAAGCATGACGGCCTTTTCGTTTTTCTAGTTGTGTTATCAAATAGACGACCAGCCCCATTATTATATATATATAATATGAGAAAAATCTCCATACTAGCATTGCCCAAAATACATAGCCAGTAGAAAGCGCCGAAAATACCACATAGAACGTACCTTCTGCCGCACCAGAATTACCTGGCGTTGGCACAAAATATACTGCCGCCATCACGGCAATCGTCAGCGCAATAGACGAGAAAAAGTTTACATCGCCACCAAAAGCCGTGAGTACAAACCACGGAATCATCGCCACTAGCGTATTGAACGCCAAAGACATTATTATCGTCTTAGCAAAAAGTCCACGCGTTTTTAAAATCATTTTGATGGATTGGGCATATTCTCGCACATCTTTTTCGGCGTGGCGTATGGCGTCGTCACGATTTTTAACAATCTTCAGCCGCGCCAAAATTCTCACGATAAAAGTAATGATTTTGGTAGTAAGTTTTGGAAAGAACGTTGCGATTCCTACCATCACTGGCCAAAATGCATAAAAGATTAAACCTAGCCATGCCAAAGTCAGGAGCGCCGCGTTTTCCTGCGCAAGGTTTCCAAACGCAAAACAAATTATCGCAATTACAATAAATGCAATTTGAATTGAGATCATACCAAACATCGACACTGCCGTAGCTGCACCAGTGGTAAGCTTTTTACTTTTTCGCATATTATAAATTTGAAATGGTTGTCCACCCACTGCGGCCGGAGTGATATTGTCATAATAACGTCCGAGTATTACTGTGCGGCGCGCCAATTTCCAATCTTCATTTTTTTTGAATGCACCTGGCTCCGCCATCCCCCGAATCATCAATTTATATTTCCAGACCTCCACAAAAAGTGCCACGATGAAGCATAATGTTGCCGGAATTAATAACCACCAATTTATTTTTACTTCCGAAAGTTCGGCGGCGTTCTTAGAACTACCGAATTCATTTATTGCCGTCATCGCAATTACCGTAGCATTAATCGCAATGAAAATCAAAAACATGACAATCTTACGGACACGCTTTTTCTTCAAAATACTACTTTTTTCTTTCTCTTTCATTTTGAAAATTTATTTCCTTGCGGCTCTAATATTCGGGTATTCATCAATCAAAACACGGATACAACCCGCAATCGGAATAGCGATAATTGCGCCAAGCAAACCAAACATATACATGCCAATCACGACGGCACACAAAATCATCACGGCCGGTAAGTTCAAAGCGTTTCCTTGAATCTTTGGCGAAATCACATTGTTTTCGATCTGCGCATATATTATATATACTACTGCAAAAATCACTGCCGCAATTGGTGTGGACACGGCCAAAATTAACGTTACGAGTGTGCCACCAATAAACTGGCCGAACATCGGGATTAGGTAAAAAATCATTGTGGTCATACCCATCGGAATTGCCAAGGTTGGCGAGAATCCAAAAGCCAGTGAAAGCAAAAATACAATTAGCCCAGACGCCATACCGTCTATCATCGCTACGATTACTTGGCGCGAAACATAAGTAGACACCACATCGGCCATTCTCGCTACTACGCGTTTTGCTACTTGTATTGGTTTTTTGTTCTCATCGCCATCGCTGATGCTATTCCAAAGCGTGTTGGATAGACTCGGCCCTTCCAACAGGAATAGTAGAGTCAAAACAATCACAAGCACGATTTTCATAATTACATCTGCGATACTGCTGACGTTGTCTACCAAATTAGACCCAAGAGCGCCAAAGATATTGTTGGAAAAATTGGTGAACGCGTTAGTGATTTCGCTTTGGAGATTTTCTATACCGATAGACTTACCAAAATTATTGATACCCTCCCAGCCACCAAAACTATCTTGGAAAGTTTGCGGGAATTGATGGATAAATTTGGAAGTCTCGTTTACTACCACCGGTCCAATAGTCGCCAAGATCCCGCCGATCACTAAAACTACAATCATATAGGCTAGTACCGCCGACACGGTCTGGTGCTTTTTCTCGGTACCAAAATGTTTACTAAAAAAGTTATTAACTTTGCGAACTAACGGTTTGAGCGCAAGTGCTAGGAAAATAGAAATACCAATAATCACAAGCCCAGTCAATGCTTGGTACAAAAAGAAAATTACTGCAAAAATACCCACCGGCACCAACCAAAACTTCACAAACGTCCTTAAATCCGTTTCAATCGTTTTAGACATAAACCTCCTTTATGCGTATATTATACCACAAAACACAAACGATATAGCTATTTTGAGATCGTAAAGACTTGGCCTGAGCGGCCAGAAGCGCGGTCGAAAAATAGCTATTCGTTTGTGTTATAATATAATGGATGAAATTATTATTACATACGTGTTGTGCGCCATGCAGTGTATATTGTATTGATAGTTTGCGCGCCGAAAATATCGAGCCGACCGTTTTTTGGTATAATCCAAACATTCATCCATATATAGAATATAAAACTCGCCGTGATTGCCTAAAAGATTATACAAAAAGTATTAATGTAAAAGCGATTTTTAAAGAAGATTACGGTCTCGATGAATTTTGCAAAAATGTAGCTAGCGATATTGAGAATCGCTGCGTTAATTATTGTTATATCAAACGTTTATCCGAAACTGCCAAATATGCCAAAGAACACGGCTATGATGCTTTTTCTACTACCCTTTTGGTGTCGCCATATCAAAAGCACGAAGCCCTAAAAGCAATTTGCGAAGGTCTCGCCGAGGCTTATGGAATAGAATTTTTGTATCACGATTTTCGTGTTGGCTTCCGTGATGGGCAAAACAAAGCTCGCAAACTCGGGCTGTATATGCAAAAATACTGCGGTTGTATTTTTTCCGAAGAAGACCGCTATCGCAAACAGATTGAAAAAGACGCAAAAAATGTTATAATATAATAATATGTTAGTTTCGGACTATAATTATGATTTGCCAGAAGAGCGCATCGCTAAATTCCCGCCCAAAGTGCGCGGGACCACTAGACTTTGCGTTCTAAATCGCAAAACTGGCGAGATTATTGACGACTATTACAAAAACTTGGATAAATATCTAAATCCTGGTGATGTTTTGATTCTGAATGATACTCGCGTCATGCAATCGCGTCTTTTTTGCGAACTATCAGACGGCCGCAAACGCGAACTCGTCGTCTTGGAACGCCACGGCAACGAACCTCAACGCGTCATGTATCGCGGTAAACTCCATGAAGGCGACAAATTATCTTACGATATTGTGGTCACAAAGATTCTCGGCAACGGTATTGCCGAAGTAGAATCTAGCACGCCATTAGCCGACTTGGCCGAAAAATACGGCACCGTTCCCTTACCGCCGTATCTTCATCGCGACGCGACCGAAGAAGACAAAAAACGCTATCAAACTGTTTGGGCCAAAAATATGGGTTCTGCCGCTGCGCCAACCGCCAGCCTCAACATGACCGAAGATTTACTCGAACGTTTACGCAAAAAAGGTGTAATTATTAAATACCTTACTTTGCATGTTGGCCTTGGCACTTTTCTTCCAATTCGTTCCGACAAAATCGAAGATCACAAAATGCACTCAGAATGGTACCACATTCCAGAGGATACAATTGAAGCTATTAAAAATGCCAAACGAATCGTAGCTCTTGGTACCACAGTAGCTCGTACTTTGGAATATTATGCGAGGACTGGCAAAACCGAAGGCGAAGATGATATCTTTATATATCCTGGTTTCGAATTTAAATTGGTTGACGCCCTTCTCACTAACTATCATGCGCCAAAGTCTACCGTCCTCATGCTCGCTTCCGCTTTTGCCGGCTGGGACCATCTCAAAAATGCCTACGAACATTCCATCGAAGAAAAATACAATTTCTTAAGCTACGGGGATTCGATGTTTATATGTTAAAGTTTGATATTGAGAAAAAATCTGGCCTCATGCGTGCTGGCGTCATTCATACCCCGCATGGTGACATCAAAACTCCGTGTTTTGTCGGTGCCGCCACTCGTGCCACGGTCAAAGCTCTCACCATGAAAGAGATGCGTGAACTTGACTCCCAGGCAATTCTCGCCAATACCTATCATTTATTGCTTGCTCCCGGTACGGATTTAATTAAAGACGCCGGTGGCCTTGCCGAATTTTGTAGTTGGCACGGGCCTACTTTTACCGACTCTGGCGGATTTCAAATCTTTTCTTTGCCAGACGTAAAAATCACCGAAAACGGCGCTAAATTCAAATCTCATATCAACGGTGACAAATTTGAAATGACGCCAGAATCTAGTATGCAGGCTCAATGGGCGATTGGCGCTGATATTCACATGGCTTTCGATCAACTTGCAAAATCCGAAAACAAAAAAGACATGGAAGACGCCATGCACCGTACCCACCGCTGGCTCGACCGCTGCGTTGAAGAGCACCATAGATTGTTGAATGGTGTTCAGGAAACTCCTTTTGAGGACAATAAAGACTTGGCCATAGCGGCCCGGAGCGTGTCCGAGAAAGGAGTTTCTGAACACCCCCAGCCTCAATATCTCTATGCTGTTGTTCAAGGCGGCACGTTTAATGATTTGCGTGCGGAATCTGCGAGGTATTGCGTTGGCAAAGATGTCGATGGTTTTGGCATCGGCGGCGTTTTTGTGGCTGATGGTATGGCCGAGATGCTTCAAACTGTAAATAATATTTTGCCAGAAGAAAAACCTCGTCATCTTCTTGGCATGGGCCAAGAGCCGATTGATTTATTTATTGGCGCCGAAAACGGCTGTGATACTTTTGACTGCGTTGCTCCTACTCGTATGGCCAGAAATGGTTCTCTTTATACTCTAGATGGCCGCATTAACATCAAAAATACCAAGTACAAAAACGATTTTACTCCATTAATGCCAGAATGTGATTGCGAATGTTGTAAAAATTACAACAAATCCTACCTTCACCATCTTTTTAAAACTGACGAAATTACCGCCAAAGTCCTTGCCTCTATTCACAATGAACATTTTGTCGTAGAAGTAGTAAACAAAATCCGCGAAAGTATTTTGAATGATACTTTCACAAAATATAAAGACGATTTTCTTTCACGTTATTATTTGCACAAAAATAAATAGATTAAGCATTGAGAAGTAGGTGATTGGAGCGGCGAAGTGCCGGGAGCCTTACTCGGCAACGCAGCGGATAGCCCAGCCGAGGTACCGGTTGTTGCTACTCTGCGCACTGACGCCGCCATAATTGAAGTTGAGGTTCCGTGCGTTGGTAGAGCTAGCTACGGTACTAGA
>JAZNWC010000008.1:0-8760 GCA_045593145.1 Candidatus Nanosyncoccus sp.
ATCATAAAAGCAATATATCTTTTATGTAAGAAAAGTGAGGTAAAACAAATGGAAAATCTTCCAAACAATAACGAAACCCCGGGTGAGCAAAACGTAACAAACGAAACCGAATCACTCTCCAAAATGCCAAGCTTCGAAGAGCATATGGAAGAACATATAAAAGAGCACACGGAAGAAACCGAAAGAGACCCATCCATCGCCGAAAAATACTACGAACAGGCAAAAGAATACAAAGAACGTTGGTTAGAGGAAGATGAAAAAGCAATAAAAGAAGCAGAAGAACTAAAAATTGAAGATGTAAGGTCTATTTTTAACGTCGATAGATATATGAAAACAGGCCAAAAAGAGGGATTTAGACAGCTGGACGCAAATAACGAGGAAGACTTAAAAGGTTTTAATAAATGGAGAGAAAATAAAATTAAATTCGCAAAAAAGAAATTTGAAGAAGAAAAGAATGATAGTTTCTATAGTGTGGATAGACTTGCGCGTTGCTGTAAAAATACCGAATATGTCAAAAAAATAGCGGACAAACTACAAAACAACGAAGATTTTAATGAAGACGAGTTGGGATATCTCGGTGAACTTCCTGAATCTGTCGAAGATTACTTCTTTGATGATCGAGACTATATGCCAATTGAGTTTTTTGAAGAAATATATCATATAGGTGGTCTTTATCCAGCATATTCATATTCTAAACTATTGAATGAGAAAGACCAAGGTTGGCAAGCTATAATCGCCAAAGCCCGCATCCGCGAACTAGAAAAACAAGGCCGTCTTCTCCTAGACAAAGACGAAGACATCCAAAAGTATCTTGGCGCCATGGAACAAAATAGAAACACCAACCCATTCTCCGGAGAAACAAACATGGATAGCGAAACTGGCGAAGCTAGAACCTTCACTCCAGAAGACAACTATCGCCGTCTTGAAGGTGAATCCGAAGAAGACTATGCCAAGCGTCTAAGAAGCATCACCCTCAAAACCCGCCTTGCCGAAAAACGCCAAGAGCAAGAATAATGAACAGACAAAAATATCCCCTCGGGGCTATTTTTGTTAGCCCCGCTTTGTTCCCTTGCGCCGACTTTTGTGTTATGATATAAATATGAGATTTTCTAGTAGTTATGAACCGGGGGAATTTGAAAGTGATATTTATGGAGCTTGGGAAGCCAGCGGAGTTTTTATCCCGACCATCCCTACTGTCCCGACCGACGATGACGGTAACGGCACCGACGATAGAGAGGGCGAAAGAAACACCTATTCTATTGTCATGCCACCGCCGAACGCCAACGGCAATCTCCATATCGGCCACGGCCTCACCATCGCTCTAGAAGATTCCCTTATCCGCTACTACCGTTTAAAGGGCAAATCCACCTGGTATATCCCTGGCGCTGACCACGCCGGCTTCGAAACTTGGGTGGTTTACGAAAGAAATCTCGAAAAAGAGGGCCACACCCGTTTCGAATTCGACCGCAACGAACTTTACGCCAGAGTTTGGGACTTCGTAGCCGAGCAACGCGGCAATATGGAGCTTCAGCTTCGCGCTCTCGGTGCGTCTTGCTCATGGAACGACCTTACTTTCACGCTAGACGAAAACGTCATCGACCGCGTCTATTCCACCTTTGAAAAAATGTGGAACGATGGTTACATTTACAGAGGTGAAAAGCTTGTAAACTTCTGTCCTAAGCATCAAACCGCCTTCGCCGACATCGAAGTCGAGCACGAAGACGAAAAAGGCTCCTTATGGGACATCGCGTATCAGGTAGTAGATACTGCCGATTCGAGGGAATCCGGAGCCTGGCAAGGCGAGGACGAGCGCCGCTCGCCCGTGGCGACGGGCCGAGCGGACGCGGCCCGAGAAGTGGTAGTATCTACTACTAGACCCGAAACACTATTTGGAGATGTTGCTGTGGCCGTCAACCCAAACGATGCTCGCTACAAAGACATCATCGGCAAGACGGTCCATCTTCCCCTTACCGACCGCGAAATCCCAGTCATCGCCGATGAGCACGCCGACCCAGAATATGGCACTGGCGCGGTGAAAATTACTCCAGCCCACGACCACGACGATTTCGAGGTGGGCGAGCGCCACAATCTCGAGCGCATCCAGGTTATCGGCGAAGATGGCAAAATGATTAACGTGCCAGAGGGTTACGAGGGCCTTACCACTGCCGAATGTCGCAAAAAAGTCCTAAAAGATCTCGAAGAGAAAGGCCTTCTCCGTGGCGAGAAAAAAATCGTCCACAATGTGGCTCACTGTTACAAATGCGGCACCGTAATCGAGCCAATGCTCAAAGAACAATGGTTTGTCGATGTCGAAAAACTCGCCAAAACCGCTATCGAGCATCTCGAAAACGACGAAATCAAATTCCACCCAGAGAACAAAAAACGCGTTCTCGTCAATTACCTCAAAAACTTGAAAGACTGGAACATTTCTCGCCAAATCCCTTGGGGTATCGCTATCCCAATGTTTAGGAAAATCGACGATGCCGCCACCGACGAGCCAGACTGGATTTTTGACCGCCGCACCAACCTCAAAGAGATTGAAAAAGCCGGCGTTAAATATATCAGAGATGAAGACACCTTCGATACTTGGTTCTCTTCTTCTCACTGGCCAATCGTTTGTACCAACTGGACCGAAGAAAACCTCAACCCATATTACCCATTGAACGTCATGGAAACCGGCGCTGACCTTCTCTTTGCATGGGTCGCTCGTATGATTATGATGGGCCTTTATGTCACCGGTGAGGTGCCATTTAAAGAAGTTTACATGCACGGTATGGTGCTTGATGCTCATGGCAAAAAGATGAGCAAAAGTAAAGGTAACGTAATCAACCCAATGGACCTCGTCACTAAATATGGCTCTGATGCTTTCCGCCTTGGTATTATAAAAGGTCGCTCTGCTGGCATGAACCAAGCCTTCTCCGAGAATTCCGTCATCGCCGGCCGCAACCTCTGCAACAAACTCTGGAACATCTCCAGACTAGTGCAGAATATCGTAGACGAAGAATCTGAAGATAGCGTTTTGCAATATTCCGCAGGCGCCGACAGTCATTTTGACAACGATTCCCGAAGCGAGTCGGAGGTCACGTCGTCCGCGAGCTGTAGGACGAATCGTTGTGAAAATGACGATCGCGAGCCGAGGACATTGCAAAACACTACTTCAAATTCTTATACTACTCTAAACATGGGCGAAGACTGGATCTGTCGCGAAATCAACGCTTGCCTAGACCAGGTCGAGAACTCAATCAAAAACTATCGTTTCGCCGAAGCTGTCGATTCCCTTTACCAAACTATCTGGGACAAATACGCAGACTGGTTTATTGAGAGCCAAAAGATTTACAAAAACGCCAGTCTCCTAAAAACCACTCTTGAGGCGCTGCTTATCGCTCTCCATCCGTTTGCTCCGTTCGTTACCGAGGCCATTTGGCAAAACCTTTCTTGGACTAGCGGCTTTATTGCCACCGCAAATTGGCCGGAGAGGCTCAAATTTGACGCTATAAGCGCCGAGCAGTTCGAAAACATAAGAACTATCGTGTCTGAAGCCAGAACCACTCTCACGGCCCTTCCAGGCACCAATAACGCCAAAAAATATTCACTCATGTACGATAACGACAGCCTCGTAGAAGACAATTTGCTTTTGATTCAGTCTCTCACCAAGGTTCCAGCTATCACCAAGCTAGACTGCGCTCCTAGAGGCCTTCGCCTTGCCCTGGCTAACCACGAGCTCTACCTAGACATCCCAGAAAAGGTCGTAAAAGAATACAGAGATTCTCTTACCGAAAAAATCCTCTCTGTTGGCCGCGAACTAGATGCCTTAAATGCCCGCATAGCCAACCCAAATTACGTCGCAAAAGCCCCAGAACACCTAGTCAAAGAAACTCAGGATGCCATTAGAGAAAAGGAGGCTCTCATTTCCCGCCTCAAACAAGAACTCGAATTAATCTAAAAAATAGCTCCATCAAAAAGGGGCTATTTTTTGTTCTCCACTCTTGACAAATTTTTATTATTTGCTAAAATTAAAACAAATATAATAATTAAAAAATTATCACAAATTAAAAATACCAAAGGATTTTAAAATGCAACCAAAGACTCTCACTCTTAGCTCGGTCGGGCAAATCACCATTCCCCGCTCTGTGCGCAAGCTCCTAAATCTCGACGCCGGCACCAAGTTCGACATCGAAGTCAATCAAAAAACCAATTCCATCACCCTCAAAAAACAGCCAACTTTCGACGAAATTATGGCCAAACTGGACGCAATTGACGAAAAATACCACACCCCAAAGCCAGATCCTCGCGCCAAGCACATGACGGTTAGCGAAATCGTAGAGGAAGAGCTAAAAAATCACCCATTGGAGAACGACACATGGGTTTAATCGGCAAAAAACACAACATCGAGCATATAGACACCAATATCATGGTCAGGCTGATCACGCGTGACGATGAAAAATTGCTAAAAAAAGCCAGAAAATTATTTTCTAATCAAGAAAAACTTTTTGTTTTTGAAGATGCAGCCATGATGGAGCTGGTCTATGTGCTTTCTACCAGTGTTTATCACTATTCAAGAGAAGTAATTGCGGAAAAAATCAAAGCAGTGATGGAAATTTCTAATCTCGTATGTAACAAAGGCCTCGTCACCGACGCCCTCTACCTCTATACAAAACATCCCAAGCTCTCTTTCGTAGATTGCTATTTAGCCGCAGCTACCAATATCTCTGGCGAGGCCCCACTCTGGACTCTAGATCACAAATTGGCCGCCCAGTGCAAGGTCGCCAAAGAACTCTAGTTATTTCCTATTATACTCATCCAGATTAAACAGCGGGGTTTTGTCTTCGTCAATTATCTCTTTGGCACGCCGCAGGAGTTTTGTAATCCCCTTCTCTGTTGTTGCCGACCCAATGTGTACTGTCTGCACAATTTTTCCCTGTTCCTTGTAACACACCTGCACCCCCGTCGCCCCCGAAGTAGTCTTAAACTTTCGTATATAAGCCATGCCCTCATTATAGCACTTTTTCAGAAGGTGCTTCTTTTTCCACACCAATTCCCCAAACTTTTCCACAAAAATTATAAATAATTCTTTTCCTATTCCCCTTATGCCTAGCAAGCCGCACGCCTAGCAACCCACTTGACAAACCAATTCGCTCACGCTAAAATCAAAGTAACCACTGGCAACCCGCCAGTTGGGAGAAAAAATGTAAACGACCAGGGAAGATTCCCCAGAGCCGAGTTTTCTGCTTACGCATAAAATAAAACGCTTAAGCAGTCAAGAAAAATCACGAGTTTTTCATGGTATAATAGAGGTATGAACGCAGTATTAATGCAGACGAAGGAGTGGCAAAAACTCCAGAACGATTTAAACGAAACCAGCTTCTTTGAAGAAGGCGCGGATTTTCAATACCTAGCGATTTTAAAGCACACCCCAGTAGGGAATTATCTTTATTTGCCTTATGGTCCAGTTTATACGGGTAAAACAGGCTGGGAAAACGCCTACAAATCTCTTCAAAAATTAGCAAAAGAGCAAAATACCATTTTTATTCGTGTCGAACCCCAAGATGAAAATTTCACGGATTACGCCCCTAAAAATATCGCAAAATCAAAAGACCTAGATCCAAAAGACACTTGGGTACTAGACCTCACTGCCGAAAAAGACCAAATCATCACCAATTTCTCCCAAGGCACCCGTACTAGATACAACACCTATACCAAAAAAGGCCTCTCTGTAGAAGTTACCAAAGATTTATCAAAAATCAAAGAGCTTGTCCGTCTTCAAGAAAAGCTCTTCAAGTCTAAAAATCTCAATACATTTAGCCAAAACTATTTTGAAAAAGAGCTCTCCCAGCCTTTTGCCTCTCTATATTTAGTCAAATACTACCGCCCAGAAGCCCAAGAAGAAGACCCATCTTTGCCAAAAGATGGCGAGGTTATCGCTGCCAGCCTCTTTTTCGACCACAACGACACTCGTTATTACATGCAGTCCGCCGCTGACACAGATTACAAAAAACTCCCTGCCACAGTAGCACTTCTCACCAAAGCCATTTTTGACGCCAAAGAAAAGGGAATCAAAAAATTCGATTTTTGGGGTATCGCCCCCGACGATGCGCCAAAATCCCATCCTTGGTACGGCTTTACCGAATTCAAAAAATCTTTCGGTGGCTACCCCGTCCACTATGCTGGCACTTATGACATCGTTGAAAAGCCAGCCAAATACAAGCTTTACAAAACCACCCGTAGGTTTGGCCGCGTTTTCCACAAGCAGCAATAGACCATTGACTTTTTAACTCGCTCGTGCTATAATGGTATGCACGATTATTTTTTGCCCAACAGGGGGAGGAGGTAGAAAATGTTAGCTCTTTTTATAATAGTGGTTGCTGCAGGAATGGCTATCCCATTCCTGATGGAAGAAAAGGAAAGGATACTAGGCTATAGCCTAAATCTAATCTCCATAGTGCTATTAATAGTTATGGTTAGGTCAGACATTGCAGGTTTGCCAGGATACGAAAAAACTGAATCCATAGCTATTGGCACATGTATGATTGTGCTCGGCATTGTTATATCTAAGGGTTACAGAATTATAAACCCAAAATCAAAGGTCGCAAAAGCCAAAAAAACTCATCGCCAACAGCAACAAAACCATAAGGCCGCCTCATAGCGGCCTTATTTTTATTAACAAAAAAAGGCCCGCCGGGTGGCAGGCCAAGAAAAGTAGGTTAGTAATAGTATTTGCGAGCTTCTTCAAATGAATTAAAGAAATGGAAACCATTGCCATGTTCATTAAAACTCGCATCAAAACCTGTACAATAAATGATATTGTTAGGACGATAAACGGTTTTGCAGTTATAAAATGCAATTCCGATATTTTGCCCAAAAGAAGTACCATGTACCTTTTTTGTAATAAAAGCCGAAGCTCTACCCCCGCCGCATGCGGACTCTCGGACAGTCGCTTTTTTAGGAATATGTCCCTCAACGATCACATTTCCAACACATTTTTTGTAAACCTTATCAGCAGGGAAAAAAGTACGATAAGGTTTTTCCTCATCCCCATATCTAAAATAGTACTCCGCGGCCGCTTCACGCACCAAGAGATTTTGCGATAAAAGCCCAGATCGCACAATAACAGAGGGGAGTGTTGGGCGGGTCTTTAATACATTCATTGCCACGGCCTTTTCCTTTTCGGTCCCCTTACGCCACTTTTCAATAACTTTATCAGAAAAATGTAATCCAGCACATTCACGAATCTCGTCATCAGACAGGTTGTTTGGATCAAAAACCAGCGATCCATCTATGCGACCTTTTGTGGCGCGCATTATAAGAATTCGTTCATGAATACTATTTGCGCGGTCATATAGTTTTTGTAGGGCAGGAAGGGGAACTTTAAGGGCCCGAATTGCTTCAGCCGCAACCTCATTAACCTCATTTGGCATTCCAAAAGAAGTCAAAATTTCTGCAATCTGGCAAAAATCCAAAACCCCAGGAGCTTTCGTGGCCTCATAGAGCGCATAGAGCTTCAAATACCATTCATTGCTCTCAATCATCTTCTTGTTTCTAGAACTCGAAACTACTATAGAATCGTAAACTGCAGTTCGGATCAACTCTGCGCTGTAAAAACGGCAATAAAGCTCAGGCGGATATTCATCAAAAATCAAAGAAGACGATTTTTTATAGGTTTTAAGAAGTAATTTCTCCGCAAAACCATAATCGTAGTCGTGATTAATCGCCTCCAACACGGTGTCCAGTCCTTCAAAACAACCACAATGCGGTGAATTTACGATAGCCGCCGCAATTTTGTTAGCGTCAGAAGATTCAAACCAATTTTTTCGCATTTTGGCATCATCTTGATTATTCCCAGTGCATGCCAGTATCGATGCCTTTCTAACATGTCTATCATCAGATTCCAAACCTTTAACTATTTCTTCTATGTTATATCTCATTTTGCACCCCCCTTTTTTAAGTTACGAAAACCTACTTTTCTGCCCCAGATTATATCATATAACAGAGAAAAAATCAATCGTAGCGGGCCTTAACAATATCCATTGTGATATAATGAAGAAGATGAAAAAAGAAAGTATTCCTTACATTATTTTCAAAAATACCTTCACCCTGTTTAACCTCGTCAATGCTATTTTGGCTGCAATGGTGATTTTTGTTGGCAGTTACAAAAACATGCTTTTTATCTGGATTGCACTTGCGAACACCCTCATCTCTATTATTAACGAAATTCGCGCCAAAAAAATCATTGACAAAATGCGCCTTATCGCCGAACAAAAACCTACCGTTCTAAGAGATGGCAAATCTTTTCAAATCGCCCCAGAAGAAGTAAAACAAGGTGACACCGTAGTGCTTTCTCTTGGCGACCAAGTCATGTTCGATAGCACCGTCATTGAGGGCACCATAGAGGTAAACGAATCTTTCGTCACCGGCGAAGCCGAAAATATCACCAAACATCAAGGTGACGAACTTATCTCTGGTAGCTTCGTGGTGGCCGGCACCGCTAAAGCAAAGGTAGAGCACGTCGGCGAAGAAAACTCCCTAAATAAAATCCAAGCTTCTGCTACCACCATCAAAACTGCCGATTCCAAACTCTTTAAACTCATGAACAATATCGTTAAATACATCAGTATCGCCCTTATCCCTATTGGCGCCCTGCTTCTCTGGGCGCGTTTCCGTACCGAAGCCGACACCGCCTCTGCCGTTACCTCTACCGTCGCCGCCCTCATCAACATGATTCCAGAGGGCCTTATTCTCCTTACTTCTACCGTTCTCGCCCTC
>JAZNWC010000009.1:0-32516 GCA_045593145.1 Candidatus Nanosyncoccus sp.
GCGTGGACTACCGGGGTATCTAATCCCGTTTGCTCCCCACGCTTTCGTGCCTTAGTGTCAGAAACGTCCCAGTAGCCTGCCTACGCTATCGGTGTTCTTTCTAATATCTACGGATTTCACTCCTACACTAGAAATTCCAGCTACCCCTAACATTCTCGAGCTTGGCAGTTTAGATAATAGTCTGAATGGTTGAGCCACCAGATTTCACTATCTACTTACCCTGCCACCTACGCAACTCTTTACACCCAGTCAATCCGGATAATGCTTGGACCCTACGTATGACCGCGGCTGCTGGCACGTAGTTAGCCGGTCCTTATTCATAAGTTACCATCATATTTCTCGCTTATAAAAGCAGTTTACAACCCGAAGGCCGTCATCCTGCACGCGGCGTTGCTCCATCAGGCTTTCGCCCATTGTGAAAGATTCCCTACTGCTGCCTCCCGTAGGAGTCTGGGCCGTGTCTCAGTCCCAGTCTGGATGATCATCCTCTCAAACCATCTAACGATCGTCGACTTGGTGAGCCTTTACCTCACCAACTATCTAATCGTACGCAGGCCAGTCCCAAACCGCTCGAAAGCTTTAATCCGAAGATCATATGCGGTATTAGCACACCTTTCGGTGCGTTATCCCTCAGTTTGGGGTCCGTTCCCACGCGTTACTCAGCCGTCCGCCGCTCGTCAGCAGCTTCACTGTGCTCTCGAAATCAGCTACTTGCTCTATGGCCAAGTGCGTCAAGAACACGGTGAAGCCCTGTTACCGCTCGACTTGCATGTATTAGGCACGCCGCCAGCATTCATCCTGAGCCAGGATCAAACTCTCCATTAAAGTGTTTGAACATAGTTCAACATAAAAATAAACTGACGATGATATTGATAAAAAAATTATCAAATAATTGCACAACTAAATTGTTAAAATATTTCTCAAGACTACTAAAATAAGTTCTCGCAGCTTTAAGACTGATACCATCTTATCAAATGGTACCAGTCTTGTCAAGACTTTTTTTCAAAAAATCTACGATTTTTTTGGCTTTTTGGCCGGCGTTAACCACCATATTGCCAAAAAGTTGCCAATTATTAAAGAAACGACTAGCCACCAAGGGGAATCGGCTTCGGTTTTACAGGTTCCGACGCCTGTATTCGGAGTAGTGGGTATAATCTCTTCTAGCTTGGTCGCCGACTCACCCTTAGAATCGGCCGCAGAACTTTCGGTTGTAGATTCTTTGGTCGCAGGATTCTCGGTTGTAGGTTTTTCGGTTGCAGGTTCAATTATCACCGGCGTGTCTTCATTCTCTACGGCAAATGGCAAATATCTAGCGCCTCCTTGGCTGAAAAATAGACGGCACTCCATACCATCATGATATTCGTCTGAAGCAACGCAAGATGAATAATCAACAATGTTTCCGTATGCCGAAAGCGCAGTCTCATAATAGATGTAGAGTGAGTTTTGAATGTTATCGGAAATCGTAGCATCCTCAAAGGCAAATTCCTGTTCCGTGTTAGGGATAAGCCAATTTGGCCCGTTTTTAATTTCGGTTTCGTTTAATACGGGGTGAACTTCTGGGGCGATATTACCACTCCTTAACATTTGGGCATGAGAGGCATTAGTAGTATAATAGCCGTTGTCGAAACGCACTACAAAGAGATCTAGCAACGGATAATTCCCGTACATTCCCATGTGCTCCATGTTCTTTTCCTGGTCGTAATAAATTACTCGCAATGTACCTTTACTAGGATTTACTGCTGTGATATGGAGTGGCATACTTTCGAATGAGCTCATCGCGCGATAATCCTCACCCCGTTCCCATAAGGACATATTAAATTCGTCCCTGCACATAAAATCATCTCCGCAAGTAGCAGATATTTCCTGTTCAAAATTTGCGCTAAGGGCTTCCATTTCCTCAATGGTCCAATAATTTTTGCCATCTTTTTCAATAACGGCTGAAGCGGGCCAAGAATTTAGCGCGAAATTTGCTCCAAAAAGTATTAAAGTTGATATTAGTAGAAGGTGTTTTTTCTCCATACACTCCTTTCATTATGTTAATTTTGGGGAGTATAGGCACATTTTGACAAAAATTACAACCCCCCACTTGTATTTTTATTTCGCTTGTGGTAAACCTCTATTTTGTCTATGCTAAAAATCAAAAAGCCTAGGCTTATTTTTATTCCGCCTAGGCTTATTGTTTTACTCTGTTTTGGCGTCTTCCGATTCCTCTTCTGGTAAAACGATACCAATGGAGGCCACGGTGTCGCCATCACTCATACGCATGATGCGGACACCTTGGGTGGCGCGGCCGAGTGTAGGGATTTCTTTCATCGCTACGCGGATAGCCTGACCCTTGGTGGACATCATGATGACTTCTTTGGCGAGTGGATCTAGAGTATGAACGGCTACAATAGGACCAGTTTTGTCAGTAACAGCAGCTACTTTGATGCCGACACCGCCACGCTTGTGAGGTGGGAAGTTGGACACTAGGCAAGCTTTACCATAGCCATTGGCAGAAACTGCAAGAAGTTTCTGGCCTGGATCGGTAATTACGTCCATGCCTACGATTTCGTCCTTCGGGCGAAGGCGCATGCCGCGGACACCCATAGCGGAGCGGCCCATAGCACGAACTTCTTTCTCGTTGAAGCGAGTAGCTTGGCCAGCCGAAGTAGAAATCACGATATCGTTTTCACCGGTGGTCTCTTTAACCCACTTGAGTTCATCGCCAGCGTCGAGTTTGATGGCGATGAGGCCATTAGAACGGATATTAAAGAAATCTTTTATTGCAGATTTTTTGATAGTTCCCTTCTTGGTGGCCATGAAGAGGAAGCCGTTGGCGCCAGCATCACCCTGTTTGATAATAGCAGTGATTTTTTCTTCTGGATGCATATTAAGCATATTGACGGCAGCTGTGCCTTTGGCGGTCAGAGAGGCCTGTGGCACTTCGTAGGCTTTCATGCGGAAGAGACGGCCTTGATTGGTAAAGAATAAGAGGAAGTCATGTGAGTTAGCGGTCAAAATTTGCGCAATCACGTCTTCTTCCTTGGTAGTCATACCGCGTTTGCCCTTACCACCACGGTTTTGCTTCCTAAAGTCATTTTGCGGAACACGCTTCATGTAGTTTTCTGAAGTAAGCAGGATGACGCTTTCTTCCTCTGGGATGAGTTCTTCTTCGGAGAATTTACCAACCTCGTGATTAATAATCTTAGAACGACGAGGATCATCGTACTTTTCTTTCATGGCGATAAGCTCTTCTTTGACTACGCGAAGGACTTCTTTTTCGTCTGCAAGAATTGCCTCGAGTTTCTTGATAAGCTCGTGGAGTTCTTTAAGCTCTTCTTCAATCTTGTCGCGTTCGAGCCCTTGGAGACGGCGAAGTTGCATCTGAAGAATAGCGTTGGCCTGGATTTCAGAGAGACCAAACTTCTTCATGAGTTGCTTATCAGCATCGTCATAGGCAGCGCGGATAGTCTTGATGACTTCATCGATGTT
Source organism: Candidatus Nanosyncoccus sp. (assembly GCA_045593145.1). Taxonomy (GTDB): domain Bacteria; phylum Patescibacteriota; class Saccharimonadia; order Saccharimonadales; family Saccharimonadaceae; genus Nanosyncoccus. The sequence continues at coordinate 3,475 of JAZNWC010000009.1, forward strand.
ATCAAGCGCAATCTTCAAACCTTCCAAGATATGCGCACGCTCTTTGGCTTTCTTAAGGTCAAACTCAGTACGGCGGCGAATCACCTTTTGGCGGTGTTTGATGAACTCTGCCAAGATTTCCTTGAGACCAAGGATACGTGGCTGGATACCGTCCACGAGTGCTAGCATATTATAATGGAATGAAGTCTGGAGTGGGGTGAGTTTGTAAAGTTGATTTAAAATCTTCTTTGGGAAAGCATCCTTCTTTAGCTCTACGACTACGCGAACTTTACCGCGGGCAGACTCGTCACGGGCATCGGCAATGTGGTCTAACTTCTTAGCAAGCACGAGATCGCGGACTTTTTCGATGAAATCTTCCTTGCTCATACCGTAAGGAACCTCTGTAATGACAATATTGTAGCGACCGTTTTTGCGTTCTTCAATATTAGCAACAGCGCGGATTACGACGGAACCTTTACCGGTTGCGTAAGCTTGTTTCATTGGTGCGCCACCGTAAACTTCGGCGCCAGTTGGAAAATCTGGACCTTTGACATACTTCATTAGTCCCTCGAGGGAGATTTCTGGATCGTCAATCTGAGCGACGGTAGCGTCAACAAGTTCACCGAGGTTGTGTGGCGGGATGTTGGTGGCCATACCTACGGCGATACCCATCTGGCCGTTCAAGAGAATATTTGGCACAGCAGATGGGAGTACAGATGGCTCTTTTTCTGAACCATCGAAGTTATCACGGAAATCTACGGTGTCTTTTTCGATGTCGGCTAGGAGCTCGGCGCCGACCTTGTCGAGGCGAGCCTCAGTATAACGGGAAGCTGCGGCTTCGTCACCATCCATAGAGCCGAAGTTACCTTGGCCCTCTACGAGGGTGTAGCGCATTTTCCATGGCTGAGCGAGATTCACCATAGAGTCATAAATAGATGAATCGCCGTGTGGGTGGTATTTACCCATGACTTCACCGACGATACGTGCGGATTTAACAGTGGCATGTGGGGCCTTCCAGCCGTTTTTGTTCATTGCATATAATATACGGCGGTTGACGGGTTTGAGACCATCACGAACATCAGGGAGAGCACGGTCTACGATGACGGACAAAGAGTAACGAAGGAAGTAGTCCTCCATGGTGTTCTCGACGGTACGAAGTTCAATACCCTTCTCGGTAGAATTCTCAGAAACACCTTCTTCGGACACGCTCCGGGCCGCTATGGCCAAGTCTTTATTGTCCTCAGAAGGTATTTCCTGAGGATTCTTATCAATATTCTTATCTTCTGCCATGGTTCCTCCTTAAAAGTCCAAATCGTCAAGATCAACGGATGCTGCTCTTGCCTGAATAAAGTTTTTACGAAGTTCGGCTTGGTCGCCCATGAGCTTAGAGAAGATGGCATCGGCCCTTTCGGCATCTTCTATATTAACTCTGACCAAAATACGATTTTCTGGATTCATTGTGGTCTCCCAGAGTTGAGAGGCGTCCATTTCACCAAGACCCTTAAAGCGTTGCTGGGCGGTGTAGCCAGCCTGCTTGAAGCGTTCGGCTTCTTCGTCTATCTTGACACCCTGGGCTTTTCGCTCGGCGATTTTGTCCGTAAGTGCCTTCTCTAAGGCTTCCTCGTCATATATATAATCTATTTTGCGACCATTCCCTGTGCCTTTAATGAGACCAAATAGAGGTGGCTTGGCCAAGTAAACGTGGCCCGCCTTGATAACGTCCGGCATATAGCGGAAGAAGAATGTAAGAAGAAGTGTAGAGATGTGAGAGCCATCGACATCGGCATCGGTCATAAACACAATCTTGTGATAGCGAAGACCCTCGATGTTAAATTGGTCGCCGATACCTACGCCTAGACCCTTGATAAGAGAGACGAGCTCGGCGTTAGCGAGCATCTTGTCTAGACGGGCACGCTCGGTATTTAGCACCTTGCCACGAAGAGGTAGAATGGCTTGGATGCGGGAGTCGCGGCCTTCCTTGGCGGAACCAGCAGCGGAGTTACCTTCTACGATGAAGAGTTCACATTCTTCGGCGTTTCTAGAGGAGCAGTCGGCGAGCTTACTCGGGAGATTTAGCCCCTCGAAAGCGCCTTTCCTGATAACGTTGTCTCTAGCAGCACGGGCGGCTTTACGAGCACGGGCGGCAAGAGTGGCTTTGCCGACGATTTTCTTAGCAATAGCTGGATTTTCTTCAAGATAGTAGCCGAAATATTCGGTCATGACCTTATCTACGTAACCACGAACCTCTGGATTACCGAGTTTGTTTTTGGTCTGGCCTTCAAACTGCGGATCTGGGAGTTTAACCAAGATGACAGCGGTGAGGCCTTCCTTGATATCGTCACCGGTGAGATTGTCTTCTTTTTCCTTTAAGAGGCCGTTTTTGCGGGCATAATCGTTAATCGTACGGTTGAGACCGGTACGAAAACCAACTACGTGCATACCACCATCAGGGGTAAGGACGTTATTGGCAAATGGCTTCATGATTTCGGCAAAAGTATCGTTATATTGAAGTGCGATTTCGATGCCGGTATCATTAACCTGTTTTTCTACATAGAAGATGTCATCAGAGAGGACTTCCTTGCCATTATTGAGACGCTTGACATAGCTCTTGATACCGCCTTCAAAATAGAAGGACTCGTGTTCGCCAGTACGCTCATCTGACACGGTAATTAAAATACCTTTGGTAAGGTAGGCTTGGTGACGAGCATAATTAGACACCCAGTTGTAATCAAAAGTGGTAGTTTCTTTAAAAATAGATGGGTCTGGGTAAAAAGTAATAGAGGTACCGGATTCGCGCGGACTGCCTTTGGTAATAATTAGCTCTGTGGTAGGTTTACCAGTGTCAAACTCAATGTGGTGAGTTTTACCATCTCTGTAAACTTCTGCCACCATACGGGTGGAGAGAGCGTTCACCACGGAGGAGCCTACACCATGGAGACCAGATGACACCTTATAACCACCATCGCCGAATTTACCACCGGCATGAAGGACGGTAAGAACTGTCTCGAGAGTTGATTTTTTGGTTTTGGGGTGAATATCTACAGGGATACCACGCCCGTTATCGTCCACACGAACGCCGCCATCTTTTAAGATGGTGATGTCGATTCTGTTCGCATAACCAGCAATCGCCTCATCGATAGAGTTATCGGCGATTTCCTTAATCAGGTGATGCAGACCATCGTAACCGGTGGAACCGATATACATACCTGGACGGAGACGAACTGGCTCTAGCCCTTCGAGCACACGAATCTCGGACGAATCATAAGCTTCAGCTTTTTCGGCCATTTTTATACCTCTTCTTAAATAATCTTTCTCTATTATACACCTTATTTGGTTTTTTTCAAGCCTAATGGAAGTTTGGATTTTTGGGGCAGATATCATATAATGTCGGTATGGTTTATTTGGATTATGCGGCGACGGTGCCACTTTTGCCAGAGGTGATTGATGCAATGCGTAAGGCGGAGTTGGATTTTTTTGCCAATGCTTCGGCTTTGCACACCCCTGGACATAAAGCCTCCAATCAGATAGAGCAGACCCGTAAGTTACTGGCTAAAATGATAAACGCTGAGCCAGATGAGATAATTTTCACCTCTGGAGCCTCAGAGAGCAATAACACCGTGATGCGTATTTTCTCTGGGCATAAGATAGAAACCTCGCCTTTAGAACACCACTCGATAATAGAGGTAGCGCGCGGAGTACGAGGGGATAAAATGCCTAAGCTATACTCTTATATGCTGGCGAACAATGAGACTGGGGAGATTTTGGATTTATCAGAGGTACTAGATAAGGCTGGCGAGGAGCCGGTCGTGGACTGCCCAGAGATGTTTGATAAAAAAACTGAGTGGGGTAAACCTCTTGTGACCGAGAAAAAGGGCGCCTATGTACACTCCGATTTGACGCAGGTACTGGGCAAAATTCCGGTGGATGTGAAGGCCCTAGGGGTAGACTATGCAACGTTTTCGGCACATAAGATTGGTGGGCCTGTAGGGGTGGGTGCACTATATGTGCGGCGAGGCGTCCCTTTTTCTCCTCTGATTATTGGCGGTAACCAAGAGAATAAGCGACGGGGTGGGACATATAACACCGTAGGAATAATTGGATTTGGGGCCGCTTTACGAAAAATGAACGAAGAAAAAAGCTGGAATAGATACGATGCTGAGGTAAGAAAACTGCGCAATTTACTAGCGAAGCGGATTATAACGGAGATACCTGGTAGCAGTCTCAATACTGATATTGCCCCCGGAAAATCATTGCCAAATATCTTAAATGCTTCGTTTCAGGCAGCAGAGGGGGAGTCGATACAGTTATATCTGGACGCCGAAGGAATAGTAGTATCGACAGGTTCAGCCTGTGCGGCTGGAGATATTAAACCGTCGCATGTTTTGATGGCAAAAACTGGGGACGCGGAGGTGGCTCACTCATCGATTCGGTTTTCTTTTGGGCTAGATAATACAGAGGCGGACATTGGGATGGTGATGGCTGTGCTACCTGGAATAATCGATAGATTGCAAAAAATCAGCACGGTAGCTACTGTTTAGAAGAAGCGCGATACTTTTCTATAGCATCTTTTAGGGCATCGTGCCCTAGAATCGAGCAGTGGAATTTGTGTTTAGGGAGAGTTCCCAAATAATCATCAATATCTTTAGCGGTGATTTTGATGGCTTCGTCTAAGGTTTTGCCTTTTGCTATCTCTGACAAAGCAGAGGTGGAGGCAATGGCGGAGGCGCAGCCGTAGGTTTTCCAGCGAATATCAGAGATGCGGTCGGTGACTGGATCGACCTTGATGTACATTTTCATCTGGTCGCCACAGATAGGATTGCCGACTAGTCCAACAGCATCAGCTTGGAACTTCGACTCGTCGTCCCCCATTAGAAAATTACGGGGATTTAAAAAATGATCCTTAACAATGTCAGAGTAAACCCAATCTTGACCTTCTTCCATGGCTCCAATATAACACGATAGAGCGTTTTTAGCTACCGTTTTGTTTTAACCAACCATCTAAAAAGCCTGTATTTGGCGCTTCATTGGCCCCAGGAGCGTCTTTTGGCTCCGGAATGCTAGTTGATACTGGTTTTGGCGTTTCGGCCTTCTTAGCGCGCTCAGCGGCGTTCCAGCGTTCTTCTATCTCTTTTTCGACTTCAGCACGAGTTTTGGCGTATTTTGTGGCGGAGTAAACTTTGAGAGTTTTCATCAGATCGTCATTCGGCTCTCCCATTGGGGCTGGCAAATTCATTGTGAATGGGGCCGAAGGCATACCAAACATCATCACCTTGGCGATGGCAGCGTGGTTTGGAGTTTTGGTAAGATCCTCGGCGGTAAAGGTAGGGGTAAAGGCTTTGACCATCAAATCTGCATCTGTTACGCCGATACGACCACAGATAATCGTACCAACGTTACCGAGAAGTGCTTCCCTAATCTTATCTGTAAGCTGAGTCATAAACTGGTTTGCCACGATAAGATTAAGGCGATATTTGCGAGCTTCAGAGAGGATTGATTCAAAACTATCTGTAGCGAAGTTTTGGAACTCATCCACATAGAGACAAAAATCTTTGCGCTCGCTCTCTGGAATGTCCTGGCGGCTCATGGCGGCCTGTTGGAATTTCATGACAAAAATCATACCGAGGAGATTAGCGTTGATATCACCGAGACGGCCCTTAGAGAGGTTGACAAGGAAAATCTTTTTATTATCCATAATCTCGCGGATATTGAAGCCGGATTTTACCTGGCCGAGAGTATTTCTCATGATGGTATTAGAGATAAATGGACCCCATTTACTAGAGAACCAAGTGATGACTTCGCCAGCGTCATTGCTCTTTTGTGAGGCTGGGAATTCCTTAGTCCAATAATCATAAACTGCCTTATCTGTAACATATTTGAGCTTGGATTTGACAAATTCTGGGTCAGTGAAACATTGAGGGATATCAATAAAAGTGGCGCCATTTGGATCTGCCATCAAGAGAAGAGCTGCGTTTCTAAACATATGCTGGCCACGTGGACCAAAGAAACCTTGGTTTTGTGGGTCGAACAGAGATTGGAGCATGCTGATGCCCTCTTGGACGATGAAGTCTTTTTGGTCTTCGGTAGTATGTTCAAACATATTCATACCGACTGGATGCTCAATATCGGCAGGGTCAAAATAGATAACGTCATCTATGCGTTCCTCTGGCACGCGCTTCAAGAGCGCTTCTACAGCATCGCCATGTGGATCGATAAAGGCAAAGCCTTTGCCGTCGCACATATCTTGGAAAGCCAGATTTTCGAGAAATACGGATTTACCCATACCAGTTTGACCAATTACATACATGTGGCGACGACGGTCGTCTTCGGAGAGGTAGATAGGTTTTTTGGCACCGCGGAACTCGTTAGTACCAAGGAAGAGTCCTTCAGCAACGAGCTTAGCCGGGCCATCAACTTGCTTGGTGAGCTGACGCTCTACGTTAGAACTAGGGATAGAACTTTGCTCCGGCAAATGATAGATAGAGGCTAATTCTACGCTGTTTAATATGTTGCGATTATTTTTAATTGGGAAAAAGCGGAAAGTATAGTCGATGACGAGTTTTTTGGGGTCTTTAAACGTATTAACCTTAAAACCGTTAAGTTCTGGTGAATTGAATTGAGAAAAGGCCGAAACAATGCCACCCACAATCGCCTCTGAGCGCTGTTTACTGTCAGAGCTGGCTACTATCCTAATCAGGGTCTCAAAGGCCGGGTAGCGCATTTTATTGGCCACTGCGTTTAATTCTTCTTGTTTAACATTGGTGATAGTAGGAACTTTATCGCCTTTTTCGTGCATTTCTGGCACTTCCCAGGGGGCGCGAATAATATCCATGGCTAATTCACTAAAACTAGCACCACCGATAGTTTTAGTTTTGGTATTCCCTTTTTGGACGTTTTCGATATAAGTCTTGGCTCTTTCAGACCAATTTTTTTGTGCAGGGCGAAACAAAATTTGTACAGATGCACCTTCGCCTTTACCCACGCTAGACAATGTAGTAAGCATGGCCATGGCGGCATCACGCTTGGTGTCTTCATACGTAGCGATTGGCAAGTAGAAATCTTTGTTAAGGGCAAGCTCGGCCCCAGCTACAGCGTCGATACCGGCGCCGCCGTCAAAGATATTATCTTCTCTTTTTTCCTCTATACGAGCGGTAGGATAAGCGGACTGAATAGCCTGCTTGACCGTCTCTGTAAGGACTGCCGGCACTACGGCGTAATATTTGATAAAGCCGTCTTTGGCGGAAATTTCTAGAGAGAAATGGCGTTGGCCATAGAGTTTGGTTTTGACCCCTTTAGTAATGGTGGAAGATAAGATAGAATACATAACCTGAGCTTTAGAGATAGCCTCGTTGGCGATGTCGCGTTGATCACGACTACCAGCATCGATGTCATCGGTGGAAGGCGGTAAATGGATAAGGAGTGGTACCATCTTGAGGCCACGTTCGTATTTTTTGGCTTTGCGCAATTTGGAAATTTGAGAACCGAAGATAATGGAACCAGCAAGAATCACGGCCACTATGATGATAAAGATAACCACCCAAAAATCCATTATGCTGTTTCCCCGATATCTCTATTATAGGAGTTCTTGAGGTAGGCTTTTGAAGCTACCCAACGAAGATCTACTAGGTTGGCTGGAGAAATTTCGTTACTGTCAAACTGGCGTAAACCTTTATTTATGGCTTTGCGGGCAATAGATGGAAGATGATCATTTTTGTCTACTTTTAAGGCATCGAGGTCGACTATGCTTTCAGCTTCGGCGGTCTCTATTTGAGGTTCAGACTCACTGATGATTTCAAATGGACTTTTTGGCGGCTCTGGGGCAGTAAAATCGACTTCGCTAGCAGAAATTTCTGTTTGCTCGGGGCGCGGCACTAGATCGCCGTTGATAAGCTCCCTATTGATGGCAACGTTACCGACCCGGCCAAAATCATGCTGGGATTGTTCGGAAAAATTAGAGGTGTTCAGGCTTTCGCCAGCGTCCGGATTTACGTTTTCTGCATGCACACCAGATCCAGCGGTAAAAAAAACTGGCACGCTTTCGCTCTCATTTTTTATTTCTTGCCTTATCTGACCATTATCCATATGCTTATTCTACCATATCACACACGTTTTGCGACCAAAAATTCCGCCAAAATTAAGAAAATTAGGATTAAACTGATAGTCCAGAGATTGATGGCACCGAAAGAACGCGCCATTAAGGTCATGATTGGTCCAAAAGACATTACGGCCGCGTATAGATAATCTTTGTTTCGGAAAACTTCTTTTTTAAACGCTAGGCGATAAAAAATCCATAGAATCAGCGAAATAATACCGAATAGAGTAACATAAAGTGTTGTAAAAAATAATAAAACCCCGAACGGACCAAGTTCCGTCGGAGATGTAAAGTTTAGCATAACAAATAAAACTGCGAGTCCTATTATGCTAATAAAGATTACTAACCGGTTATGCTTCATAACCTGATTATATCATAACTGGTAGGTTCCCCCAAGTATTTTTTTTGGAGGGGAGCGGGGGTTATCCGGCGCTTAAATCATAACTATTGACCGTAACCCTGATCCGCTTTCCCTTTTTGACCGCTTCACATTAAGTGAAGCATCGTCCTTACTAGCGTTTTCTTTCACTCTTGTTTATGGGTTTCTAATGTACTAATGAAAGATTTGCTAATGCGCTCTACGCTTTTTGGCCTCTTGGCCTTTTGGCGGAGCTCTAGGTAATTCCTATTTTGTAATTTATGGCTAGAAATTACCTTTTCGCCCGCCAAATCTTATGGTTTGTTTCTTAATTTTGGCTTGTTCCTTTTCATTTTTTGCCTTTTGTTTTTAGTTTTTGTGTTAGTCATCTCGACTACTTTCATACTAGCATAAACATGATAAAAAATCAATAGATTTGTTCAATAATTTTAATGTATTTTTTACAACATCTTTCCCCTATAATACCCTGTCCTAATTTATTGTACAAAATGTTGTATTTTTTACAACGTTTTGTTAATGTTTGTGCTTTTTGGGCCTAAAAAAGGCACCTTTTGTGGTGCGGTTTTCTGAGCAAATTGGTGGAGCTGCCGGATACTGCCTCCGGGTCCGAAAAATCACGTGGCCATCATTCTACGTATGTAGTCTTCTGTTTTGTCTTGGCTCGTATAGCAGCTGCAGAAAACGAAACTTGCTAACGCCATGGCTGATTTTCGTGCTATTTTTTGCCGATCAAATAGCCTTAATCCCGTTGTATGATAATTCCGGCTCTACTGGATCTTGAGCTGGAACCAGCCTATAAAATTAAACTAGGCGTAAGCTGGCATGTAAGCAACATGCGCAGTTTTAGTGTTTTTAGCACTTATTTAATACTTACGGTATTCAATCGATACGCTTGATGACTGTTAATATTCCGTCTAAGCTTTGTCAGCCCCAACTTAGGTATAATTATAGCACAAAAAGTTTCTTTTGCATAGAAGAAGACCGGTAACTGCGAGGAAAACCGGTCTTCAAAGTAGAGTGTGGAGTTATTTTGGCTAAATTTTTGTTTTTACCTTCTGAACAATTTTATTGTTCGGAAGCTATCTCTATAATATCGCGAAAAAATGCTAATGTCAATACATTTTCTGAACAATTTTTTTGTATTTTATGCGAGTTTTCCACAAGCATTTTGTTGAACAAATAAACTACGTTTGTGCTAAAAATAAGCCTAGGCATTTTACAAAACTAAGTGGGGGGTTGAAATTAATTATTAGGTGTGATACTTAGGTGGGCATGATAAGTAAAATACATTCCATAGTGCCCTGCGGCTTTTCTGGAAAGCTGGTGGAAGTCGAGGGCGACATGAATCGTGGGCTACCAGCTTTTAATATTGTGGGGATGGCGAATAAAACTGTAAGCGAGGCAAAAGAACGGGTGCGGAGCGCCATCGTAAATTCGAGCTTTTCCTTCCCGGACAAAAAAATCACTATAAATCTCGCTCCGGCGGAGCTGCAAAAAGACGGGGCGTATCTGGATTTGCCGATCGCGCTATCCGTGCTAGTATTGTCTAGCCAACTAATCAAAAGTGATACCTGCGGCAAAGCTTTTGTCGGTGAGTTATCGCTAAACGGTGAACTCCGTCCAGTACGCGGCATTATCAATATCGTTGAAACTGCGAAAAAGGCTGGGTACAAAGAGATATTTGTGCCAATAAAGAATCTTTCGCAGGCGGCGCTGATAAGCGGAATTGCGATTTATGGCGTAGACACATTACAGAATTTATATCTGCACCTCAAAAATCAAATGGAACTACCGCTTGCACAAATAAATATGCCGGAAACGGCCCAAAAAGACCTTTCTGGGCCGTTTTTGGACCATATACGCGGGCAAGATTTGGCCAAACGAGCCATGGAGATTGCGATTGCCGGGCATCACAATATCCTAATTTCAGGTCCTCCGGGGGCCGGCAAAACTTTACTTGCAAAAGCGGCGGCGAATCTTTTGCCAGAGCTCACTCCTAGCGAGATGATAGATATTACCAAGATCTACTCTATTGCAGGTCTATCTACGGATGAGATTATAGCTGAGCGACCATTTCGTAGCCCACATCATTCAGCAAGTTCTATCTCTATTATCGGTGGTGGAGCAACGGCGGCACCTGGCGAAATTTCTCTAGCACATAAGGGTATATTATTTTTAGATGAATTGCCAGAGTTCCAAAGGTCTGTACTGGAGACTCTGCGCCAACCTCTAGAAGATAAAGAAATTTCAATCTCCAGGGCCAACCGCAAAACCACTTATCCGGCAGATTTTATGCTGGTAGCCACAATGAATCCATGTCCGTGCGGATATCTTGGCGACCCCACGCATGAATGTAAGTGTACAGAAGTACAAATCCAGGCTTACCAAAAGAAATTATCCGGTCCATTGTTTGATAGGATAGACATGAACGTAAATGTAGACAAGGTAGATAACCAAGACCTTCTCAAGGAATTACCCGACTCACAAGACGAACATAATGTTGTAAAAAATACTATAACAGAGGCGATTTCCCGTCAGAAGACTCGATACGGCAAGGATGGGATGTATAATAGTTCGCTTTCGAGCTTTCAAGTCTCGCAGCTTCTTGTGATGGAACCGGCCGCAGAAAAGCTCCTAGCCTCAGCCTCCGAAAAGTTAAATCTCTCTGCGCGCTCGTATTTTAAAACCATCAAAGTCGCCCAAACAATTGCAGACCTGGATGGCTCGGAAAGAATTTTAGCAAAACATCTGGCCGAAGCGTTGACTTATCGAAGAAGATGATGTATAATTATCTACAGGTTAATTCAAGAGAAGAAAGGACTACCATCAAAACTACATCACACACGCGCTTAAACGGTGAAATTCGTTATCCGGAGGTGCGCGTGATTGGCGCAAGTGGAGAGCAACTAGGCATTATGTCTAGTCGCGATGCTCAACTTCTCGCGAAGGAACAGGGAGTGGACTTGGTAGAAATTGCTGCCAATGCTAATCCTCCGGTCGTAAAAGTCATCGATTGGGGTAAATATCAATACCAAAAGATGAAGGAAGAAGCCAAAAATCGCAAGAAAGCTCGCGAAAAGCAGTCCGAGCTCAAGCAAATGAAGATTGGCCTTAAAATTTCCGACAACGACCTTAACATCAAAGTCCGCAAAATGCGTGGTTTTCTAGACGACGGGGACAGAGTCAAGATTTTGATTATCTTCCGTGGCCGCGAGATGGCTCACAAAGAAATTGGCGAAGAGCTTTTGGACAAAGTTGTTTCCCTGCTTGGTGAGGATGTCGTAGCGGAAGGCAAACCACAAATGAGTGGACGTAACCTATCAGTCCAAGTACGGAAGAAGTAATTTCCTACTTCCACGGCTAGCTGATCGCACATCAGGGATAGTACACTGTTGTAAAAAATACTAAAACAGGGGTACTGCCAAACAATATTAACTAATAATAAACTAAAGGAAAACCTATGCCAAAGTTAAAAACGCATAAAGGCACCGCAAAGCGTATCAAGATTACCGGTTCTGGTAAAATTACGCGTGAGCGTGCATTTGGCAACCACATTCTTGCCAAAAAATCTAAAGCCAGGAAGCGCAACATGAAAACTGCTGCTGCCATTAACGGCAAAATCAAGAAAAACGTTAAGACTGCATTAGGAGTTTAATCATGAGAGTAAAACGCGGCGTGGCTGCACACGCAAAACACAAGAAGATCTTAAAAGCTGCCAAGGGCATGCAACATGCACGCACTAGGAGTTTTCGCCTAGGCAACCAAGGTGTAATCAAGGCCCTTCGCTATTCATATCGCGATCGTCGCAATAAAAAACGCGACCTCAGAGCTCTTTGGATTACCCGTATCAACAACGCATCTCGCGAACTCGGTATCTCTTACTCCCAGCTTATCGCCGGCATGAAAGCTAAGAATATCAACCTCGATCGCAAAGTGCTCGCTGATCTCGCGGTCAACAACCCAGAGGCATTTAAACAAATCGTAAACACTGTGAAGGAGAAATAAGATGGCTATCTGTGAAATTACCGGAAAAGGCAAAATGTATGGTCATAATGTTTCTTTCTCTCAGCGCCATACACGCAAGGTATTCAAACCAAATGTATCTAAGAGAACTTTGATCATCAATGGTCAAAAAGTAAAATGCAATGTATCTACATCTGCACTTCGCACTCTTAAGAAAAAAGGCTTGATTGAATCTCCAAAAGAGATTGCTACCAAAAAGAACAAATAATTTATAGTTCACAAAAAGCCACCCTGTACGGGTGGTTTTTTGATAATGAGCCGTCTGTAAGCCGGGTTCTGTAACTATATATAATATATAATCGATGACCATCTATCTAGACGCCGTATTGCTACAAGCGTTCGAGCGGTAAGCGTGCGTCCCCGAGCCGGGGCTGATAGCACTCCTTGCAACAAGTAGGGTTTGCCTCTGACTTATATCGCTACAAGTCACTGTGAGCTCTTACCTCACTCTTTTCACCCTTACCCCTAGAGGCGGTATTGTTTCTGTGGTACTTTCCCTATCCTTGCGGACGGTCGCTGTTAGCGACTACCCTGCTCTATGTTGCCCGGACTTTCCTCTTGGAAACCCAAGCGGCCATCTTTCGGGCTCCATCGTATTGTATCATTTTTTGAGTATATTATCAATGGCGACATTGGCTTCGTGGTCGGCAATATGGTTTTCGGAGCGTGGCACGTGAGTAAACGAAACGGCCTCGAAATTAATAAGTTTTTCTTGGATGTCGTTATAAATAGGCATAATGTCTTGGTTTTTGATAGTAAAAATACCATTAAGCTGATTTACCACCATCAAGCTATCAGATACAAACCGCACGGATTTTAGGCCAAGTTCGATAGCACGGTCTACGCCTTTTCGCATCGCATAATATTCTGCCATACGAGACGTCGCAAAACCGATAAATTCCCCGCCTTTTTCAATGATTTGGCCGTTGCTGTCCAATACGCAGTGGCCAATCCCAGACGGACCAGGATTACCACGAGAAGCGCCATCTACATAAATAGTGGCCGAATTTGCAGTATCGCGTAGAGAAATACGATCTGGGGTGATTTTTTCATTTTCTATTTCTAATACTGTGGCCGTAGTCTCGTTTAATCTAACATTGGCAGTGGCAAAATTTTTGACAAATTTGTAGGCGGAATAACGTTCGCGCGGGGTAGGTTTGCCGGTAACAGCGACATCGTAGACAATATATAAATTGCTAAGCTGGCTGGCGCCCTCTGGAGCTAGAAAAGTCACGACATCTTTGAGTTTGATAGAAGTAGCAGTGAGCCCGGTGTATTCTGCTAAGGCGCGCGTCATAGCCTCTTCGGGCTGTTCGCCAAATTCAATTTTGCCGGTAGGAAGCTCCCAAAAAACCGGGGCTTCAGAGCGGCCTCGGTTTCTCTTCAAAATTAACACCCCATCCTCGTTTCTGATAATTGCAACTGTACGAATTCTTTGCTTCATTTCCCACCTTTTGGAGCCCTGCTAGCCTGTTTCCCCGTATTATATACAAGGTGGGTAAAATCTTATGCTTAACATCCACGGATGTAAGCCGCGAAATCCCTAAAACATGATTATTCGGAGAATCATGTCGCCAGCAGGACTTAGTTTAATTATACCATACTGTAGAAAAATTGTAGCACGCCGTTGATGCCACTGGCCATCAGCCCAGAGAAAGCCTGCCCAAAAATCAAAATCAGTGCATAAATAATAATTACACCGTATTGTTCCATAGAAGTCATGATGCTACGTACGCTATTTGGTGCGATAGCATAAAGAACGCGCGAACCATCTAGAGGTGGAATCGGAATAATGTTAAAAATCATAAAGCCGATATTGACGATAACTAATTCCGAAAATATAAATTCTGAGATTTCGCCACCACTACCGTAGATTAGGCCAGTAAAGTGTCCAATCAAAAATGATACCAGGGCAATCAGAAAATTCGTAAATGGGCCGGCGATGGCTACGAGCGCCATTCCCCATTCTTTCCATTTAAGATTATGAGAATTGATGGGTACAGGTTTGGCCCCACCAAAAACCGGTGCGCCCACAATATATAATATAACCGGGACCAAAATAGACATATAAGGGTCTATATGTTTAATAGGATTAAGGCTAAGACGCCCCATATCTTTGGCGGTATGGTCACCAAGCCAATAAGCCACAATACCATGGGAGAGCTCATGTAGCACTACCGAAAAAATGATAACGATTAATATTAGTATGACGCCGAGAAAATCGAAGTGCATTAGTTTAGAACCACCACCTCTTTAGTGGCCGGGAGGCTCTCTAGATTTTTGATTTTGAGTTTCTTTTCTGTGCGGGCGGATAGTTTGAGGTCTGCGACCATGCCATCGACGTTGCCCATAGATACGACTAACTTTGGCTCGATTTCGCGAACAGCGCGGATAGATGAAGTACAAAGAATGTCAGCAACGATATCATCTAGGCCTTCTTCGATGCCGCCGATAATACCAGTGTGGACGCCGCCGATCTCTACATCATAAATAGTTTTGCCACTTTCGGTAGCAATGCCGCGAATCGTAGCATCGCCGATTTCAAATTCACCTGGACCGGTAATTTTACCCACGGCGAGACCGGCATCAATTACAGCATCGGTGATGTTAAACTTGATAGTGGTTTTTTTGGTAGAAATTACGATTTCGTCTTGATTTTTACTTTCGATTTCAAACATACTTACTCCTTATTTTATGATTTTTTCTGGATCAATGATTTCGGATATTTCCATCTCGAAGACGTCTAGGATAAAGCGGTCGCGAACGTTCTTGCGGTAAATGAAATCGTCGGTTGACATAATGACGTAATTGATAGGTTTGCCCATTTTCTTTTCGATGACTTCAGCCCAGCGGGTGAGTTTTTTGGTCTTGTCATTGCCGATGATAAGAAGATCCACGCCATCTTGCCCTGGCAAACGATTAGTAACTACCAAACCTTTGAGATAATTTTTGACTGGACGGCAATAATCTTCCCAGGTGTTTTCGCGGACATCTTTTTCGCGAGTGATTTCGGTCTTTTTGGAAAAAATATCAATCATTGGGCGGTAAAATGGATGTTTGCTGTTGGCAGAATAATAAATCTTGTTGTCAAAATTCTCGTTTTTAATAATACCAATACTCTCTAGGTTAGTAAGTTCGCGGCGGACGGAATTGATTTGCTCGTCAATTACGCGAGTCATTTCGCGAACATAAAAAGATTTGTCTGGATTTTCGTAAAATAACTGCAAGAGCTTGGCTCGAGTTTTGGAGCCGAATAATTTTTCGATTGGCGTGCTTGCGATTTTACTCATTCTGTATATATTTTAGCACAAATGGATAAATTTTTTCAAGCGAAAGCCAATTTATTTCTGGATTGCGTTTAAACCAGGTCATTTGGCGTTTTGCCAGATGCCAATCTTCGTAAAAACATTGTTCTTTGGCTTCATTTAATGTAAGATTATTATTAATATATTTCCACGCGTATTCATAAATATCGCTTTTCATCGCGCCACAATCAAAACCGTATTTAGAAACAAGGGCTCTAGTTTCGTTATAAAGTTCTTCACAAAACATTTGGTCTATGCGACGTTTCAATCTTTCGCGCAATTCCTCTGTTTCCCACTTTACGCCTATGAGCAAATAATCGCCTTTTACTTCTGTTCTGTCTGTACAACTTTTTTGTTCAAAGTCGCCAATTTTGGCGCCGGTAGGGCCTTTGAATTTGTAGTCGTAAATCAGGGCGTCAATATATAATCCAGTACCGCCTACGATAATCGGCACTTTGCCGCGAGATTTAATGTCGGCAATTTTTTCTTCAGTATATTTTTTCCAGTCTGCTACAGTAAAACGCTCGTATGGGTTTACTAGGTCGATGCCGTAATGCGGAACATTGTCTTGCTCTTCCAGAGTTGGCTTGGCAGTGCCGATATCCATGCCTTTGTAAATCGCGCGGGAGTCGGCAGAAATAATCTCGCCATCAATGGCTTTTGCGATTTTGATAGAAACACCGGTCTTGCCAGAGCCAGTTGGGCCCAAAATTACGATAGTTTGCATAAGTATTCAGAAAGATCAGCGAGGGAGACTTTTTCTTCACTGTCGCGCAAGCGAATAGAGACGATTCCCTCTTTGGCATCTTTTGGACCGACGATGATGACGGCCGGGATCTTCATTTCGGTAGCGCGGCGAATCTTTTTACCAAGAGAATCGGCAGAATCATCTACGCTGTAGCGAAGTTTATTATTCGGCAAAGGCTCGTTTAGGGTCGTATTATCCAAAATATCGGTAATTTTAGAAACGTAGTCAGAAACTTGGTTGTTTACGGTAAGGATACGGACGTTTTCTGGTGCACACCACATCGGGAGCCAGCCAGCAGTATGTTCTAGATAGACACTCATAAAGCGCTCGATGGAGCCAATCAAAGCACAGTGAATCATGATTGGGGTCTTTTTGCTGCCGTCTTCGGCGGTATATTCTAGATGGAAACGAGCAGGCATAGCATAATCTAATTGTACCGTAGCAAGCTGCCATTCGCGCCCCAAAGCGTCCACGGCCATAAAGTCCATTTTTGGGCCATACATAGCGGCTTCGCCTTTGCCGATAAAATAATCCATCTCGAATTTGTCTGCCATGTCTTTGATGGCATTTTCTGCTTTTTCCCACATTTCTGGGGTGCCGATGTAGCCATCGCCGTCATCACGGAATGAGAGGCGGAGATGTAGTTTCATGTCTACAATTTTGTACAAATCTTTGGCAGACCCAATTAGTTCGCCAAAGATATCGCCAATTTGGTCTTCGGTACAAAAGACGTGAGAATCATCTTGCGTAATAGAACGGACACGAGAGAGGCCACCAAGCTCGCCTTTTCTTTCGTCGCGATAAACCATCGTGGTTTCTAGATATTTAATCGGGAGGTCTTTGTATGAGCGTGGTTGCCCAGCAAAGATTTGGGAGTGATGCGGGCAAGAAACAGGTTTAATCGCGAGATGGTCGCCGGATTCTTGAGAAACGAATTGGAGCATCTCTGGGAATTTTTCGTAATGACCGGAAGTCTTATATAAATCTACATTTGCGATATGTGGAATACAAACTTTTTTGTAACCATTTTTAAGACGATAGCTCTGAGTAAAATCGTTAAGCAGGTCGCGAAGAATAGTACCGCGCGGAGTAAATAGTGGCAAACCAGAGCCAACTAAATCTGAAAAACAGAATAAATCTAGTTGGGCGCCGAGTTTGCGGTGGTCGCGAGCCTTGGCTTCTTCTTGACGCTTTAAATATTCGTCTAATTCTTCCTGGGTATCAAAAGCTACGCCGTAAATGCGAGTGAGCATTTCCCTTTTTTCGTCGCCACGCCAATAAGCGCCAGCTACACGAATAAGTTTGAACGCGCCAATCTCGGACGTGTTCTCTACGTGTGGACCTTTGCAAAGGTCGGTAAAAATATTACCCAGTTCATAAAAAGAGATTTCTGCGTCGTCTGGAAGTTCAGAAATTAATTCAACTTTGAATTTTTGATTGTTTTCTTTGGCCCATTGAAGAGCTTCTTCTTTTGATACGATGCGTTTTGTCATTTCGAGTTTACGCGCAATGATGCCACGCATTTTTTTCTCGATTTTTGGAAGATCCGCCTCAGAGATTTTGGTATCACCAAAATCAATATCATAATAAAAACCGTTATCAATAGCCGGGCCAATACCAAAGATAGTTGTAGGATAAAGCTCCTGCACCGCAGCGGCGAGCACATGACTTAAAGTATGTCTCATTTTTTCTAAATCTTCAGCAGATTTCATCTTTATCCTTTCCTTTAATTACTAGTATATTATATCAGATTATACGAGCAATAACCAGACCATCAATGGCATAGTGGCAACGGAAAGAAGTGTAGACACGGTGACAAGCTCGGAGGCCTCTTCGGCATTACCGCCATATTTAACTGCAAAAAGACCAAGTGATGTGGCAGTAGGGAGAGCTTGGATGAGCGTACAGACCTGAATTACTTCAATCGGAAAATTAAGAAGTTTTAATAAACCAAAGGTTACGAGAGGGCCAACTATCAATTGGACAATGGCGGCAAGAGCTAGTCGCCATTTTTTAAATACCTTTAACAGCTTAGCTTCGGACAGCATAAACCCAATACAAATGACCGAGAGCGGAGTAGTAGCATTGCCAACATAGCCTACAGCGTCGGTGATAAAACTTGGTAAACGAAAGTTAAACAAAAACAGCAACATACCGAGAAGTACGGCGATGATGTTAGGGTTGAGTATGATACTTCGGAAGAGTCTCCAAGTGATTTTGTGCTCAAATAGCCAAATACCATAAGAGAATAGAGCAATATTGAATGAAATGATAAAACCGCAGTAAGCCAAAATACCGCTAGCTCCAAAAGTGCTAGCCACAATAGGGTAGCCGAGAAAAGTGGCATTATTGAAAATTAAGGCAAATTGCGATTCGTAACGTAAATCTTTTTTGTAAAATTTTGAATTGAAGATGATTTTGGAAAGAATAATTAGCACTAGCATAACTAGGGCGCCAGCAGTGAGACCAGAAAAGAACAGATTAGCCGAAGATTCGTCGTAGCTAGATGGAAACGCTACAAAAAGTGCCGCCGGCATAAAAACTACGAGAAGCAGATTAGTGATTTCCTTGTTGGTTTTGCCACTGATTAACTTAAATTTACCAAGCAAAAAGCCGAGTATCAAAATCAAGCCAATAGAGCCAAGGCGTGCATAAAATTCGGCGAGCTCAACATTCATACTTTTATTATAACATACTCCTTGTGTCTATTTTTTATTGCCAGTGCCACCACGCAATTTTAAGATTTTACAAGTAGCTTCGATACCATCTTCAAAACTATCGTAAATTTTTATATTGCCGCCGAGTACATTTCTTAATTCTTTTTTGATATCGCTAAAATGCGTGCAGGCCAAAATTACTTCGCTTGGATAATATTTTTTACTGGATAAAAACTGGTTTATGTCTTGCTTAATTTCACCCGAGTTTAACTCGCCATCATCAATTTTGATAGGCCAAGCATCCAATGTAAGCACTCTGGTGGTACGCCTGATACGGAAGAGAAAGTTATGGAAATTAATTGTTTTTGCCACAGCTCGCGTAGTAAGGACCAATACATCGCGATCGGTAATTGTATCTGGTAGTTTCAATCCTAAACCGACAAATTTCTGCATCTTATATTTTCGCTTAAAATACTTAAGACTTGTTATGCTAAGCAAGGTATTTGCAAAAATAATCAAATCAACTTTGCCGATATAAGGTCTTAGGGCTCTTTCGGCTAAGCGCCTGGCTTTTAGCTTACCATCCAGATATTCGTCAGCGTTTCGCCAATCTATCACACGAATAATCTCCACCACACCTATTTTTTCGTTAAGTTTATCCGCGAATAGTTCCCCGCCGAATCCACTGTCAAAAATCACAATTTTTAGCATTTTTAATGAATTTCTTCCTTTCTCCTCCGTGCGCCGATTGTAACATAGAAACGCCCACGTAATTTTATGAAATTTTGAGTTATGCGACATTTGTCGCATAACTCTCTGAAAAAATGGGCGATTTTAGGCAAATATTTTTTAAAACGTCTTTGCTCTTTAAATTATGAGATAAAAACTTATGCTATAATAGGAACATGAATTGGTTAATCTATACTGCGGCTTCGGTATTGTCAGACTCATCTCGCATTTATATTGATAACTACATCTCTGATTATTACTACAAAGGCAAGGGCGCGGCTTCGCAGAAGCATTTCTATGCTATTGCCTTTATTGTACTAGCGATCATATTATTCATTGTTGGCGTAGCCAACTCCTCTCTCTCTCTCTCTCTCTCTCGGTTGCGCCTATCGGCGCTCTAGCGCTATTCTTTGTTTCTGGTCTAACTACTAGTTTCGCTGGCATACCTTATTATAAGGTTTTAGAGCTGGATAATTCGACTAACCTAGGTATTTTCGTACAGCTCGCGCCAATTCTTTATCTTATACTCGGCTGGCTGTTTTTGGGTGACAGTATTTCACTCCCACAGCTAATTGCATTTTTTGTGATCTTGGCCGCACCGCTTTTAATAATTTTTTCAGCCAAAAAACGAAAGGGTAAACGCGTGGAGCTAAAAGCCGCCGCTTTTGCACTTCTTTATGTCGTAATGGTAGTTTCGGCGAATTTAATCTTCGTTAAGCAGAACACGGCGGAGATTGCCTTTATTATCGAGCTAGCGTTCACTTTCTTGGGTAAAGGTGTCGGCAACGCAATTATTATGGCCTGTATGCCAAAATGGCGAAAACGCCACAAAGTGGTCGTTAAAAGTAGCCACGGAAAAGTCTATCGACCACTTATCTGCACTTTTTCTATGTGTGTCGTGAAAGATTTCGCCCAATATAGCGCCATGATTGCCGCGCCATCGATTGCTCTCGCTTCTGTGGTCGCAGATTCTTCCAAGCCAGTTGTAATTTTCCTCATGGGCCTTATTGTGACCGCCATCTGGCCCAAATTTGGACGCGAAGACCTCAGTCGTCGCTCCATTATAGTCCACTTTGTTGCCACCATTTTAATAGTAATCGGCATAATTTTAATGCAATAAAGAAAGGAGCAAAATGAAAATCAATAATATATCTGTAGGCGGGTGGTTCCAGCGAACTACTTTACAGCTATCAGAGATTTATGACTTTCTGCGTGGCGAGGAAGTTCAAATCAAATTGCAACAGAAAAAGGTCGACGAGTTTCGTAAAAATTTGGAAATCGGCAACCTTGAATATGGTTCTTCCGGCGAGGAGTTTTTAATCTTCTCTACGGCCGAAGGTATTAATGTCAAAATATTTGAGGACGGTCTAATCGTGCTTAATAACACTATGGTTTCGGAGGAGACCTTGTTTAGCGATATTGAAAAGGTCAAAGACTATTACGAAACGAGGCTTTCGCCGGCCTTTAATTATTTGTTTAGCCTCGGCGCTCCGGTACCTAAAGAACTTGCCGGTATCAAGAACATCTATCCGTTCTTTGTTGTTTTGGAGAAAGCTACACAGGAAGAAATTCAGAGTTTACTCGCCAAAACCGAGGGACGCCAGTACTACGAGTTTAAGAATTCAAAATATGATGTTTTGCGCGGGAACAAGTACTATTTCATCAATAATAAAACTAAGTCAAATGACGAGATCGAGCGTTATGTTGAGGAACAAATCTTCATTCGAGAGTTTAAAGGACAACTCCACCGCTACTTAAATATCCATCGTATCATCTGGGAGAAGATTGATGATGTAAAGGCTCACTCCAGAGTTAAGGGTTCTGAGATAGTGAAGTTCACTACTAAGTTGGAGGGCTATGCTAAAACCATCAATTTGATTGACGGGCGTATTAACCAAATGGGGACTTATCTTCCTACTCGCGAGAAGATCGCCAAGCAGGATAAGGATCTTTCCGAGTTTCTGGAGATCTCGGGCTATCGCTACGAAACCTTGCGCGACACTCTAGAGTATATTAAGTATCTATGGGATATGACCGAAAATTATGTCAGGGACGCCCAAAAGCAGTTTGAGAATTTAAAGTCCGATGTTACGAGTAAATCGGTCACTAGCTTGACGATCGTCACATCAATGTCTGCCGGCGCAGCTATTCTTAGCTTATTTACTGAATCAGAACCTGAGTTCACTACTTTCGGTTTTATCTATTTCTTTGTTTTGGCGTTGATCGGATGGGGCGCGCAAAAGATTCTGTCTATTATTGGCAACCGCCAGAAGTATGATGTTACTGATGTAGAGTACGAAAAGAATATAAAGTAAGTTCATTTAGGGATTTAACAGACATCTATAGGTTGCAGAATAGCTGAAAACTATTTTATAACCTGAATGGCAGGAGACTACGTGGTTCTTGCTCCTCTTGTGTTATCTTTCTTCAGGAATTAAATAAAGACCCCCGGGGGTCTTTCTTTAATTCCTGGTGGGGCTTAATTAACCAGGTATTAACAACATACAAAGAGGACATACAGGAAAAACTGCGCAATATGCTATAATGAGGATATGGGCAAAATCATCTATTTAACTACAAATAAATTTAAGTTTCGGGAAGCTGAAATTATATTGAAAGACAAATATGGATTAGACATTGAAATAATGAACCCAAATTTTGAAGTCTATGAAATTCAGGCAAAAACCTGTGCTGAAGTCGCAGCGTTTTCTGCAAAGTACGCTGCAGATAAATTAGGCAAACCATGCCTAAAATCTGACACAGGTCTATATTTAGAGGCTTTAGGTGGGTTGCCTGGCCCATACAATGCATACTTTGATAAGCAAATTGGTGTAGAAAAATTTCTGAAAATGATAAAAGACGAGACGAATCGAAAAGCAAGACTCGAACATTGCTTCGCATTTTGTGAGCCTGGAAAAGAGCCGATTATTTTTATGGGCGAGAACCACGGCACCATATCAAAGATTCCTCGAGGTAGAGACGGACGATGGCACGATTTCTTTTATATACCAGATGGAGATAACCGCACTTTGGCCGAAATTGGCGACGAGAATCCAGAAGAAAAGGCTAGTAAATATGGTGACGCTATAGACCAATTTGCTAAGTGGGCAAAAGAAAATCTTTAAGGCATCATCAATAGTTCGTACACTTAGCCTAATTCCAAAGTTTGATAAGAACAAATGCAAAATCGTTAGGGGATTTAACCGACAAAATTATAGAGGTTAAATACGATTTTTATCGCAAAAAAATTGCATAAAAATAGCCCTCTGGGCTCACGAGGGATTTAACAGACGCTTACAGATTACAAAATAGTTAAAAATTATTTTATAACCCGAATGGTGGGTGATGAGGGGCTCGAACCCCCGACCTTCTCGGTGTAAACGAGACGCTCTAGCCAACTGAGCTAATCACCCGTAAGGGATATTATACCACACTTTTATCTAGAATACTAGTGTTTGACAAATTTTTTGGTAACATCAAATTTTTCCATATAGAGGCCAAACATCAGGCGAGTTTGGGCGTAAAAGGCAGCGAGCGATTGATAAAGAATCGAGGTGATCGGCATTAAAATCCATTGTAATAACATCAGAATACTTCTTCCCTTGCGATATTTCTCTGGACGAGGTGGAAGCATTTTGAAAGACACTAAAATCGTAACTAGCAGACCAACTAGAGCAAAAGTTTCTACTAGGCTCACGATGTTTGGAAGGTTGTAGGCGACCATGGCGTGCGAAGAGACGTTCATAATCATTGGCACCCAACCGCCAAAAGCCACAATTGGGGCAAGAATTGCTAGCGTAACGTGGCCATCTAGGAGACGCCAAAATTTTGGTAAAAGTTTCCAGAAAGGCATAATGCGGCGACTGCGTGGTGCAAAGAGTCGAACCCCAACATACGCCACGTCGGAAGCACCATAATACCAACGGCGTACTTGAATAAATTGCGCCTTAATAGTTTTCCATAAAGTTTCATCTATTACCGCATCTTGATAAATAGGAATCCGGATGGGCAAAACGGAATAATCTCCATTGAAGAAAAACAGACTACGCCAATACTGGTGGCCGTCTTCCACGATAGTACGCTTACTCCAAAAATCCATTGCTTCTAGGGCTTGGAGCGGCTGGCTATGCGAGGCAAAATTGCGAAGTAGATGCGGGCGCATAGTGGAAATGACGTTGAAAAACGAGTTGGAAACAGCAATTACGCGTGATGGGGCAGGTGCGTCCCAAATGTTGTTCATAAATAACGATACTGGTTGATAGCTAAGGCGCTGGCGGTTGGGATGCGTAATGAATTCGTAAGCGACAGAGTCTAGGTATTTTGGCGCCATGTGGTTGTCGCTATCTAGTGAGGTGACGATGATGTTCTCTACTGGAAGATGTTTTTTGGCTACGTAATCTGCTAAAATGTGTCCGGCAAAAGTAAGGTTTGGGCCTTTGCCAATGACTTCGCCAGGCAAATCTGCTGGATGTTTGGATAAAATAAAGTCCTTAAACACACCTTCGTACTTAGTGGCGAGTTCCTTTGCTAAAAATTTCATTTCTTCCCCACCTCGCTCTTCATAAGCCAAAACAAAAATGATGCGCTCGTTTGGGAAGGTGGTCTTTGCTACCGCATCGATAGACGGGACTAATACTTCACGCCCTTCATTATAGGCGGTCATAATGACGGCGTGTAAGGTTTTGTTCGGATCTGGATAATCTTTACCCATGGCAGCCATAAGCTTGAGGTTTTCCACGTGTTCATCAAAATGATAGCTTTTAGAATTATCATCACGAACCCTTTCGTAAGCTTCGTGAGGATTTTCTAAATCCTCCATGCGTTTACGCCAATCCACGCGTGAAGCACGTTTAATCACTTCGTAACCCTGAATTGTGCGGTAAGCTACCCCTACGGCCTTAACTAACGTAATAGCGATGACGGTAAATAAATAAATAGCCCCTAGCACTGGGCTTAACCAAGATAAAATAAAAAGCAAAATAATGGCGCCGTAAGAGAATGCGCCAGGCAAAATCTCTAGAAAACGATATAACCTAGTGCGTTTACCTTGGGGTATTTCAAGGTTGTGACGCATTTATCCTTCTTTCTGAAGACGCATTAATACAACAAGCGCACCAGCAATTAGCATAGTGGTGGTAATAAGGAAGAACTTAGCCATGCCGGCCCCACGACGGTGATACAATTTAACGGCAATAAAATTATGAAAAATACCAAAAATGATTGCAAGAGCCAAAAAAGAAAGCATGTCTACCCAGGAACCGTCGCGATAACCACCAATGTCGCCATAACCAACCTTTACGACTACATCATTTGGATTTAGTTTGGTAATGTCGTAGACAAATAGCGCAATAGAAAAGACTAGGTTGACAATCATGAGGGCTAGCGTCCAGCGCTCTTCTTTGTAAATCTTTTTAAAATCTTCTAGATAGGTTTTCATTTTTGTTATTTTTTGCCGGTAAGTTTATCGATTAAAACGTTAACGTGCTGGATAAAAATGACGTCACCAACAATACCGATGACGCCAGTAACAACCATAAGCCAGCCAGCTAGAGCAATCGCACCGCCAGTGGTAAAGGTGACGATGATGCCAATAACGAGCATAACGAGGGCAAGAACCATGAGTTCTTTCCAGTTGTTCACGTTTGCTGCGCGAAGTTTTATGGCGGAGTTTAGGCGGACAAGCGAAATGTAAATAATGAGGATACCAATAACGACGCTAAAGACATGCGCGATGTCTTGCCCCGCAATAAGCGATGCAATACCAATAAGGATACAGATGATGCCAGATAATAATTTGTTATTGAAATAATCTTTTTGACTGTTTTCCAAAAAATAATTAATAACAATGACGCCACCTCTAACAATAAAGAATGCGCCGACTAGGTAAGCGATAAATTTAATAACTGTGTCTGGCCAGATAGCACAAAGAAGGCCAAAAATCAGTATAATAAGAGATTCTAGGACCGCAGACCAGGCGTTTTTTTTAACTTCTTTACCAGCTTGTTCTACTGGACGTTTGATAATCTCTGCTTTTACCATATTTCCCTTTCAATGCAAATTATGGAGCCGATGGCAGGGCTTGAACCTGTGACCTGCTCGTTACGAATGAGCTGCTCTACCAACTGAGCTACATCGGCACTTTAATATATTATATCATATTATTTTATTGTTTATTTTTATTCGCGTTGAGGCGGTGGAGTAATTTTTGGCGGGCGTGGGGAGTAATAATTTTATCGAGCCAAGAAGATTTTGGGGTTTGATTCTTAGAGGTAAGGATTTCTACGATGTCGCCCTGTTCTAATTTTTTGTTCAAGTTGCTCATCTTGCCGTTGATTTTGACGCCAATTACGTGGTCGCCGATTTCGGAATGTAGGCGATAGGCAAAATCAAGTGGCAGTGAGCCGACTGGCAAATCAATAATATCGCCTTTTGGCGTGTAGACAAAGATTTTGTCGGCAAAAAGGTTGAGTTTTAGTTTTTTGTAGTCGACTTTTTTGCCTTCGCGAAGTTTAGCGGCAGTCATCTGAAGTTCGGTAATCCAAAGAAGGTTGGTAGGGAGATGTTCTATTTTCCCCTTTTTGTAATTTTCGGTGAGTTTTTGTTCATTGTAATAAAAGCTAGCGGCAAGACCACGCTCGGCGTATTCGTGCATCTCACGGGTACGAATCTGGAACTCCACCACGCGCTTGTCTTTGGTAATAACAGTGGTGTGGATAGACTGATAGCCATTTTGTTTTGGCATGGCAATATAATCTTTGATGCGGCCGCCCATAGGGGTATAAAGCGAATGAATAATGCCAAGAGCAAGATAACAATCCGTGATGTCGTCTACAATAACGCGAAGAGCGATAAGGTCGTAAATTTCGTTGATATTCTGGTTATGTTTGGCGAGTTTTTTGTGAAGTGAGTAAACTGACTTCACGCGTCCAGAGAGTTCAAACTTGATTTTTTCCTTTTTGAAGGCGGTAGAAATCTCGTCTTCAATCTTTTTGAGGGATTTGGCGGCGGATTTGTTGTATTTTTCAATCAAATCTTTGAGATAATCATAACGCTTTGGATCCACATATTTAAAAGAGAGGTCGGCCATCTCGACGCGAAGAAGCCCCATGTTGAGACGGTCTGCCAAGGGCGCGAAAACCTCCAGAGTTTCTTTGGCGATCTTTTTTTGCTTGTCTGGAGGGAGAGCAGAAAGGGTGCGCAAATTGTGTAGGCGGTCTGCTAATTTAATAATAAGAACGCGGATATCGTCGCCGAGGGCAATCATGAGGCGGAGGAAGTTGTCTTTGGTCTCTGGGAGGTAAGTGTCGATGTCGCGCATACCAGTACGAGCGGTAGAAAGTTTGGTGACGCCGTCCACAAGAAAAGCGACGGATTCGCCAAATTCTTGTTTGATGTCGGCGAGGGTGAGGTCGGTATCTTCGACGGTGTCGTGCAAAATGCCAGCGATGATAGTATCTTCGTCCATGCCCCATTCTTCTAGAATCTTTTTGACAGCGAGAGGGTGAACGATGTAGGGCTCGCCGGTTTTTCTAAACTGGCCCTCGTGCGCCTTTTTAGCGATTTCTACGGCATGTTTGATGCGCTCGGTGTCTTTCTTCATGGTTTTATTATAACACTTTCTTTGGCTATCTCATTGCAATGAGGCGCAGGTACTCAAATAAGTACTTCATATGGTTTGCTAGGCAGCGGATAGACCAGGAGAAGAAGCGGATATTGCTGCTCCGTGGGGTAACGAGAGTAGAAAGTGAGTATAAATCATATGCGTTGCTACCGCTGTTTACCGTGCTAGACCAGAAGACGGCGTAGTAGCCTGGGTTGACCAACGTATCCGAATAAACGTACCCCGCCCGGTTCATATATAATGGTGAATTAAATAAGCCGGTATTTGCTCTAGCACTGGAGACAAAGCATTAACTACAGCTCCACTATTCTTTGTACGCGGAGGGTACGTGAACAGCAAGGTGCTGAGCAACGCCGGCTACAGCGGCTACTACTGGTCTAGCACCGTAGATAGCTCTACCTACGCACGGTACCTCTACTTCAGTTATAGTGGCGTGAATGCCCAGAGCAGCAGCAACCGGCGCAACGGTTGGGCTATCCGCTGCGTTGCCGAGTAGGCTCCCGGCATTTTACACTCCCAAGGTCAAGATACCGGCTTATTTAATTCACCATTATATATGAACCGGGCGGGGTACGTTTATTCGGATACGTTGGTCTACCCAGGCTACGCTGCATATTTTTGGTCTAGCGCGGTCTATAATGTCAGCAATGCATACGGTCTATACTTCAATTCCGCTAACGTTTATCCGCAGGGCAACGGCGACCGCTCGCGCTCAGGGTCTATCCGCTGCCTAGCATACGACATCTGGCTATTTGGCGATACAACGAACGGGATTCCCGCCGATTCTGCCATCGTGACCATTTCTATAGATATCACCTGAATAAAAATATAGGAGATACGATCGAGGGGTATTATATACTGAGCTAGACCAATAATCGCCCCGATAACCAGCACGGTAAATAGCTCTAGACCATATAGTCCCTCCGCGTACAAAGTAAAGAGGAGCAGATGTTATGCCGCGATCGCGTTCGTTGCCAGAAGTAATGTAGGCATTGTAGACATTGAGAAGATTTGTAAAATCATTATCTGCCGAAGAGATAACTGGCAAACGCCAGTTAGCCGGACAAATAGAAGTCTGTGGGCTGGCGGATGGGTCGTCGTATGTAGGATCAACATAAGCGGATGAATCGTTCATGGCGATAGCTGCGGTCCAGTTGTAGTAGTTGCCTACATGTCCGTGAGTACCATTACCGGCATATGGAGTTTGGGCAAACTTGCCGTTGGCGTTGCCAGTTAAATATCTACATCCAGCATAGCTATTGGCCGAGTCCGATGGGCAATCACTAGAACTAAACCAGGTATCCGTGTAATACCAATCTCCCGTATCTGCAGAATAAGGGAGAGTCTGTTCATTTTGCCACCCAGTGATGACGCCGGTGGAAGAGTCTGGAGTAAGAGTCGAGTTATCCGGCTGCCAATTCGCAGTTAAATCAGTATCGGCGGGAGTATAGGTCTTGGTACTATCTAAGTCTAGGTCTAGGTTTTGGGTCATCCAGCAATGGCCATCTTTTA
>JAZNWC010000010.1:0-9375 GCA_045593145.1 Candidatus Nanosyncoccus sp.
CATGGCTACGATCCGACTTTATTAATTAGAAGTTTGAACTTATCTCCTCTGTCGTAGACATTTTTAAACATATCAAAAGAAGCGGCGGAAGGGCTCATGAGGACTACTGGTTCGTCGTAATTTTCGGCAATTTCAACCGCGCTTTTTATAGCATCTTCCAGGGATTCTACGACGGTAAATCTATCGTCTTGGTATCTTTTGGCGAGCTCGTGGCCGGATTCGCCCATTAGCACAACAGATTTGACGTTTGGCGCAGAAATAACTTCGTAAATTTCTGGAATGTCGGCGTTGTCGGTTTTGTCGCGGCCGCCAACGATGATTACGACGTCGTTATCAGGGAAGGCATTGACTGCTACACGGGTAGAGGCTGGATTGGTAGAGAAATTATCATCGTAAACTTTGATTTTGCCGAGGTTGCGGACAAACTCCAAGCGGTGCGGGAGGCCTTTGAAACTTGCGAGACCGCTGATGATTTTTGCTTGATTTTTTTCGATAAATTCGGATGGGGTTTGCGCGTAAAAACTGGCTACGGCGGCAATCGCGGCTATGGCGTTTTCGATGTTATGCGCGCCTGGGATATTGATGACATTTTTGATTTCTTCCGGGATAGGGAATGGATAAGCGATTTTTTTGCCGTTGCCATTTTTGGCGATTTTGACGGAATCTGGATTTTTTTCGTAAAAAATCGTGTAATCTGCTTCTGTCTGATGGCGGCAAATGTTGGCCTTGGCATTAACATAATCGTCAAAACCATTATGAACGTTGAGATGGTCTGGCTCAATAGTGCCAACCACGGCGACATGTGGGGATTTTTTGAGATCCCAGAGTTGGAAGCTGGACATTTCGTAAACTACGACGTCGTTTTTGGTAAGAGCGTCTAATACTTCGATAGACGGAGTGCCGATGTTGCCGACTAGGTAGGCATTTTCGTCCATCGCGTCGAGCAAAGATTTGATGAAGGAACAGGTGGTGCCTTTGCCTTTGGTGGCGGTAACGCCGATAATCTCGCATGGGCAGTGGTCAAAAAAGTAGCGAGTGAGGCTGGATTCGTTTGGCAAATTAAGCGGTGGCACAGAAGGGCTGCGGAGCACTAAATCATAGCTCGAAAAATCTTGGTTTTTGATTTCTTCGCGAGTAAAATCTTGGAAGATGTCGGCTTTGGCGTCAAATTTGTTTTTGAAGTATTTTTCGGCGGCTTGGCCTTCTTTGCCGTAACCTAATAATGCGATTTTCATGACTTAATTATATCACATTAATCTTGGCGGCGTTTGGCCTCAAAAAAGACGCAAGGCACTGCCGGTGGTGGCGTAAAATCACTTGACTTCAAAGGTAAACGAATTTTGGTGTCATAATCACGAGTTAACTGAAACCCTAGTTGTGAAGTATAATGGCGCGTGTTATTGAGAAGCTTCAAGGCAAACTGTTTTTGTAAAATCAGATAAATCGCCTCTGGTGGATTCTCCGCCTCAATTAATTTATGAAAAATTTCCGAACTTAAGTGGAAGGGTGGATTTGCAAATACTTTATACTCGCCATCTGGCAAATCTACCTCACGAAAATCTTTTTCGATAATCTCCACGTTGGTGATTTCGCGCTTTTTTAGATTTTCGCGCAGTTTTTCGGCCGTGGTGTGGTCTGGTTCAATCGCAATCACATTTTTTACTCTATGAGCCAGCGCGCTCGTAATCACTCCCGAACCCGCGCCAATTTCTACCACGGCGTCACGCTTTTTTAAGTTGGAATGGCCAATCAGAATCAGCGCAAGTTTCGGTGAACGCAAAAAATGTTGCGAGAGTTTATAGTCACGCATTTTTTAATACCTCGCGCGCTTCTTCTACCGAATGAGTTTCCATCAGCTTGGCGCGGAGTTCTGCTGCACCCGGAAAATTATTCACGTAGATCTTAAAGAAATGTTTCAAAGGTTCATAGGGCAATGTACGAGAACAGACTTTTTCATATAAATCCAGATGTTTATAGAGAAGATTCATCAGCTCTTCGCGCGTAGCTGTGTGGTCCGTGAAGCAATACGGGTTCGCAAAAACGCCGCGCCCAATCATAAAACCATCTATTTCTGGATATTTTTTATGCAATTCGAGAGCTTCTGCTCTGGTTTTGATATCGCCATTGATTATCAATTTTGTTTCTGGGCTAATCTTGTCGCGTAGTTTAATTATCTCTGGTATCAATTCGTAGTGTGCCGGCACTTTGCTCATTTCTTTTTTGGTGCGAAGATGCACCGTGAGTGCCGCTGGATGCTCCGCGAGCAAAGTCGATAACCAATCGTGATATTCTTCCACATTGCTCCAGCCCAAACGCGTCTTAATTGATACCGGTAGATTGGTAGATTTTTTGGTATTTCTAAAACATTCCACCGCAAGGTCTGGGGTTTTTATCATCGCTGCGCCACCGCCGGCCCGGTTTACATTTTTATCTGGACAGCCCATATTTATATCAATTCCAGAGAAGCCGAGCGATTCTAGCGCGGTTGAAATTGCCGAAAAATGTTCCGGATTTTTGCCCCAAATTTGCGCAATGATTGGTTTTTCTTCTTCGCGGACCACCAAACGCTCCAAAGCATTTGCACGCCCTTTTTCGGACGCATAAGAAGACACATTGGTAAACTCCGTATAAAAAAGATCTGGTCGCCCTGCGTCACAAATAATTTCACGAAAAACAACATCTGTCACGCCCTCCATCGGCGCCAAAATCAAAAATGGTTTTTCTAGCTCATTCCAAATCATAATCGTAATATGGGGTTGACATTTAAATTGGTGTGCGGTAGAATATAGTTAGGTTTTGTTAATTGCTCTTCTTTCGAGGAGCATTTTTAGTTTAATCGTTACTTTTACGTTTTCGACTTCAACTTCCATAACTCTCCTTTCTCCTTACCGTCCTTAATTATAAAATTGCCAACCCCACACCTATAGACTACCATAAATACCTCTGTTAATCAAGTCTGCAAAATGTGGTATAATTAAATTGCTCATGTCACACTTCGGTCACTGACATTGAGAAAAGTTTAAAGCTATGTGGTATTGTCATTTATGCCCTTAGCCAAGAGCCGAGCACACATTAGGCTCACATAAATGACTCTAAAAAATTTAATTTTAAGGAGTCTTTTATGAAAAACTTTAACAAAAACAAAACCGAGCAAGTTGAGGTGATGGCCCTCTTCGGTTACGAAATGACGCCATGCCAACCGCTGACTTTTCGGCGGCGTGGCGAGGCGGAAACCGAAATAACGGAGCTTCTTCGCACGCAAATTCGTTTTGCGGGCGGTGTAGCGCTCCATATCTTTGACGTGCTCGTGGGTCGGGAAAAAATGACACTCGAGTTTAACTCGCGTGACCTTTCCTGGTCCATAAAATAGAATAATCCCCCGATAGGGGGATTATTTATTTATGTTTCGCCATCCGGATAGTAGTGGCGACCACGAAAGAGGTAAGATCATCAGTGTTTAAAGGCAATTTGATGCCATCTCTGTCAATATTGGCTAAAATCACCTTGGCTAATTTATCTTTCTCTTCCTTTGTTAAGGTATCTGGCCCGTGATCGTAGAATTTTTGATATTCTGCGGTAGGGACCACGTTTTTAAGGATTGTTCTCTGAAATGTGATATGCGGCATTTCATAGACTTTGTCCTTTAATGTGCTCATAATACCACCCCCTTGGTCTTACTACTATTAATAATAGCACAAAAAGTATGTGATATAATATATTTTATGGATGATTTGGCTAAGAGATTAACAGAGCTAGAAGCGGATTTTTTGAAGGTTTATGAAAAGTTAAAAATTGATGAAAAATTAGCGCGGGCGGAGGTTTTGGAAAAAGAAGTGGCGGACCCGGAAATTTGGCATAATGTAGAGGAAGCCACGCGCAAAAACCAGGAGCTGGCTAGTTTGAATGACGAAGTTCAGCCGTGGCAACTTTTGGGTGCGCAGATTGAGGATTTGAAAGAATTGATTGCATTGTCCGACGAAAGTTTGCGGGGCGAATTTAACGAGCAAATTGCGGCGATGGAAGAAAATCTTGCGGAAATGAAAAAAGCGCTAAGGTTTACTGGGCCGTATGACGGTAAGGATGCAATTATTAGGATTACCTCTGGGGCGGGTGGCACAGAGGCAATGGACTGGGCTTCGATGCTCGAGCGGATGTATCTGAGGTTTTTTGAGAAAAAGGGATTTAAGGCGACTTTGATTGAGCGGGTAGAGGGTGAGGAGGCCGGGATAAAAACCGCGGTATATGAAGTGAGTGGTTTGGATGCGTATGGGTTTTTGAAATCTGAACACGGGGTACATAGGCTGGTGCGCCTCTCGCCGTTCAATGCGAATAATTTGCGCCAGACGTCTTTTGCGCTAGTGGAGATTTTGCCAGTAATAAAGGCGGATACAGAGGTTCTGATTGATGAGAAAGATTTACGAATAGATGTGTATCACTCTGGCGGGCATGGTGGCCAATCTGTAAATACCACAAATTCCGCAGTGCGTATTACGCATCTACCAACCAACACTGTGGTGGCAATTCAGAATGAGCGTTCTCAGCTTCAAAATAAAGAGAAGGCGATGGAAATTCTGCGTGGCAAATTAGCGCAAATGCAACTAGAGCAGCATGCGGCCACGATTGGCGAGCTTCGCGCTGGCGAATCCGCTGGCTGGGGCCAACAGATTAGAAACTATGTGTTGCAACCTTACAAATTGGTAAAAGATACCCGTACAGGGTACGAATCTACCGACCCGGATGCGGTGCTAGATGGTAAAATCGATGGTTTCATTGACAAATATCTTGAAATGTGATATAATGAGAAGATAGCCTAATTTGGCTATTTTTTTGTAAAAATTCCTCTTGTCATAAGAGAAAAAGTGTGGTACAATTATGTTGTTATCTAGACATAAGGAGAGGTCCGTAAAACTCACGAGCGGAAACCAGCCTAAAAGTCTAGTTATTTACATGTAAAAAATATTAAAAAATTGCGAGAATAATTCTGCCTGTTGTACAGAGGTGGAATTGGCAATATAAAGGAAAGGAATAGAATGCAAGTCATTCTCGGCACCAAAATTGGTATGACCCAGATCATCGGTGACGATGGCGTAGTTACTCCTGTAACTATCCTTCAAGCCGGCCCAATCACAGTGACTCAGATTAAAACCGTCGAAACCGATGGTTATAACGCTGTGCAATTTGGTTTTGGTCAGGGTAAGAATCTGAGCAAGTCGGTTACTGGCCACTGTAAGAAGGCCGGTGAAAATATCAACCCTAAGATTCTCAAGGAATTCCGCGTTGATGAAATCCCAGAAGGCATGAAACTCGGTGATACTCTCACTGTAGAAGCTTTCAAACTTGGCGACAAAGTCACCGTTACTGGCACCAGCAAAGGTAAAGGCTACGCTGGTACTGTAAAGCGCTGGAACTTCAACGAATCTCGCAACACCCACGGCTTTAAGGGTGACATTCGTAAAGTCGGTTCTATCGGCTCTATGTACCCACAAAAAGTTTGGAAAGGCAAGAAAATGCCTGGCCGTATGGGTCACGATCAAGTTACTGTTAAAAACTTGGTAGTTGCTTATATTGACGCTGCAAATAACCTTATTGGTCTCAAAGGCGCTGTGCCTGGCCCAAAGAAAGGTATCGTAGCGGTGGAGGGAAAGGAGTAATATGGCTACTTTGAACAAAGATATTTTCGGATTAACCGTAGAAAATCATGAACTCGTAAAACTCGCTTACGACGCATATCTTGCAAACTCTCGCAGCTCTCACGCCAAAACTTTGAAGCGTGGTGAAGTTCGTGGTGGTGGTAAGAAACCATGGAAACAAAAAGGTACTGGTAGAGCACGTTTTGGCTCCACCCGTAACCCTATCTGGCGCCATGGTGGTGTAGCCTTCGGCCGCACCGGTGAAGAAAACTTCACCAAAAAGATTAGCAAATCCGCAAAGCGTCTTGCTATCCGCCAAGCTCTTTCTATGAAGAATGCAGATAAAGCAGTATTTACCTTTGCCGCAACTGTAAAGTTTGATGGCAAAACCAAATCTGCAGCAAACGTTCTTAAAGAAATGAAACTTGAAGGCAAAAACGTTCTAGCAGTAGTAGATGAGAAAACTCCAGAAATCATCCGCTCATTTAACAACCTTGCAAATGTTAAGCTAGTTCGCGCTACTTATCTCAATGTATTTGACATTATGAATGCCGATGCAATCGTATTTAGCGAAGCAGCTCTTAAAGCAGCAGAAAAATGGTTAATGGGAGAGGAGAAGTAAGATGGCAGTAAAGAATGATAAGACCAATATCGAGCTTCATATTCTCGAGCCACGTGCTACTGAGAAAAGCTACCTCGAACAAACTAATCGTACCTATATCTTTCCAGTAGCACTCAATGCTTCTAAGCAAGATGTAGCAAAAATGGTTGAAAAAGAATTTAACGTAACCGTAACAGATGTTCGCACTCTTATCCGCGACGGTAAGAAAACCAAGTTTAGCAAAGGCAAACATGCTTATCCTGGTATTACTCATCGAAAAGACAAGAAGTATGCATATGTTACTTTGAAGAAAGGCGATTTTATCAAAGTATTTGATACGCCTGAAGAAGATAATAAAACCAGCGCAAAGGATGCCAAAGCTGACAAAAAAGCCAAGGCAGACAAGAATGCAGGTAAGGAGAATAAGTAATGGCTATTAAAGCATATCGCCCGATTACTCCGGCACAACGTCAAAAGACGACCGAAGATTACGATCAGATTACGACGAACAAGCCGATGAAATCACTTCTCGTGGCGAAGAAACAACAAGCAGGTAAGAACAACCAAGGTCGTATTACCGTACGTCATCGTGGTGGTGGTGTAAAACGTCACTATCGTATTGTGACCTACAATCTACCAAAGGATCTTACTTTTACTGTAGAGGAAATCGAGTACGATCCAAACCGTAGCGCTCGTATCGCACGCGTAAAGGATGAAAACGGTGTTTATTACTATGTAATCGCAGACACCAAAATGACTAAAGGTACCACTTTTAAGACTGGTGATGAAATTGAAGTAGAGGACAGCAACCGTTTGCCGCTCGAAAACATTCCAGTAGGTACATTTGTATATGCAATTGAGCTTCAACCTGGTAAAGGTGCACAAATGGTGCGCGCTGCCGGTGCTTCTGCACAGCTAATGGCAAAAGAAAATGGCTATGCCACTATCAAAATGCCATCTGGTGAAGTACGCAAAGTACTCGCAGCTTGCGAAGCATCAATTGGTACGGTGTCAAACCTTCAACATCAAAACGTAAAAATTGGTGCTGCAGGTCGTCGTCGTCGTAAAGGCATCCGCCCAACTGTACGTGGTGTTGTAATGAACGCTACAGACCACCCACACGGTGGTGGTGACGGTGGTCGTCACGGCTCGGGTAAGGCTCCTCGTACTCCTTGGGGTCAACTCACGCTTGGTTACCGTACCCGTCATAATAAGAAAACTAATAAAATGATCGTGCGCAGTCGCCACGAAGGAAAGAGGAAATAATGTCTCGGAGTCTTAAGAAAGGTCTATTTGTAGACTACAAACTCGCGAAGAAAGTTGCTGCTCTCTCCGCCGAAGATCGTACCGTGATCAAAACTTGGGCTCGTCAATCTACGATTTCTCCAGAAATGGTTGGCCGTACGATTGCTGTTCACAATGGCAAAGTTCACGTCCCTGTGTTTATTTCTGAAAACATGGTAGGTCACAAACTCGGTGAGTTTGCACCAACTCGTAAATTTAGGCGCCATGGCGGTAAAAAAGCTGCTGAAGCTGCCGCTGCGAAAGGAAAGGCATAGTTATGACTACACATTTCGCACACGCATATGAAAAAGGCATTGATAGCCAGCCACGCAAGACTAGCGTAGTAGCTGCTCTTGTACGTGATCGCTATGTAGCAGACGCTGTAGTAATCCTAGAGAATACTCCACGCCGCGCTGCGAGAGCCATTCGCAAGGCTATCGAATCTGCTAACGCAAACCTACTTAATAATTCCAAAGTTAGCATCGATCCAAAAACTATTCGCATCGCTAGAATTTTTGTAACAAGCGGCACCAGAATGCGTAGATACGTTCCAGCATCTCGCGGTCGTGCCCTTCCTTACGAAAAGATTAGTAGTAATATCTTTGTCGAGGTCGCCGGCGAAGAGAAGGTAAAAACCGCTAAGGTAGAAAAGGAGAAAAAGTAATATGGGTCAGAAGGTTAATCCCATCTCTTACCGTCTCCAGGTCAGCAAAGATTGGTCTTCCAAATGGTTTACCAGGAAGAGTGATTTTCGCCATTGGCTAGTGGAAGACGTAAAGATTCGTGAGCTCATTGAAGACCGCTACAAAAGCCGTCCGACTATTGCACGGATCAATATTGAACGCTCCGCCAATCTTACTACCATTACTATTCTCACCGCAAAAGCTGGTGCCGTAATTGGTAAGCAAGGCGCAGGTATCAACGAGCTCAAAAAAGAGCTTGAAAAAATCGTTGACGGTCCTGTCCGTATCAACGTTGAAGAAGTTAAAAAACCAGAGCTCAACGCAAAACTCGTTGCCGAAAACATTGGTTTTCAACTTGGCAAACGTATGAATTTCCGCCGCGCTGTAAAGACTGCACTCCAGTCTTCCATGAACGCCGGCGCTAAAGGCGTACGTATCGAGGTTTCAGGCCGTCTAAACGGTGCTGAAATGAGCCGTCGTGAAAAATTTATTGAAGGCTCCGTGCCTCTACACACTTTGCGCGCTGACATTGATTTCTATTGTCATCACGCACCAACTATCGCTGGTATCGTAGGTGTAAAGGTTTGGATCTACAAGGGGGAGAAATAATATGGCTATTTTACTTCCAAAGAAAACTGCACACCGCAAAGTGCGCAAAGGTAAAAACGAAGGTGTTGCTACCCGCTGTAATACTGTAGCATTTGGTGACTATGGTCTCATGTCTCTCGACAATGAACGCATCAACAGTCGTCAAATCGAGGCAGCTCGTCAAGCAATCACTCGTTACATTAAACGTGGTGGTAAGATTTGGATTCGTATCTTCCCACACACTCCAGTTACCAAGAAACCTCTAGACGTAAAAATGGGTTCCGGTAAAGGTGAACCACAATTCTTCGTTGCAAAGGTAAAAGCTGGTACTGTAATGTTTGAAATCGCCGACGTAACTGATGAACAAGCAAAAGAGGCTCTTCGCCTTGCTTCTCATAAGTTGCCAGTAAAATGTAAAATTATTAAGAAAGAGGAGTTCTAATATGGCACACACATTAGTAGGGACAGTTACCTCCGACAAGCGTGATAAGACCATTACCGTCTCCATCGTAAGTCGTGAAACTCACCCACTCTATCGCAAGCAGTACACGAAAACTCGTAAATACACTGCTCACGATGAGAACAACGA
>JAZNWC010000011.1:0-11479 GCA_045593145.1 Candidatus Nanosyncoccus sp.
CAATCGCCACTTCTTCAGTTACTTCAGCAGACTTCTCTACAGGCTTTTCTACGGGTTTTTTTACAGGTTTTGCGCTGACAATAGGCTCCTTAGCCTTAGGCTTAGCCTCAGGCTTTTTCACTCTCTCTACCGGTACAAAATCCATGTATCTTTTGTTCATGATTTTACTCTCTTAGCAATATCAATTATATCAGTAAATTCGCCCAGAATCAACGAAGCGCCACCGATTAGAAGCCCGTTTACCCCAGGAACAGTCAGATAAGCGCCAGCGTTAGATGGATTTACGCTACCACCAAACAGCACCGGCATCTCCTCTGCCACTTTTTCCCCATAAATCTCCTTGATAGTTTTGCGAATTAGTGCCACTACCTCAGCGATCTCATCAGGGGTAGCCGGCTTCGAAGCTTTCGTTGAAGAAATTGCCCAGACTGGCTCATAGGCAATAATCACTTTAGAAATATCTTCGTCAGATACATCCACCAAGCCACCAGTTAGTTGATCACGAATCACATCGGCCGTTTCACCAAACGAACGTTCACTCTCGGTCTCACCAATACAAAGAATAGGGGTAATTTTATTACGAATCGCCGCCGCTACCTTTTTACCAATCATTTTGTCGTCTTCACCGAGAATATGACGCCGCTCGGAGTGGCCGATAATACAATAATCCACTAGCCCACGCAGTTGGTCGAACGAAATCTCCCCCGTAAATGCCCCGTAATCCCGGTAAAACGCATTCTGCGCTGCTAGTTTCATCTTATGCCGGTCGATTTGCAAAGAAAGCGGTTGCAAAGCCAGCGCTGTTGGCGCCACTACTACCTCTACATCACGGATAATTGGCACCTTTTTTAAAAGTTTATGAAGATAGATGGAAGATTCACCCACGGTGAAATTTAGCTTCCAGTTGCCCACAATATAAGTTTTCATATCTCCATTATAGCATATATTATATGATACCTAGTATACCTTTTAGAGCATAGGCGGTATCTTCGTGATTTCTGACGGTGATAGTATCAATACCCATTTCTACAACTGGATAATCATTGCCACCAGGCTGAGTCATATCGCCAAAATAGAGAATATCTTCTTTTTTGACGTTCAATTCTTCTAAGAGATGTGCCATACCGAAGGTTTTGTTCATGCCCGGAGTGATGGCATTAATAGAGGTAGTACCACCGATTTCGTAATCAAACTCCGGAGCGATTTCTTTACAACGAGCCACGATTTTTTCGCGCTTTTTACAATCTGGGTCCCAAGCGTATTTTTCTTCGGTACCGGCCTTTTGGCCAAGGGCAGAAAAAGTGACTTGAGAGAGACGATTTTCGATAATTTCGTCGCCTGGTTGCAACTTGTCTTCTTCCCAATAACCAGTTTCGCGCGCGGCTTGCTCGATGGTAGCGGTGATTTTAGCGACTTGTTCCTCTGTAAGCGGATAATTATAAACCTGAATCCAGTCGTTTTCGGCGGTGTCGTAACGGTAATATTGCGTTCCTTGGGCCACAAACAGGTGTAAGTGGCTTAGTTGCTCCGGAGTAGGGTGTGGGAGCCGGTCGACAATTTGGATAAGGAATTGGTCGAATTTTTGGCCCGAAATTGGGCAAATTTCAAAGTGGTCAAGACATTTTACTAGTAAATCAGCGATTTCGTCGGTGATAGGTGTCTTGGCTACATTTAGAGTTTGATCTATGTCAAATGCAAGTACTTTTTTCATAGTTCGATTATAGCATATAATAGGATTACTGAGCATTTGAACGAGCCCAAGAACAAAAAAATAATTTCACAGATTTGAATCCTGTACTGAAATACAGGTGAAAATCTGCCTGAAATTATTTTTTTGTTCCTGGCGCGAAGTTCACCGCGAACAAATTATTAATTAGAAGTTCAAATGTGTACTTAGCTCTGATATCACCACTTTTTCTACGGATGACACGGTAGCGAATCCCTTAATTCCGCTTCCCGCAAACTCACGCGCCAGTTCTATCATTTTGGCTTTATCAATTCCCTTTATCAAATTCGGCATCGTGTCGTATTTTACCACTGTTTCATTGGTAAAATAATTTTCCGCATAATAATCCGCGATTTGCCCCACCGTCTGTGCCCCCATCTGAAATCTCCCTAGCGCATAAGACTTCGCCGCTTCAAAATCTTTTTCCGAAATCTCGCCGTTCAAAGTCTTCATCAGTTCCGTCTGTATCAAAGTAAACAGTTCTTCGGCATTTTCCACATTGACTTCACCATCAAAATCCCAATAAGTATTAGTGGCGTTGCTAGCAATCGAGCTTCCCATACCATACACCAGCCCGCGCTTCCTCGCCGCGCCAAAAATTTTCGAGCTCATCGTACCATTCAAAATATGGTTCAGACAGTTCATCGCAAAAACTTCATTCGGCTCCAAATGTCGTGGTGTCACCAAAGAAAATCCAAAAGTAATGTTCGACGCATCTTTTCTTCTTACCGACACTGCCTCCGAAGAATGTAAATCCGCCCGCGGAATCTCAAATTTCTCCCCCTCGCGCAAATTCCAACTCTCCAGCGCCTTAATAATCTTGTGCTTGCGCCCGTGGATTTTGCCCGCAATAATAAACAGCATATTTTTGGCAGTGTGCGTCCGGCGATAATGCTCGCGAATGTCTTTTAGCTCTATGTTCGCAATCGTCTCGCGACGCTCGGACAAATCCAAAATATCCTCGCCCACCGCCTGTTGCACTTTTGGCCAAAGCAAACGATAATAATCATTCATGTAGCCAGTTAACTCGCTTTTTACATTGGCTTTTTCGGACTTCAATTCTTCTTCGTTAAACTTCGGCTCGCAAATCGACACTCGCTGAAGCTCCATAATTCTATCCCATTCAAAATCCGCACACTCCGTCTCGTAGCAAACCGAAATATCGCTCGTCCATGCATTGTGATAAGCTCCATTTTTGGTAAACTCCGCCTCAAAAGCTTGCTCGTCCTTATATTTTGCATTCGCGCCAAACGCCAAATGCTCTACCACATGCGGGATTTCATAAACATTTTTATTTTTGGCATAAAGCATCCCCGCGCGAAACTGCACACGTGTACTCATTACGCTAGCGCCGGGGATATCTATAAGCAGCCCCTTCGCGCCATTTTTCAGAGTAATTTCTTCAACCGAATGTTTCATATATTGACAATTTATACCGTTTATGCTATAATTAAAGATTAGGCTTATTTTTTACGTTTGTTGGTCTTTTTCCGCTTGGAACTGGCCTTTTTGGTAGCAGATTTTGTCTTGGTAGATTTTTTCTTGAACTCTTTATCCAAATTTTTCTCACCTTTAGAAATCTCATTTACGCCCTTTTCGGTTTGTGCTTCGGCCATCTTGGTCAGCTCAGACTCGTATTCTTCGCCATCAGTGACGTTGTCGGCACGAGCTTCTGCCGGAGTGATGGTAAGCAAAATCTTCAAAACTTCTTCGCGCAAATTCCTCTGCAAGCCATCAAAGAGTTTTTGCGACTCGCTTCTATATTCTACCAAAGGATCACGTTGACCCACGCTACGCCAATGAATCCCCTCGCGCAGATGTTGCATATTTTCAAGGTGTTGCATCCAAAGCATATCGAGCACCTTTAGATAAACTTCGCGCTCGACTTTGCGCATCGTCTCTGCGCCAAACTCTTGCTCCTTTTTGCGATAAGCTTCTTCTACCGCTTCTAACGCCAACTTTTCGCGCTCTTTTTCTTTTCGCTTCAAACCAATTTCGTGAATCAAATCACTGTCAAAATCAAAAACCGTCTTAAAGTTTTCATCAAAATCCTTATTCACGCGTGAAGAAAACTCGGTCAGCATCTTAGTTTCGTCACGCATCAAACGCTTGATTTCTGGATAAATATCGTCGCCCATCAAAATCTTGCGCCGCATCATATAAACCACTCGGCGATGACGGTTAATTACGTTATCGTACTGTACCACGTTTTTGCGCGAGTCAAAGTTAAATCCTTCAATCCGTTTTTGCGCGGCTTCGAGCGTGCGTGAAATCGCCCGGGTTTGAATCGGCATATCTTCGCCCACGCCAAGCCTAGTCATCAACATTTTTACTCTGTCGCCCTGGAAAATCCGCATCAAATCATCTTCGCAGGATACAAAGAATTGAGTCGTACCTGGGTCGCCCTGACGCCCGCCACGACCACGTAGCTGATTATCCACCCGGCGCGAATCATGCCGTTCCGAGCCAATCACCACTAGACCGCCAAGCTCTTTTACTCCCTCGCCCAGTTTAATATCGGTACCACGACCAGCCATGTTCGTGGCAAGCGTAATTGCACCTTTTTCACCGGCTTTGGCGATAATCGCCGCTTCGCGTTCGTTGTTTTTAGCATTCAAAATCTCATACGGCAATCCAAAACTATCTAGATAGCGCGCGATTTCTTCGTTGTTCGCAATCGAGCCAGAACCGACCAACACCGGTTGACCCTTTTCGTGGTAAGCTTTTACCGCTTCGGCGATTGCTTTTAGTTTGCCAGCTTTAGTTTTGTAAATCAAATCGTCTTTATCTACACGCG
The DNA here is from genome assembly GCA_045593145.1 of Candidatus Nanosyncoccus sp. Lineage (GTDB taxonomy): Bacteria > Patescibacteriota > Saccharimonadia > Saccharimonadales > Saccharimonadaceae > Nanosyncoccus. The sequence continues at coordinate 4,524 of JAZNWC010000011.1, forward strand.
CAATCGGCCTGTTTGGTGGAATTTGGATTACGTCAAGCGCATAAATCTGTTGAAATTCCTCCGCCTCGGTAAAGGCCGTGCCGGTCATACCAGACAATTTGTTATACAGACGGAAGAAATTCTGGAACGAAATCGTCGCCAGCGTCATCGACTCTTGTTTTACCGCCACGCCTTCTTTGGCTTCAATCGCTTGGTGCAGCCCCTCATTATAACGGCGGCCCTGCATCAAACGTCCAGTATGTTCATCTACGATAATTACTTCGCCAGAATTTGTCACCACATAATCTTTGTCGCGCTTAAAGACGACTTCCGCCCGAATCGCTTGCTCCAAATGATAAACCAATCGCGTATTTTTGGTAGAATACAGATTATCCACGCCCAAAATCTTTTGGACTTTATCAATCCCAGCGTCAGTAAGAGTTACACTGCGGCGTTTTTCATCAAAAATGTAATCATCTGGCGTAAGCCTAGAAGCCACCTTGGCAAATTGATAATAACTCTCTGGGTTATCACCCGCCGGCGCACTAATAATAAGTGGCGTCCTCGCCTCATCAATCAAAATTGAATCGACCTCATCTACAATCGCAAAGTTCAGCTCTCTCTGGCGCAGATATTGCACTTCGCTCGTCATGTTGTCGCGCAGATAATCAAAACCAAATTCGTTGTTAGTGCCATAAGTAATATCTGCATTATAAGCTTCTTTGCGCGTGCATGGCTTGAGGTGAGAAAATCTCTCGTCGTCGTGTTCTTCGTTTTTGTATTCTTTGTCATAAATAAACGAAGCGTTGTTGATGATTACACCGACCGAGAGTCCCAAAAAATCATAAACCGGGCCATTCCAACCCGCATCACGTTGTGCCAAATAATCGTTCACCGTCACCACATGTACACCTTTGCCAGTAAGACCATTGAGATATGCTGGGAGCATCGCTACAAGAGTTTTACCCTCACCAGTTTTCATCTCGGCCACGGCGCCCTCGTGTAGCACCATACCACCGATTAGCTGTACGTCATACGGGCGAAGCCCCAAAACACGTTTAGACGCCTCTCTTGCCACTGCAAACACCTCTGGCAAAATTGCATCAAGTGATTTTTTTTCAAGCTGTTTTTTGAAAATTTCCGTTTGTCCTGCGAGCTCTTCATCGCTCATTTTTTCGTATTTTGGCTCTAGCTTGCCAATTTCTTGCGCTTTTTTCCAAAGACGCTTCAGGACTTTTTTCTGCGCATCACCAAAAACCCCCTGCAAAAACTTTGTCAGCGCGGTCTTATCTGCGAGCTTATCGCTCGGCTTCTTTTCTCTCTTAGCCATAAACCTCCAAACGGAATTATTTCCCCCCATTTTATCATACTATTTCCTCTTAATAAAGAGGTTTTTCAGACTTCTTTTTTGGCGATGTGGTTGGGACTCAAGTTTGTAGCGCCGAATTTGCCCCATCAACTTAGCCTCTACCAAATCTACGCCCGCAAATACATTCGAACACTCATCTTTGGCGGCCAAAACTTTGCCACCCGGAATCTCCATCGCCACAGTTACTTCATATTTTTCGCCCTTATTTTTGCCAATTTCTGCCACCACTAGACGCGCCACTACATCTTTTTTGGCACCACGTGGCAAATAACGATCAAGTCGGCCAATTTTTTTCTCAGCGTATTTTCTAAAGCTCTCTTCAATTTTGTACTCGTTGCCGGTCATTTCAATTTTATCAATCATTTTAATCTCCTCTCGATTGTTTAGATTTCTTCTTTACCACCAAGATATGGGCGCAAAGCTTCTGGCACCTTTAGTTTGCCACCGGGCGTAGCATAATTTTCAATCAAAGCCACCATCGTACGAGCAAGCGAAATTGCTGTACCGTTTAATGTATGTACGAACTCTACCGTACCGTCTTTGCGACGTACTCTTGCGTTTACCGACCGCGCCTGAAAATCCGTACAGTTCGAACAACTGGTAATTTCTTGATATTTTTGGTTTACTGGCGACCAATATTCCACATCATATTTTTTCGCTGCTGGCGCACCAAGGTCACCCGCCGCAATATTAATTACATGATATGGGATACCAAGTGTCTGCCAAATGTCTTCCTCTATCGCGAGAATTTTTTCGTGAATTTCTTTGCTCTGCTCCGGCAAGCAAAATACATACATTTCTAGTTTATTGAACTGATGTACGCGGAAAAGCCCACGCGTGTATTTGCCATACGCCCCAGCTTCTTTGCGAAAACATGCCGAATACCCAGCGTAAAAAAGTGGTAATTTATCCTCGTCGATAATCTCGTCCATGTGATAGCCAGTCAGCGGCATCTCGGCCGTTGCAATCATCGCAAGGTCTTCGCCCTCAATATAATATTCGTCGGACTGGTCGCTAGTGCGCGGGCAAAAACCACAGCCCTCAAGCACTCGGCTCGACACCATATCTGGCACCGTCATAAAAGTAAATCCGTGCTCAAGCACTTTAGAAAGTCCAAATTGAAGAAGTGCATTTTCAATTAAAGCCAAACCGTCTTTAAGATAATAAAACTTCGCGCCAGCCACCTTAGCCCCACGTTCAAAATCTACCCAGTCGCGACTTACCGCATAATCCAAGTGGTCCACGCCAGTTTTGTGATTTTCGCCCCACTTTTTTACTTCCACAGAACATTCTTCACCACCCAGCGGCACATCGTCGAAAATAACATTCGGTACGGTTTTTACCAAGGCATTGACTTTTTCCTCAACCTCGGTCAATTTTGCTTCTAACTCAGCCAATTCTTCTTTTACCGCTTTGCCTTCTTTAATCAAATCTTCAGACGGCTTACCGCCCTTCATCTTGGCGGCGATTTCGTTACGTTCTTTGCGAAGCTCCTCTACTTTAGCAAGCTCTGCCTTCCTAACGTCATCTAGCTCCAAAATCTCTTTGATATTTACTTTATAGCCTTTTTCTTTGGTAGATTTTTCTACGAGTTCCAGATTTTCCCGGATAAATTTTACGTCTAACATATTCTCATTATACCACCAATATTAGATTTTAAATCAACTTCCGCTCTTTGCGGCGACGGCGAATCTTTGTCACAATCACCATGACAATCGATGTAATAGTAAATAGCACCAAAAAGATAAACCAAATCGGGCAAATAATCAAATCTTTTTCTACCACGGAAGCTTTGTCGTTAAAAAACACTTCTTGCTTTACATTCACAACCCCAAGCAAAGGTAGGTTATTAATCTCGCGCGAAATATAACGTGAAGTCTCCGGCAAAACAATTTCACTATATTCGCCACTACTATTGGCATTTGGCAAAATCGTCTCGCCCGTAATTTTGTTCGTAATTGTGATTCTAAAAATCGCATCTTGATGGGTATTGCCACGATTTTCGATCAAAGCGTTCAAATGTATCGGCTGCGTCAAAGCGAAACTCGGCACCTCATTTTCCAACACCTCACCATCACGCAAAGTAATTCCACTCACGTCGGCATAAATCACACTAGCTAGTTGCAAAACCGATGAGACCGACACCCCTTCGCTTGCGGATTGTTCTTTTTGCTGGCTCACCAAAAGTGTAGCATATTGCCCGCCCGCTGGGGTATCTTCTGGTACCGTAATCGTAAATCTTATCGTTGCAGAACCATTTGGCGGAATCACACCAGTCGGATTCTCTATCGTAATCCAATCTGCAATTTTAGAATGAATCGTTACACTCTCCAAATCAGCTGTATAGTTAGACCCTATCACGCTATACGGCGTAGCCACCACTTCGTATGCAAAATCAGTCTCCCCATCTACTGGGTTTGCCACAATAATAGACCCCTCGTACGTACCTCCTGCCGATAGCGAAAACCTCTGGCTCATCGGCAACACTGTAAAAATGTTTTTCGCCATATTAATCTATATTATATCATAAACCAAGAAAAAATCCCCAAGCCTTAACGGCTTGAGGATAAGATTTTGTTTCTGGCGCTTTTTTCGCCCATTTCGTAAAAAACGGGGAGAGCACCGACTGCTAATATAAAAATAAAAATTAATTCTTTGCCCAACACGCTTGTTAGGCAACAAATCATAACAATTAACAGTCCTAATACATATAGTGGTAATAATACCGGCCAAAAGCCAGCCAGCCAATTTTTTCTCGGCCGAATTTTGCCGGTTCCGCTTCCCTGCCACGCATCTATAGTACAAGTACCAATTTCATACGCAACAAATGAAAGTGCCACTACTAATGATATTAATATTGCTAATTCAAAAATCTTCATAATTTACCCCTCCTCTTATGTTTTTTGAATTTGCTACCAGCCACCAGAGGTATTCTCACCTCCAACAACTTACTTCTATTATACCACACATGCTTATTTTTGTCAAGATACTTTCACAAACGACGTAATATTTTCAACCCCCCACCTAGTATTTTTTAAAACCCTGCCCGTCATTATCCGTTTTCGCTCATGATAAAATACTTTATGAGGGGCGTTGTTAAAGGGAACTATTTGTCGCTAAAAGAGACCGTGCCGACTTGCCACTGCCATACTTCCCTTTTTAACAAACAGGAGAGTTGGACGAGCCCACTTTTTCGTTACAAAAAAAAACGAAGAGTTCAAAAACTATTTTTGCCAAGGCAAATTTTAGTAAGTAGAGGTTCTGGTTGCCGGTTGGCTGGCTTCCGGGCGGGGAACGTTTATTCGGATACGTTGAACAACCCAGGCAACAACGCGAACTTTTGGTCTAGCACGGTCAACAATAGCAGCAACGCGTACAACCTAAACTTCAACTCCACTAACGTTAATCCGCGGAACAACAACAACCGCTCCAACTCAAGGTCTATCCGCTGCCTAGCACGCTAGCATCCTCGGTGCTTAGCCTCCCGCTAGTTTTTTGGCGGTTCCCGCATCTCCCTATTCGCCCCACCCAAATTTATCAAACACATCTTCCTTCAATTTGCCACTAGACATGTGGCACATAATCCCAAGGTAAGACACAATACTATCTATATCGGCATAACCATACGCAAACTTATTTGCCGCATTCCGAAAATTTCGGTCTAGGCGCTTACTCGGCAACAAACAATGCGGGCAAATTTTGGCACCCACAAATTCCACACCATTATAAATACTTTGGAAATAACGTTTTTTCGGGTGCAAAGTCAGTTCTAGTTCTTCTTTCAAAAACTTTTCAATCTTACGAATATCTTTCAAAAGTTTTTCTTTTTCACTTGCCGGCACAATAATAATAAAATCATCTACATAACGCCCATAATATTTGTAACCCAAATCAAATTTCACAAAACGGTCCAGCATATCCAAATAAATATTAGACATTAGTTGCGAAGTAAGGTTGCCAATCACAATTCCTAGCCCCGGCACTTGCCCAAACAAACTTTTGCTCGGTGGCAAATGGTCTGGATTCCAATCGCTCCGCGGTCCACATCTACGCGCTTTTTTGGCCGGGTCATCAAAAATAATTTGTCGCCACAAAAAATCACAAATCAAATAAATTTGGTGTCCCATCGGGTCGTTCTTGTATTTGCCAAATTGTTGGTCCAAACCCCACTTTACTCTTTCGTAAAGTTTTTGTCTAGGCAAACTCATAAAGTAACCTTTCAGATCAAGTTTTGCGACAAATGTCTCATTTCTATATCCGTTACTCGCCTGCTGCATCATTTTGCGAATTCGATTCTGTGCAAACAAAGTACCTTTACCAATCCGGCAAGAATACGAATCATAAATAAAATGCCGGTCCCACCAGCCGGCGCACATATTATACAAAAAATGATGCACAATGCGATCGCGAAACGGCGCCGCAAAAATTTCTCTCACCATCGGTTTTTCTATCACAAAAGCCTTACTTGGACTAGGGCGATAACGTCGCTCCAAAATCGAACGTAGCAATTTTTGGAGATTCAAATGCCAATTAATTTCAAACCGATGCTCATCATAAGTTTTGATTTTGCCTTTGCGCGCATCTTCAAAAGCCCGCACCAAATGTTTTAAAAGCCACTGGTTGATGCCCAAATCTTTAGCTTCTTCTACTTCTTTTTCGATGCACGCCGGTTCCATGCCACAATATCCTTTTCGATAATTTCTTGCAGAGCAATAATATCTTTTGCCACAGACATACTTAATTCCCTCGGCCATAACTTTAGCGCCGCTAGCACCTGTAATTCTATCAGCAAAAGATTGATGTCATCACGCAGAGGTTTTAATTCTTTTTCAATTTCTTCTGGGTCGGTAAGATTTTTTTCGCAAATCAGAAAATATTTTACCAACACTCCATCCATCAATCCAATCATTCTGCTACCATTCATATCGCGAGAAATTTTGTCTAGCCGCCGCCGACACACTTGGTGTAATCTTTTGGCCGCCAACACCGCCTGCTGATAAAACGCCGGGCTTACAAACTGCACTTTCACAATGCTGTTGACTTCGTCTTGGCGCGTAATTTCTTCTTTCAAAAGTTTTTCGCGCTGGGCTTGTGAAACTTTTTGTTTCATTTCAAAAACCATGCAATCGTCTTTTTGTTGTTCACTAGCATACATACCAGTTTTTTGTAGCCGCCGCCTCACTACATCAAATCCACGAGTCCGCACCTTACCAATTTCATATTTTAGATAGAAACTGTCCAAATCATCACTCATGGTTACCGGCGTGCCATGCGGTTCGCACACCAAATATTTGTAGTACAAAGCCGAATACTCGCACATCTCGCACCAATCTTCATTACCTTCGCACGGAATCACCACAATGTATCTGTAGTTGTGCTCCTCAAAATTAATCGCCCGCCGCTTGTACATTTCGTACGTTTTATAGTCTATTCTTTTGGTTTTACTTTTTTCTACCATTTTATACACACCTTTTTACACATCATATTCACTTTTTCTATTTATCATTCAGGGAGAGTTGCAGGGAACCGCCAAAAAACTAGCGGGAGGCTAAGCACCGAGGATGCTAGCGTGCTAGGCAGCGGATAGACCTTGAGCTGGAGCGGTAGT
>JAZNWC010000012.1:0-19426 GCA_045593145.1 Candidatus Nanosyncoccus sp.
AGAGCCGAATTTTGGTGTGATAGAGGATTATCGCCCGACTTTTGTAGGGGCAAAAATAGAGAAACGCCCGCTAGGCCAGCCTGGACGAATTAGTAAAAATGTAGATTTATCAGAGTTGAAGGCCAAAAAATTGGTAGGGAAAGGTGTTGCGAGTGCAAAATCTAGCAAGCCAGCAGAGAAGCCTGCCGAAAAATCTGCCAAAAACGATACTCTTAGCGTACCAAAAAGCCGTTTTGTAAACACCGAAAAAATAGAAAAACGCCCACTATCGAAGAATGTTTACAAGAAGAAGATAGAATCGCCAAAAGAGGTGCCGACTGGCCCGGTAACGATTATATCTAAACCAGATAATAGTTCGCATATTGGGGTGATCGTGACAATAGTTTTGACAATTATTCTTGGTGCGGCGGCTGGTACGGTGGCGTTCTTGCTACTTCCAAAATAATCTGATATAATAAGTTAGATGGCGAGATTAGCTCAGATGGTTAGAGCGTCTGATTGTGGTCCAGAAGGTCACCGGTTCGATCCCGGTATCTCGCCCCACGAACATTGATGCGAGTGTAGTACAGCGGTTAGTATACAAGTTTTCCAAACTTGGGATGAGGGTTCGACTCCCTCCACTCGCACCAGAGAAAAAAATGAGAGCTTGCTCTCAATTTTTTTATCTGGAGTGAGTCGAGGGAGCTTTTTCTCCCTCCACTCGCACCATTTTTTGTTGGTTTATGTTATAGCTATTGACAAAATGCTTTTGGTGTGATATAATGAAGGCAATTCGTGAGTTTTCGAATAGTAATTTTATATTTTAATGCACTGTTAACCAAAAGCCGCTAACAGCGGCGAGAATTTTTCGGCAGCACTAAAGGAGGTGATTTTATGTCGAAGAAAGAAATGTTAGCGGCCAAAGAAGCAGAAGCCGCAAAGAAAGAAGCAACTGCAGGGAAGAAGAAAGAGGAACCTAAAGTAAAGGTGGTTCCTGCGGAGAGCAATCCTTCTTTAACAGAGGAAGACATGGCCTTATTAGAGGGCATGTTTGCTCCGAAATTCGCCGAAATCAAAAAAGAATTTGGCAATATAAAGGAGCAGCTCAAAAAAGTGGAAGCTGAAGCTACCAAAGCTCTTGAGAGGGCTGAAGCAGCCGAAAAGAAAGCTAGTGAGCTTTCTGACAAATTGGGCAAAATACCCGCTTCTACAGTTATTCCTGCTCCGGCGTCGGAGTATGCAAAAGCCAATAAGGCTGAAACAGAGGAATATTCATTAAAACTTGGTTACATCATCGAAATTAGTAGCGATTGCTACAAAATGGAAGACGACGAGGCTAAGGCTGCGGTAATCTGTGAAACGTTAGGTGTCGATCTGGGTAAGAAAAAATATGCTTGGGTAGATAAAAAAGGTTTCGTAAAAGAAAAAGTCACCGCAGAACAGTTGCAGAAATTGGGCAAAATTTAATTTTGCCTCTGTGCATTAACGAATTAAGCTCGACAATCGTCGGGCTTTTTTCATGGTTTTACCATAAGCGTAAAAAATGGTTTAACCATTGACTTTTTCTCTAAAGTGTGCTATAATGTAAGTAGTCTGAGTTTTGGGTGTGTATCTGGAACCGAAGACCATTAACAACCAAATCATCTCAGGTTCAAATGAACCTGAAAAGTTGCCTTTAACATCTTTTTTTCAGGAGGATTTCCTCCTTTTAAATATATAATACACGGAACATATAGATAGATAACAGAACAAGGAGGAAAAACAGATGAAGGATAATAAATTCGTTTCGTTCATAAAAAAATATTTTGTTTCAATTTTGATGATCTTTTTTAGCATCACGTTTTTTGTGATTGGGTTAAAGCCTCTCGCCATGTTCTTCATTGTGCTAGGCTGGGAAGCATCAATGGAATCAAAATTTGGAAATTTCAATAACGATAAGTCTACTATCTTTAGAGTTCTTATCGTTTCATTAACTGCGGCCTCTGCCGTAGGTATTGCTAAAATCGCTAAGGTGTTTGGAGCTAGCGATTTTATGATAGTGCTAGCTGCATTGCTTACACTTAGCATGCTCGCGATATTTATTGAACATACTTGGCGTTGGTTAGAAGATGGTGGCTCTGTAATAGAGCTAATAATCTTCTTGATTTTGGCAGTACTAATGTTCATGTCTATGTTCGCAATTGCGAATGTATGGAGTATAATTGCCACTTCTGACTTCTGGAAGTCGGTAATTGTAGTTTTGCCGTACCTCACATTTATAGGCTCGGTAGGAATCATATTATTTGACTTCTTCTTCTTTAGATACAAATTAAAGAGAAAAGTCATATTTATGATTTTAGCAATAGCAATGGCGGTCATATTCTCTTTGTTAGCGCTGAAGTTTTTAACTGAAGCAATCAAATGGGGATCACTAATTAGCAAAAACAAGGTGGTGACCGAAACAACAGAAACGATAACTACCGTTGCGGAAACCGAATCCGAAGAAGAAATTTCTGATGAGGTTGAGGAAGAAGTAGAGGTGGTCGAAGAGCAGCAATTGGAATATAAGACGATGGCAAATGGCGTGGTTTATAATTACGATGAGTATTTAGACCGCGACAATAAGGAAGCGTATAACGCTTTCGGCTATGATAAGTCGGAGTTCCACGGCGATGAGGATGCTATGAAACATGAGTTTATTAAAATAGCAGATTTAGCACCGGAGTATCTTGCAGCCTATGCCGAGGGTTTTTTCTTTGATGAAGAGAAAAAGGAACTTGGCATAAACGGCAAAACGGCAGTAGAAATTGACGACTATATGTCTGTTGAGCAAAACGTCGATGCCGGAAAACTGCAGGAAGACCTGATAACCGCTCTTGCGGCAAAAGTTTTTTCAGATGAGGTGGAATTTCGCTTCGTTAAGGAAAATGGCTGGGAATATACGTATTACATATACGAAACTGGCCAAACCCCTGAGGGGTTAACTCCGTTTGGAGCAAGACTTTCCGTTGATCATAAAAAACGGAAAGATGCCCCCCAGGTAGAAGTATACCGTAAGGTATACGATGACAAGGGTGGCGGAAAAGACGGAAAATTTCATTGGGTGAAAGTATTAGACCTCAATGAGGAATGTGGCTTACAGGTGAATGTACCGAAAGTTCCAAAAGGAACTCCGGTTGTACCGTCTGATAAGCCGCCGGTAAACCCGCCTCCCACTCCTACCCCGCCTACCCCGCCCAAGTATAATAAAGATAAGACTCAGGGCACAAAGGGCGAGGTAGTTCAGCAAAATGATACTCCAAAAGCTGGTGAGCCTACCAACAATCCGGCCAATCCTAAGTCTAGCACTAAGGAGGAGCCCGGAAATACCGGAAACGGCAAAACCACATACAAGGAGTACCAAGAGGAGATTAAAGAGTTAAAGGAAGATAATTCCGAAAACCCGAAAGCTCCGAAGGAAATTGAAACTCCTACGCCTGTAAGCGATTTAGCAGAAAAGGCAGATGGAAATAAAATTCCCAATAATGAGAAAAATCCGGAAACCAAGCATATTACAGTTCCGGATTGACCAATAAAGGCAACTTTTTCTAACACCCTGGCGGCCAAGTGCCGCTGGGGTAACCCAAGATTTGAGACTGAGATGATTTGGTTGTGCAGACGAATATTAACAATTCGGCTAGCAACAAGCGCTTGAACTTTTCTTTGAGAAAAGAAAAGTTCAGCAAAAGAAAATATTATTTTTTTGAAAGGATTTTTTATGAATAAAATTTATAAGGCAGTTCTAGCTGCAGCTGCAATTTCAGTTGCCGCTTCTGCAATGATCGCTCCTGCAAGCGTTAACGCTTGGGGCGACTCAGCAAATGGTCGTAAATCTTACACCATCGCTGAAATCAATGCCGGCAATCTCGGCGATACTATCACTTTTAACTCTATTTCCGATGGTAAAATCGGTGATGAGAAAAACTTCGTAGGCGCAAAACTCTCTACCAGTACGGCAGATGTGTGGAACGCTGACTCTGTAAACGTAAAAGACGGTGAGGTTTATACCATCCGTATTTATGTTCACAACAACAGCCCTAAAGGCACCGCAGCTGTTGCGGAAGGCGTAAGTGCATCTTTCTCTCTTCCTACAACTGTTGCCAAATCTCAAACCATTATTGGTTACATCAACTCTACTAACGCTACTCCAAATCGTTATTGGGATGAAGTAACCTTGAATTCTGATAGTGAATTCTATCTAGAATACATCAATGGTTCTGCTAAATTTACCAATGCCAAACTTGGCACGGTGGCTTTGCCAAACGAAGTTATCACTTCTGGTGCTACCATTGGTTATGATGCCCTAAACGGTAAAATTCCTGGTTGTTATGAATACGATGGTGTTGTAACCATCCAGGTAAAGGTACACAAATCTGTATCTTCTAAGCTAAACAAAGTAGTACGCATTAAGGGTACCAAAACTTGGTCTGAGAGTGTAACTGCTAAAATTGGTGACGAAGTAGAATACCAAATCGAATACGAAAACTTACTTGAAGCTCAAGTAAACAACGTGATGATCCGTGATTTACTTCCATCCAACGTAGAATATGTACAAAATTCTACCTACCTATTTAACGGTTCTAATCCAAACGGCGTATTGCTAAAGGATAACACCGTTACTACTACCGGTATCAACATCGGTAGCTATGCTACAAATGCTAACGCCTTTGTGCGCTTCACTGCTAAAGTTGTAGACAAAGACCTAAAGTGTGGTAACAATCAACTTGTTAACTGGGCCAGCTCTACTGTAAATGGCAATGAAGTATCAACAGACGACGCTTCTGTAGTAGTAGCCAAAACCGGTGGCGTATGTGAAGATGTACCAACCCCACCAGTAATCGTAAATACTGGTGCTGGTGCTATCATGACCGGCGCTCTTGGTGCTGGTGCTACCGTAACCGCTGCTGGTTACTATATTGCTAGCCGCAAAAAGTTAATGAAAAAATAAGTTGACCGCTTCACTTGGCGCGTAAGCGCTGCGGGCGGGAATCTTAAAACCTCTCTTGGTATTGCCAGGAGAGGTTTTTTGTGGTATAATATAAATAGAGCTTTTGATTATTTTTGCGATAAAAAATACATTCGAACATTAAAAGGAGGGATTTGATATGAAAAAGAAAATGATGAGTATCGCAATATGTTGCCTAATGGTGGTGACAATGGTAGCTGTGGGTTGTAAAAAGAACAATGTTGTAGCAATAAGTGAGCAGGGTAGCCCTATCTACTCGGTAGATGATACCCAGCCGGTTATCATCGAAGACCCGAGCGAGACACCGAGCGAAGAGCCGTCCGAGGTGGTTATAGAAGACCCCCCCGAGGAGGAAGACCCGCTTGAAATGCTATTAACAGAAGAAGCAAACGCAGAGGAAATAGGGGGACTATTTTTAGGAAGAAACGAAAAACTTTACACACTAGCTGGGGCCTTTAGAAAAACACCCGACATAGAGTATCCACTAGGAGCAGAATGTGATAATCCCATTTATCACGAAAAATGGCAGATGTTTTGCATCAGCTGTGGTTCTGGTAAATATATCACCGTGGGTGGAGTTCCGGCTGTTGATTTACAACCAGAAGACTCTATCAGGGCATACTCTAAAGATTTTGTTCCGGTCTTGGAATACGAAAAAATCGAGCGTTTGACATATTCTCTGCCAATCGACGATTCTTATGGAACATGGAATATTCGTAAATATGATACTGGTGAAGTAATCACAATCAGAGAAGATGCAATATCTGATTTCAAGATTGTAGATGTAGCCGGCAATGAATATCCAGATATGCATGATTTAGAGAAGGATGTCAAATATACGGTCTCCTGGTTCGAAGGAACAACGTATTACGAAGAAGAACTGGTTGCAAATTGTAGATATGCAGTTGTTGAGAAAAAACGACATTACGATACCATAGAAGGCAGTCTTAACAAGGATGGCTACGCCGAATTTAATTTGTCGGCTCTTGAAAAAGGTTTTTATATAGTGCATGTCATGAATGACGAAAAGACAATCATTCTTCCTTCTGGCAGTATCATTGAAATCAAATAAACCCCCTCTCAAAGATTTAGCGCGCTAAAATTAGCGCGCTTTTTTCTTGCAAAAAAATTACAAAAATAAAAATGCTTATGTTATAATACAAGTATATGGATCCGTCATACAACAACTCTTTTGGTGGCGCTAGTGCTTTTAGTCAGCCGGCGACAGGTCAGCCAGTAGTTCTAAGTAGTGCCAAAAAGAAACACACCGGTGCGATTGTATTTGTGATTTTATTATTATGTCTTGCCGTAGCTGGAGTCGTAGCTTTTCTTCTTATCCCAAAAAATGGCACTAGTGCAGACATAATTCAACGCTACAAAAACTATATAATCACTGGCAACGAAAACGCACAAGACACTGAGGAACGTTACAATAATGACGATATCTGGTTTAGAGATGTCTATTACGATGGCGAAGATTCAGAATGGACTACTCTTTATGATAAAGCCAACTCAATGCTAGACGCTATCGGCGCAAACGAGAAAATGGCCGGAATAGTTTCTACACAGAAGGATGCATTAAAAACTCTTGATGCTGATAGAAGTGTTGGACGCAGTAAATTATCATTATTTATTGATACGTACCTAAAAAACGGAGAGTACGGCATGTACTCGGACATACTATATAAAATTGATGACTTTAAAGGCTCAAACAGCGAGTTTTCTAGCGGTTACTATCAAGAAATGGACGAAATGTTTGAATCGACAGTAGAATATGTCGAGTTCTTTTCGGAGAGAGGGTGTAGTATTGACGAAGTAGAATCTCTAGACGAATGTTTTATCGACGACCAACAAAATGATGATTTAAGCGAAGGTACAGATGGATACAATAGAGTTCTCTTATGGAAAAAGATTGTATCAAAAGCAAACGAAATCGCAGATTATATTTCAGCTGTTGCTAATAATTATGTGACCAGTGTTTATGATTTAACGGAGAATAGCAATAATGGAGGCGAAAATGCGTCGGAAGAATAGAAAAATGTTTCTGCTCGTTGGGATCGTTTCTGTATTTTTGTCTGCCGTTTTATTTGCAAATAACACATTCGCTACTATTGGCTCGGCGGACCCGATACGAGAGAAAGTCTATTATCAAGATTTGTACGACTGTTATATTACTTCATGGTTGAGGTCAAGTATCGAGTTAGATAAATTTAATGGAACATTGGCTGCGCTTATTGCTCCTGGATATGAAAATACACACAAGCCTGATATCGGGAAAACCGGAACCAATATAGATTGTCAGAAAGTTGCAACAAGTGGCTTCTTTAATATGAAAGCAGCTAACTATGGCTTTAGTGTAGATAAAACAGAGCTAGAAAAACACCTAGAAAATATGAGCTACGAAAAAGACGAAAGTACTGTCACGCAAAACTCCCTTCAATGCGTACAATTCCCAATTAAGAGAATAGATGAAGGAAAGGCTAGCTCCTTTACCACTACTGACAAAATATGTGTCGTCGGTGGCCAGTCATCTGGTTATTCCATAACAACGCACGATGCTGAACCGAAAGACCCTGATTTGAAATTCAGTGTGGTGCAGGATAGTAATGATAGAGACTCTATTACGATTAAAGCAGGTTATGGCAATAGCCCAGAAATCAGAAGCGTTACAATTTCTTTGAAAGAAAATAATCGGTATGGTCGCGTAACAAAACCAGATGTCTTTGTCATTATAGGTAATGGAATTGCTGAATTGTTTAAAACTAATAAAGCCGATGCGCTTCACTATCAGAACAGTGCTTCTTATAACAGTAAAAATGTCTATTGGTATTCTCCTTGTAGTAACTGGAAAAGACTAGCTGGGGGCGGTCTTGAATGTACTAGCAATTCGGTCTGGAATATAGATTTTGATCAAGATTATAACGCCACTTTTAACAAAAACATCGGAAATGTGATAAGCGTATATTCTGATGGAAAACTAAAATACGACAATTTAGCTTTTACTGACGCAGAAACCTATAAACTGTACCAATCCTACCTGACTGATTATTATGGAGTTAAAGAAATCTATTGTTCAAACACTGTGGATAATGGAAAAAAGGATTATTACAAAGCGAAATTATGGTGGGAAGAAGAGCAAAAGTATTCTAAGTATTGTTATTTTAAAGTTGATAGTTCATTATCTGGCG
This sequence comes from Candidatus Nanosyncoccus sp., assembly GCA_045593145.1. Taxonomy (GTDB): domain Bacteria; phylum Patescibacteriota; class Saccharimonadia; order Saccharimonadales; family Saccharimonadaceae; genus Nanosyncoccus. Next base: position 8,152 of record JAZNWC010000012.1, read on the forward strand.
TCAAGGTGAATGGAATTTACAACAATAGGCACTGGGGAAAAGAAGATATAGACATCAACAAGATTATAACGATGCTAGATTCGTTGTCATTGAGCGATCCCCCAGATACGACGATAATAGACGCAAATATAGATCCAAATAATGGTAGTGCTGGGCAATACGAACCTGATGCATGCTACTCTAGTTCAGGGGCAATGGGCTGGGTTATTTGCCCAATTGTAGAAGCAGCATCAAATATAGGTTCTACATTCTACAATATGATCGAAAAGAATTTTCTAGAAATTCCAGCTCTCAGCGTGTTTGATGAAACAAACGGCGTTGGTAAAGCCTGGGGTACAATTAGGGATATTGCAAACACTGCTTTTGTGATTCTGTTTTTGATAGTAATCTTCTCGCAATTAACTGGCTATGGCATAGACAATTATGGCATCAAGAAAATATTGCCAAGATTAATTGTGGTAGCAATCTTAGTCAACCTAAGCCTAATCATCTGCGAGCTCGCCGTTGATGTGAGTAATATTCTCGGAGCCGGATTAAACAACTTGCTTACCGATGCAGCTCCTGGCGTGTCTGTTCCGGGAATGGGTGGCGGGGAAATAGCTGCAAGTAATCTTGTTGTGGGTGCCCTAGGTAGTGGTGCGGTCGTGTTATTTGCTTGGTTGTCGTCTGGTGATTGGGCGGGTGCAGCCATGTACATAGGGTTGGCTGTGTTAGGCATCGTAATTGTAGTCCTATTTGCGATAGTATTTCTATATTTAATTCTGGTTGCGCGCCAAGCCGGTGTGGTAATGTGTATAGCCTTAGCTCCAATAGCCATGGTGCTATACACCTTACCGAATACAGAAAAAATTTCAAAGAAGTGGTTTGATTTATTCAAAGCTCTCCTACTGGTTTACCCTATTTGCGGTCTAATGGTGGGCGGCGGTAAATTTGCAGGCGCAATCTTAGCTAATATACAAAACCCAGGTATGAGAGTAGCTGCAATGATAGTACAAGTTTTGCCATACTTCTTGGTACCTACAGTATTGAAAAATTCTCTAACATTAATGGGCAACATTGGTGCACGGTTGTCTAACTTTGGCAGGAACCTTGGTAGGCGTGTGTCTGGCGGTTTACAAAGCGGGATTAGGTCGCGTGTTACGGATTCAGAAGGCTACAAGAACTACAGGGAAGATTTAGCAAGAAGGCGACAAGAGCGTAGTGCAAACAGAACTCTTGCTAGTACTAGAACCGACGATGCAACTGTGCGTAGGAAGGCTAGAGCTCAGGAGCTGCTAAAGAAGCATAATGCCGAAGACGAAGCAGCATATACTGCATTAGCTGAAAATAAAGCAAATAATATGACGGACGGGGAGCTTGAGTCGCAATGGCTAGAAGCCTTTAAAAATAATGATGGAGGTGATGCGGCGCAGAGAGCTCTTGTTGTTGCGACGAATTTATTGAGGCGGAGAGAAGGTGCAGCTGCATCTAATTATATGGCAAAAGAAATTGCTAAAATGCAGAGCTTTAACGGTAATACAAACGGAATTAACTCCCTCAAAACTTTGAGCAGATTGCAATCCACCGACTCTGGGTTTGCTAGAGATAACCTGAGCAAAGCAGGTGATTTGTTTGATATGCTGAACAAAGGCGGTATAGTCGGTAGGAAATCGGAAGAAGATGGTGGGGGCCTAATTTATGGCCGTCTTGGTGGCAACGCTAACGATCAAGATAGCTTCACTACATTGAATAACATATTAAAACAGAATAAAGATTGGGCGACACAGTCAGCTGCTACTTTACAACGTAATATCGATTCTGGTGTGCTGACTGATGATATCATCAGAAGCCTTCTTAATAGTGACGATCCAACGATTCGTTCAGGTTTACTTAGTGAAAAGAGTAAAAGAAATGTACTAGAAGCTGCGCTTGCGGCACATCAAGGTTCAAATACAAATGGTAGTGCGGCTCCAGGTGAAGTACTTACTATCGAACATAACATTGGCGGCCCAGATGGAGCCGACGGAGTGACCGAATAAATTAAGCCGCTGCCTGAAGCACGTGTTCAAACAAACAAGTAACAGTAAGTGGGCCCACACCACCAAGGATTGGAGTGATGGCGGCAAGGTCATTGCGCGCGCGTACTTCTTCAGAAACGTCGCCCTTTAGTACTCCGTCTTCAGAGGCGGTGCCGGCATCTATAATCACGGCGCCCGGTTTTACCATTCCGCTAGTAATGAGCCCTGGTTTACCAGTAGCGGTCACAATAATATCATAATCCCGGAGCACACTAAGGTCGTCACCGCGGTGAAACATAGCAACATCCAGTCCGGAGTTTTGCCACATTTTTAGAAGTGGTGCGCCCACCAGCTTGCCCCGCCCAACAATGGCGATTTTGGCATTATCTAGTTTAATATCATATCCAGCTAGCAGCCAGTTGATGGCCGTGGCGGTGGCAGAATCAAAATTGCCGTTTGCGCTGAGCCCGTCTACATCTTTTGCAGGAGCGATGAGATTGGTTAGCTCATCGGTTTTTTCTTTTTCTAGAATTGGCAGCTGTAAAATAATACCAGAAATAATTGGGTCTTCATTGGCCTCGCAAATTTTTTTGGCGATATCATCAGAATTTTTGGCGCAGTAGTCAATGACTTTTACGCCAATATCTTCGCCGTAGCGGATTTTGAGATTTACGTATTTGGTGATTACTGGGTTATCGCTATCGCGGATGATGAGGAGCGTGGCGTGTTTACTTCTTGCAATGTGCGCCTGGCGTTCTTTGATAAACCCGGCGAGTTCGCGGCCGTTTAATTCTTTCATAAAATCTCCACTGGCTCTTGCTCTAAGCGGTAGCCAAAATCTTTGTAAACTTTTTCAATTATCTCTGTGCGAGCTTGGGCGAGATCTTCGTAGCTTTTGGCGGAATCGTTAATCAAAACTAGGGCCGCTTTTGGGTTGACATACATACCATGAAGAGTTTTGCCAGAAAAGCCGGCTTTTTCGATTAGCCAACCGGAATTGATTTTGAGCCCGTCATGGCCGTGATAAACTGGGTAGCCTTTTTCCTCAGCTTCTTTTGCCCCTTCTTCATTTAGGTAGACATTTTTGAAAAATGAGCCAGAGCTAGCATGTACGGCTGGGTCTGGAAGTTTGTCGCCGCGGATTTCGGAAACGATGGCGCGGATGCCTTTTGGTGAAAAATCAGTGGCGCCGGTTTTTTCGATGTATCTTTCAATAGAATTATAAAATGGGCGTTGCATTTTGCCTTTGTGTAGTTCTAACGTAATGGAAATGACAAAATAACGGCCTTTTTCTTCGGTATTTAAAATACTTTTGCGATAGGAAAACTTAAAATCGTCTTTGGCGAGAGTTTTGAACTCGCCGTCTTTAGTGTCGTAAACTTTGGCGGAGATGAAAGTGTCGGAAACATTTTGGCCGTAGGCGCCGATGTTTTGGACTGGCGCGGCGCCGGCGTTGCCAGGGATTTTTGATAGAGCCTCAATGCCGGTGAGATTACGCTCCACGGCAAAAGCGACAACGTCGTCCCAAATTTCGCCACCCATGGCTGTGAGTTTGTCGCCAACCAGCGTAATACCGAGCATTTTGTTGATAATAATTACGCCGGGAAAACCGTCGTCGTGGCCGATGGTGTTGGCGCCGCCGCCGAGGACGAACACTGGCAAGTTTTTTTCTTTGGCAAAATTATAGGCTGCAGGAATATCTTCTTCTTTTTCGACTTCTAAAACGTAGCGAGCAGGGCCGCCGAGGCGCATAGTAGTTAATTCTGAAATTGGCACATTTTCTCGAATTTTCATTTTTTTATTATACCATTTTTTGATATGCGCATAAAGCATAGGCATGATGGATTTTTAGGTGGGGGGTTGAAAATAATTTATAGGTGTGATATAGAAGTCGCAGAAAATAGGGGAGACGTAGTTTAATAAACATGGTAAGGAGAAAGGAGGGTCTATGGAAGTAAGTGAAATGAAAATAGTCATTAAACTGAAAAAGACTTCTTCGGAACCGAAGAAGTCTTCATAACCTGATTTGATTCTACCATACACAAGTGTATAAGTCAACCCTATTTTCTATTACAATTATATCATATAATATAAAAAGAAAGGTAATACTATTATGGCAAAAAAGGATGCGGTGGCAGAAAACAAAAACGATAAGTCTGACGGAAAGTCCGAGGCACTAAAACTTGCGATTTCGCAAATTACAAAACAATTTGGCGATGGCTCGATTATGAAACTTGGCGAAACGCCAAAAATGGATGTAGAACTCCTGCCTTCTGGGTCGCTTGCGCTTGATTTGGCGCTAGGTGGTGGCTATCCTAAGGGTCGTATTATTGAAATTTATGGGCCAGAATCTTCTGGTAAGACAACTTTGGCGCTTCATGCGATTGCCGAAATTCAAAAGCAAGGTGGGCAGGCGGCGTTTATTGACGCGGAGCATGCGCTCGACCCAGCTTATGCTAAAAGAATTGGTGTAGATACGGCGAATCTTTTAATTTCGCAGCCAGACAATGGCGAGCAAGCACTTGAGATTTGTGAGACTTTGGTGCGTTCTAATGCGGTAGATTTGATTGTGGTGGATTCTGTCGCGGCACTTGTGCCACAGGCCGAAATTGACGGCGAGATGGGCGATGCACAAATGGGCCTTCAGGCTAGACTTATGAGCCAGGCGATGCGCAAACTTACCGGTATTATTAGTAAGTCTAAAGCGACCGTGATTTTTATCAACCAAATTCGTATGAAAATTGGCGTGATGTTTGGCAATCCAGAAACTACTACTGGCGGTAACGCGCTCAAATTTTATGCATCGGTGCGTATTGATATTCGCCGGATTGGGCAGATTAAAGACGGCGATAGTATTTCTGGTAACCGCACTAAGATAAAAGTCGTGAAGAACAAGATTGCGGCGCCATTCCGCACGGCTGAGTTTGATATTATGTATAACGAAGGTATTTCAAAAACTGGTGATGTACTTGACCTTGGTATTCAATATGGAATTTTGGAAAAGGCCGGTGCGTTTATTAAATATAATGGCGAAACAATCGGCCAGGGCCGCGAGGCGGTAAAGAAATTATTTAAAGAAAATCCAAAATTGATGGCGGAAATTGAGAAAAAAGTGCGCGAGCAAGCGAAGGCAGACTAATGGAGCATTCAGGCGAGATCTGGCAGGAATATGATTTTAATGGGGAAAGGCTCGGGGGGATAGAGCCGGATTCTCTTGATGAAGACAAAGTGAGATTGTTTGGTGGTGTGGCGTTGATGCTGTATCGCGTTCGTGATGGGGAAGTAGAATTTTTGTTTCAGCATCGATCGAAATTTTTGAAAGCCAACCCGGATAAGTGGGATGTGTCTGCGGGCGGACACGTAAATTTAGATGAGTCAGTTATTGACGCATTGGTTCGTGAAACGCGTGAGGAGATTGGCGTTGATATAGATAAAAATAAGGCTGAGCTTTTTGCGACGTATCTACGGTGGAAAGCGCTAATAAATTTGTATTTTTATGATTGGGGTGAGCGTGCGGACGAGTTTTCTTTTGACGACCAAGAAGTAGAAGAAGTAAAATGGATCAAATATTCCGAGCTTGATGATTTTTCGCCAAATCTTAAATGGTGGGATTATGGAGAAGACAAATTTTTTTCATTATGCCTAGAAGAGTCGAGAAATAGGGTTCTTGGATAACGTGGAAACGTACAGAATTAAAGATTTTGAGAAAGTTGATGGGGTGAGAGATGCTGGGGAGTTTCGGATTACGGAGCTTCGGCAGGCGGTAAAAAATGAAAATCGCGTGAATGTTTTTGTAAATGGTAAATATTCGTTTTCTTTGGACATTGCGCAGGTGGTGGATTTTCACATCAAAAAAGGTTTGGTGATTTCTAAGGAGCAGCTAGACGAATTTAAAAAAGCTTCGGAATTTGGAAAACTTTATCAGACGACTTTGGAATGGGCTTTGGTACGACCGCGAAGTGAACGTGAAGCTAGAGATTATTTGCGAAGAAAAATTTATAATCGAAAATTGGATAATAGTTATATTGATTTGATTATTGAAAAATTAAAAAATAAGAATTTTTTGAATGATGAATATTTTGCAAAATATTATGCCGAAAATCGGTTTGTGAAAAAAGGAATTTCTAGGCGGAGGTTGATGCTGGAATTGTCGCAAAAAGGCGTGGCGCGAGAAATTGTGGATGAAGTGCTGGATTTGCGTGACGACGAAGAAGAAATTAAAAAAATCATTGCCAAAAAACGAGCGAAATATGATGATGCAAAACTTATTGCTTATTTATGTCGGCAGGGGTTTTCGTATCAACTGGCGCAAGATCTTGTTCGCTCTTACGAAACGGATTAACGAAATTTGGCACAAAATCTTCTTTTTCGGCGCGAGCACGGATAACTTTTTCTTCGTCTTTGACGATGACCTTGTAATCGGTGATTTCGACAATTTCTTTACGCGGGATAGTGAGCTCTGGGTCCATAAAACTTTTGATGAGTGGGCGCTTGACGATGATTTGTTGAATAGAAAAGTTGTCGTTTGTAACGGTATAGTCTGAAACTTTGCCAAGTTTGCTACCTTTTTTGGTTTCGACTTTGAGACCGATGAGGTCGAAATTGAGCTTCAAAATTTCGGAAATTTTGATAATGTCGTCTGGCTCTACAAGCTCGTCTACAGAATCTATCACCATGCCGTAACGAGAATATTCGCGGATGGATTTGACATCCAAAATATAGGCATTGGATTTGGCGACTACGCCGCCACCAAGTTTGAAAGCGATAATTTTGAAAGAATTTGGGTCTACAATGGCGGATTCTACGGTGGCAATTTGGGCCGTGGCTTGCATGCTAAGAATTGGTGTGCCGATAAGGCGATTTGCGGATACTAACATAAGCTAATTATAACACAATTTTATAATGAAATTTGGCGGGCGTCTTTGACGTCGTAGTCGGCGATTTTGGTGCGACGGAGTGCGGTGAGGTAGGCACCGGTGCCGAGGGTTTTGCCGATATCTTCGGCGAGTGTGCGAATATAGGTGCCAGAAGAAACGTGGCAGCGGATTTTTAGCTCTGGGTAGTTATAGTCTAAAATTTCTATATTATATATAGTGACTTTGCGAGATGGCATTTCGAAATCTTCGCCTTTTCTAGCGAGTTTGTAAGCTCTTTGGCCATTAATTTTGATGGCGCTGAATTTTGGTGGAGTTTGGGTAATCTCGCCAATAAAAGACTGGAGGAGAGATTCAATAGTATCCAATTCGGGTCGCGTCGCCTCGGCCCATCGCCATGGGCGAGGCGCGCTAAACCTCGCGCTGCCGCGCTCCGGAATCCCCTCATTTGGATACTTTTGAATCTCCCCTTCGGGATCTCCGGTGGTGGAGGTGTAGCCAAGCTTCAGTGTGGCTTCGTAGACTTTGTCGTGTTTTAGAAATTCGCCCGATTTTTTGGTCATTTTACCAGAGAGAAGAATAAGAAGACCGGTGGCGAAAGGATCAAGTGTGCCGGTGTGACCGACTTTGACTTTGTGGCCGAATTGGTCTTTTAGCTCGCGGCGGACGCGAGCAACTGCGCCAAAGCTAGAAATGCCGGCGGGTTTGTCTATTAGGATAATTTGGTCTTCTTCCATTGCATTATTATAACAGATGTGATATAATTACACCACTATGATAACAAAAGAGAATAAAGACAAAGCTATTGCCAAGGTCGCTCGTAATAAGAACGACGTCGGTTCTCCTGAAGTACAAGTTTCTATTCTTACGGAACGCATCAAAGAGGTGACGGAGCACGTAAAGAATAACAAACATGACTTTATGGCTAAAAGAGGTTTAATGCAGATGGTAGGGAAGCGCAAAAAACTCCTTCGCTATCTAGAAGAGACCGATTTTGAGCTATACAAAGAGACTGTCAAGAAGCTCGGCCTTAGAAAATAGTTTTGAATAAAAGAAAACCCGCCTGATAGAGGCGGGTTTTTGTGGTATACTGGGATTAGTATAGCTGACTAATAACAATTTAATTCTAAAAACCATTACTGATGGTTTTTGTTTTTTGTAGAGGAAAGAATGAATAAAATAGAATTAGAAAAAGTGCCTAAAGATAAAGTGGGTAGAATTGAAAAGAATGTTTGATGGTAATGCAACTATGAGAAGAATGATTATTATTGAGAAGGAAGGAAAAGTCATTGAGTATTATAAATAGGTGTAGTATAATTAAGGTAATGAGGGCGACCCCGTTCTTAATTGGGCGAGGCCAAGCCCTCTTTTTTTGACAAAAAAAGACCCCGCCTGTAAAAGCGCGGGATTTTTTGATTAAAGGACTACCGACAGATGCTATTCTGTTTCGGTGTCGGTAGTTTTTTTATTGATTAACTCGTAGATTTTTTCTCCGAGTTCATCAATCTTTTGGAGCTGTTTGGCAATTTGCTTAAACAGGCTCTTAAATTCCTCTGGAAATACCCCTTTGTTTTTGTAGAGGTAATGTTCCAGCTCGGCCCACAAATCTTGGGCCTTTGTGCGAAGCTGGACTTCTACAGGGATTAGCTCGGTGCCATCCTCTGTGTAAATCTCAACTTGCAGTATTAGATGTAGGCTACTATACCCGTTTGGTTTGGGCGTATTGAAATAGTCTTTGGTACGGGTGATAGTCATACCAGGAAGCTTTTTAATTGCTTTTTCCAGTTCTGGAATATGTCTTCTAAATAAGACACAAATTCTGGCTCCTGCAATATCATTCTCTTGCTCAAAAATGTCTTCCAGGGTGATTTCGTTCGACTTTTTCCCAGTTTTTCTTACAGCTTTTTCCAAAGCGCTATCAAAGCATTTTAATCTGCTTGATATTGTGCAGGGAATTTCATTGTTGTCTCTTTTTCTTAATGCTAATAAGTTGTTGATTCTTGTCGCCATCAAGGATAAAGCGGCGTTATAGTCTACTACTTTTTTGTTGTATTCGATTTCTAATTGTTCCATAAATGTTTTCCCCCTTTCATTGGAACTATACTATGTAAACGCTACATCATTGTTATTATAGCACAAACGTAATAAAAAGTCAAGTAAAAACGGGGGAAAAGTATGGTATAATAGGGGTATATATCAATAAAGGGAAGACGGCAGATACGTTTTTCTGGTAACAGAGGCACATATCTGATGTTTTCCCGAGAAAGGAATGTTTTTCATGGATATTATAAATCCAAATGGCAAAAAGACCATTCAGGTATCTACTGATTGGTTGGGCCGCAAACTTACTCTAGAGGTAAACCGCGTAGGGTTTCGTGCAACTTCGTCTGTGCTTGTAACCTATGGTGACACCGTAGTGCTCGGAAGCGTGGTGGTTGGCACCAAACCAGTAGTGCAAGATTTCTTCCCTCTGTCGATTGATTACGAAGAAAAATTCTATGCTGCAGGCAAAATCAGTGGGTCTAAGTTTATCAAGCGTGAAGGTAAGCCAGCTGACGAGGCTGTGCTCGTAGGGCGTCTCATTGATCGCCCAATTCGCCCACTATTTCCAAAGGGCTATCGCCAAGAGGTGCAGGTGGTTTGTACTGTGCTTTCCATGGATCCAAACTTTCGCCCAGACTGTGTAGCAATGCTTGCTGCATCTGCTGCTCTTATGAACGCCGGTGTGCCATTTGATGGTCCTATTGCAGGTATTCGTATTGGCCGTATCGGTGGTGAATTTAAGGGCTTCCTCAGTGCAGAAGAGCGCGAGCAGTCCCCAATGGATCTCGTAGTTGCTTGTAAAGACGGTAAGATAATGATGGTGGAAGCTGGTATGAAAGAAGTGCCAGAAGAGACTATCATTGAGGCGATGCACTGGGCAGTAGAAAATGTAAAGCCTGCCCTAGATTTGCAACGCGAACTTGCCAAGCAAGTAAACGCCCCAGCTCAAGAATATGAGTTAGTGCTCCCTGATGAAGAGATTTTGAAAGAAGTAAAAACATGGGCAGATGGCAAATTTGGTAACAAGATTCGTGGTAACGTGATGGAGCGTGCACATGTGATTGATGACCTCAAATATGCAATGCATGATGAATTTGCGCTCGCCAAAGGCCAGGGCGAGACTGACAACGAAAAAGTAGAATGGTATGATGAAAATCTTCGCGATGTTTATGATCAAGCATTTGAACTTGCAGTTCATGCTGAAGTTCGCCGTGGTATCGTAGAAGAAGGTGTACGCCCGGATGGCCGCAAACTTACTGAGGTGCGCCCACTTAGCTCGCAGGTTGGTATTTTGCCGCGTGTACATGGCTCTTCACTCTTTACCCGTGGTGTGACTCAGGCTATGAATATCGTAACTCTCGCACCTCTATCCTATTCACAAGATGTAGACACAATGGAAATTACCGATGGCAAGCGTCGCTATATGCATCACTACAATGCGCCTGCTTATACTGTAGGTGAATGTGGTCGTATGGGCTCTCCTGGACGTCGTGAAATCGGCCACGGCTACTTGGCTGAACGTGCACTGCTTCCAGTGCTTCCATCCGAGGAAGAATTCCCATATGCAATCCGCAGCGTGACCGAGATTATGTCTCAAAACGGCTCTACTTCTATGGCTGCGACATGTTCTTCTTGCATGGCTCTTATGGATGCCGGTGTGCCATTGAAGCGCCCAGTATCTGGCGTAGCGATGGGGCTCATGGTGGATGTGCCAAAGGGGCAACCGATTGAAGTTTCTGATATTGATAAGGCATATGTGCTTACTGATCTTATGGATGCAGAAGATTTTGCTGGTGATATGGACTTTAAGGTAACTGGTACTACCGAGGGTGTCACTGCTCTTCAGATGGATATGAAAGTTCATGGTCTTCCAGTAGAAATTATGGAGAAGGCTTTGAAACAATCTCATGATGGCCGTATGTTTATTTTGAACCATATTCTTGAAGTAATCCCAGAACCTAAAAAAGAGATTTCGAAGTATGCTCCACGCATTGAGAAACTCATGATTAATCCTGATAAAATCGGCGCTGTGATTGGTAAGGGCGGCGAAATGATTAACAAAATCACTTCCGAGACTGGCGCAGAGGTAAATATTGAAGATGATGGTCTTGTGACTGTGTCTGGCAATGACCCGGAGAAGATTGCAAAAGCTCTTGAATGGATTAAGGGCCTAACCGAAGAGCCAGAAGTTGGCAAAATTTACAATGGTACAGTTGTCACGATTAAGGACTTTGGTGCTTTTGTAAACATCATGCCAGGCATTGATGGCATGCTTCATATTTCGCAAATTTCCGAAAAGCGCCTAAAGAAGGTGGAAGAAGTCCTTCACGTAGGCGATAAGGTGCGCGTAAGACTTGTAGC
>JAZNWC010000013.1:0-59567 GCA_045593145.1 Candidatus Nanosyncoccus sp.
ACTAATGTTTTAGGTGTCACTACCACATATGAATATTATGTTCTGAATAAAGTTTTCAAGAAAGAAGAAGATAGGATCATCTTAGAAAACTATTATGAGTTTAATTATTGTAAAGATATAAAAGCATCTAATTCAAAATAGTCATAATACCGCCTAATGGCGCAACCTCAAAGAAACGAGGTGAACTATGTCAAAACGCCAAACATTCAAGAAAGTAAAACCCGGCGAGCCAATACCGGTAACCGCTCGGCAACTTGAAAATTTCATGCTCGAACATAACGGCCGGTTCAACTCACGCGATTATGATAAGTTCGAGCGTATGGAACTAATGGAGTCGCCCGTTCGCGACGCGATCCACGAATTAAAGACCTATTCCCTAGAAACACTAGCACAGCGCTTTGATGTGCGCCTTTTTGGGCGCGGCAAGCGCGTTTTTGCGAGGTTAGACGCCGAAGACGACAAATGGTACTACTTTTCCCTCGCATACATTCCACGCGCGCTAAATAATCGCGACGTGAATAACGCGATAATTCAAATGTTCTTCATTGGCAAGTGGCGCGTCCATAAGCTTTCGCTTTGGGCCGAGCCGGAAGATATTAACCACTACGGCAACGATTCTAACAAAACATTCTATCATTTAGTCAATAGATAGCGTCCACTTGGACACAATCGGGTTTTGAAAGTTATTATGCAGAAAATAGGGGTGGGATTTTTTCTTGACACGAAACGGTGAAATATTGTGGACTTTTAATCAAAATGATCATAAGATCTGATCATGAAATATACAATCACGATAGAAGAAACCGTCGCTAAGGACTTCGAAATCGAAGCTAATAGCGCTGATGAAGCCTACGAAACGGCAGAACAGAAATACAAGGATGGCGAGTTCATCCTAGATCCTGGCGAATGCCAGTTCAGACAAATCGCCATTACGAAACCGAGCGATGAAGCTACCGAGTGGCGAGAGTTCTGATCCAAACAAAGAGATTGTAACAAGTTTGTGGAAAACATGGCATGATATGTGCCTTTTTCTCGTGGTAGCGACCATGTTTTAAGGTGTTCTTATGGTATAATAGTAGGTAAGCTTTTATCATTTTAACTCGGAGTTTACTTTATGGCCGACACTAAAAAAGAACAGGAGCGCGCAGAATTACATCGTACTATTTGGAACATCGCCAACGACCTACGTGGTTCAGTAGATGGCTGGGATTTCAAGCAGTACATTCTTGGCATGCTCTTTTATCGTTTTATTTCAGAAAACCTAACGAATTACATAAACGAAGGTGAGCATAAAGCCGGCAATACAAGCTTCGACTATGCCAATATCTCCGACGAACAGGCCGAAACGATTCGCGAAGAAATGGTAGATACCAAAGGTTTCTTCATTCTGCCAAGCCAACTCTTTAAGAATGTTCGTAAGAACGCACGCAACGACGAAAACCTAAATGAAACACTTGAAAAAGCCCTAAACTCCATTGAAGACTCCGCTAAAGGTCATGATTCCGAATATGACATGAAAGGTCTCTTTGACGACCTCGACGTCAACAGCAACAAACTCGGTAGCTCCGTAGCAAAGCGTAACGACCATCTTGTCCAGCTTATGGACGGTGTTGGCGAGATGAAACTCGGTAATTACCAAGACAACACGATCGACGCGTTCGGCGACGCTTACGAGTTCCTCATGGGCATGTACGCATCAAGTGCCGGTAAATCTGGTGGCGAATTCTACACTCCGCAGGAAGTATCGGAACTTCTTACGAAGCTCGCAGTAATGGGCAAAACATCAGTAAACAAAGTTTATGACCCGGCTTGTGGCTCGGGCTCACTTCTCCTTAAATTCGCAAAGATTCTCGGCCGCGATAACGTCCGCCAAGGCTTTTATGGCCAAGAGATTAACATCACGACTTACAACCTTTGCCGCATCAACATGTTCCTCCACGATATCGACTACGATAAGTTCGATATCGCGCTCGGCGATACGCTCATAGATCCACAACATTGGGATGATGAGCCATTTGAGGCAATCGTATCCAATCCGCCATATTCAATTCACTGGGAAGGCGAAAGCAACCCAGTTCTCATTAACGACCAACGTTTCTCCCCTGCCGGCGTATTAGCACCGAAGTCGAAAGCCGACCTCGCATTTATCATGCACTCACTTAGCTGGCTCGCCACAAATGGCGCGGCCGCAATCGTTTGTTTCCCAGGCATCATGTATCGCGGTGGCGCTGAGCAAAAGATTCGCAAGTACTTAGTAGATAACAACTTCGTAGACACCGTCATTCAGCTACCAGACAACCTATTCTACGGCACGAGCATTGCGACCTGCATTATGGTACTCAGGAAGAATAAATCCGAGAACTCTACGTTATTCGTCGACGCAAGCAAAGAGTTTGTCAAAGTCACAAACAGCAACAAGCTTACCGATGCAAATATTGAGAGGATTCTCGAATGGGTTAAAGAGCGCAAAGACGTCGATCATCTCGTTCGCTTAGTACCAAACGACGAAGTAGCCGAACAAGGCTACAATCTTTCAGTTTCTACCTATGTCGAACCAGAAGACACTCGCGAAAAAGTAGATATCAAGAAGCTCAATGCCGAACTTAAAGAGATCGTCGCTCGCGAGAACGAACTCCGTCAGAAGATTAATAAAATAATCGAAGAAATCGAGGGCGATTAGTGATGGATTGGCACAAAGTCCTAACGGACAAAGATTATTCAGAAGACAAAGCTTTCGAGCTTCTAACCTCACTATCTTACGATATAGAAAATGCACCACCACTCCCGCATCTAGTAGCATCTTCTTCTACACCAGTTCTTTATGGTAAACATATGATGAAAAAGTATTTTAAACATGGCAAAAACATCGAGAGGCCGGACATTCAAAGTGAGGATCTTAATTTGGGGATTGAAGTTACAAGATTAATTGACGAGAACCAAATGATAAGCCTAAAAACTATTGATGAAGTAGATAAGAAGACTAATGATCTCGAAGACTTCAAGCGAACCATAAAGAAAGCCGACAAGAAGGGGATTTTTGCAGGAAAAATCAGAGACGCGGGAGTTGGTAGGCTTATTGATTTTGATACTCGAAACATTTATGAAATTATGGAGAAAAAAATTGCCGAAAAAATAAAGCTAATGTCGGAATATGAGTTTTTTGAAGAATACTGGCTGTTCATGTTCAGTTTCGCATATATAGACGAAGCGAAATTGCTTTCCATAATCAATAAGGTACCAGACCATAATAAGTACAAAACATATATACTTGTTTCCGCGGCTAATAATGACGAAATGTGGTTTATTCATGAGCCCTATAACTCTATAGAAAAACATATTTCATTCTGGACTGGAGGTATCAGGAATGAATAAAATCGATGAATTGATTAAAGAAAAATGCCCAAATGGCGTTGAATATAAGACTCTAGAGCAACTAGAAGATTCCGGAGTAATTACCCTAGGTCGCGGAAAAGTAATTAGCAAAAAGGATATTCAGGATAACCCTGGCGAATATCCCATATATTCAAGTTCTGCTGTCGGCTCTGGTTTACTAGGCACATACGGTGATTATATGTTTGAAGATGTGCGACTGTCGTGGAGTATTGATGGCGGCGGAAAATTCTTTTACCGTGACGCACCAAAATATTCAGTTACGAATGTTTGCGGCTGGCTAACCGTAAACAAACCAGAAATAATGGATATTAAATACCTCTATTTTGCGCTCACTAATGAGTGGAGTAAGAAAGTATTCGATTACGTACATAAGGCACATCCCAGTGTAATTCGCAAGGAATACACAATTCCCGTACCGCCACTCGAGATTCAGCAAGAAATCGTCAGGATGTTAAACAGTTTTACGGAGCTGGAAGCGGAGCTGGAAGCGGAGCTCGCTAAGAGAAAACAACAATACGAGCATTATCGTGACCATCTTCTCTCATTCGAAAATATAGCCGGCGAGGGGAGGCAAGTTGAATGGTTGCCACTTCGTGAATTGGCGGATTTTAGAAATGGCAAAGGCCATGAGAAGAATATTGTGCCGGATGGGCAATTTATAGTCGTAAATTCAAAATATATCTCCACGGATGGAAAAGTGGCAAAATACACTGATTCTCAAATTTGCCCACTATTCAAAGATGACATCTGCCTAGTCATGAGCGATCTCCCTAACGGGAAAGCTCTCGCAAAGTGTAGACTAATCGACGAAGATGACCGGTATTCGCTTAATCAGCGAATTGGAGCCTTTACCAACAAAGATAATGAGAAAGTAATAAATAAGTATTTATTTTACATTCTCAACCGCAATCCTCAACTTCTTCGTTACGACAACGGAACCGACCAGACTAACCTTAAAAAAGATGAGATTCTAGATATTTCAATTCCGGTTCCGTCAAAAAAGATTCAAGAGCGCATTGTTTACGTCCTAGATAATTTTGACGCCGTCTGTAACGATCTGAATATCGGACTCCCTGCCGAGATCGAAGCGCGTCAAAAGCAATACGAGTACTATCGTAATAGGCTCCTAAGATTCGACGTAGCTGTCGGCGGCAGCACCGAGAGAGAGAGAGAGAGAGAGAGAGGAGTAGCTAAGCTACGCCAGTACATCTTTGGTTGCACTCTAGTGCAACTAAATTTGGTTGCGGGATATTCGAAATCCAGGATATCGTCTAGCGAGCTTGATGGAAATACCTTTGTCGGAGTAGACAATCTTCTTCAAAACAAGCTCGGTAAAACCACTTCCGAACATATACCAGAGAGTGGAAATTGGACAAAATATTCGCCAGAAGATATCTTGATTGGCAATATTAGACCATATCTAAGAAAGATATGGTTCGCAAATAACACCGGTGGTGCAAGCGGCGACGTTCTCGTTATACGTAATGACTTCGAACAGCTCAATAGTAGGTATTTATATCATGTTTTGTCGTCAGAAAAGTTCTTTGAATACAATGATGGTAAGTCAAAGGGTTCAAAAATGCCACGAGGCGATAAAGCAGCTATAATGGAGTATTCGTTTATAATTCCTACACTGGAAAAACAAAAAGAGATTGCCTCGACGCTAGACGAATTCGACAAGCTAACTAACGACATAGTGTCTGGTCTTCCTGCGGAGATCAAAGCACGCCATAAACAATACGAATATTACCGCGACAAACTGCTTACCTTTTCAGAAAATAGTGTCATCTGACTATAATTCTTACGTTAAAAATCGTGGAAAAGTCTTGACAAACTTCCACGATTTATGATAAAATGTGGAAAAGTAAAAAGAAAGTTCCACGATATGAATAGTGTAGGAAAATACATAAGTCAACCAGAGGGGTACAAGGCTTTTATCCCTGATCCTTTTCCACCAAAGGACAAGTTTGTTTTTAGTGATCAACTGATCAAAAAACATTCAGAAGCTATGCGCGTCCTCGGTAAACTCGACGGCATCACAGAGTTACTACCGGATAAAGATTGGTTCATCTTAATGTTTCTTAGGAAGGATGCATCGTCTTCAAGTCAAATCGAAGGAACGAACGCAACAATGATGGACTCGATTGAGAGGGAGAATGTCGAACCGAGCGTCGATCTTCCACAAGACGTTGATGATATTTTACACTACATTAAAGCCTTAAACTACGGTCTAAAACGAATCGAGGAATTTCCATTTAGCCTAAGATTTATCAAGGAACTTCACGAAAAACTAATGCAGGGTGCAAGATCAACACAGTTCTCTTACCCTGGAGAATTTCGCAAGAAACAAAACTGGATTAGTGGAACACGCCCAGATAACGCTAAATATGTTCCACCAACCGTTGTTGAAATGAAACGCTCACTTGGTGATTTAGAATTATTTATCAACTCCGACAAAGACGACTATCTACCACTAATAAAAACAGCACTCATTCACTCTCAGTTTGAGACCATTCACCCATTCAATGATGGAAATGGTAGAACCGGTCGTATGCTTGTTGCGATGTATTTATGGCAACAAAAGTTACTAGAATCGCCAGTTTTATACTTGTCATCTTACTTTAAGAAATATCAAGAAGTTTATTACTCTCGGCTTAACGGTTACCATAATGGCGAAGTAGAAGAATGGGTTGACTTCTTCCTTGATGGTGTAATTGAAATTGCTAATTCCGCCATCGTAACATGCGCAAAAATTACGAAACTACGCGAAAGAGATATGATGAAAGTTCAAAAACTCAATCGTGTGGCATCAGAAGCTACTCTCAAGATATTGACTGGATTATATAAAATGCCAGTCGTGGGTGTTTCCGATATTCAAAAATGGACCGGATATCAACAAAGCGGAGTATATAAAGCAATCGATCGCATGAAAGACATGGGTATATTGGAGCCAATAAAAACTGGTGATAAGCCGTATGCACAAAAATGGGTATATAGAGAATATCTAAACTTATTCAGCGAAGAAGCGGAGGCAAAAAATGAGTAGGTTTAATATGATTGCGGAAAGCGAAGTCTCTACAGTCCTCGCTGAATACAAACCTGATGATAAGAAATACACGGCTTACCAGAGCGAAGCCGAGCTTGAACGCGAACTAATACAGAACTTGCAGGAGCAAGGATATGAATATCTGCAAATCCATAACGCTCACGATCTTGAAGACAATTTACGAATTCAGCTTCAGAAACTAAACAATTACGTCTTTTCTGATAGCGAATGGCAACGATTCTTCTATGAAAATATCGTCGGTAATTCCGAAGGCGTTGTCGAGAAAACTCGCAAGATCCAAGAAAAAGATACCGCGATATCGTTCCGTGCAGAAGATGGCCATACGCAGAATATCCGCCTACTCGATAAAAAGAATATTCATAACAATAGCTTACAAGTCATTAATCAATACGCCGTCAGTAAAGACGAAGGCGCAGAACACGATAATCGCTACGACGTCACAATTCTCGTCAATGGTCTTCCCCTCGTTCATATCGAGCTAAAGCGACGCGGCGTAAGACTCCGCGAAGCTTTCAATCAAATCAAACGCTACTCACGCGAGAGTTTCTTTGCTGGTAGCGGTCTTTTTGAATACATTCAAATCTTCGTGATTTCCAACGGAACTCATACGAAATACTATTCAAATACGACGCGCGAAAGCCATATTAAAGAGCTTGGCGAAGCCGGCCGTAAGAAATCCAAGAAGACGAGCAACAGCTTTGAATTTACAAGCTACTGGACTGATGCGAAGAATAAGACTATTCCGGATTTGGTAGACTTTACGAAAACATTCTTCTCAAAGCATACGATTCTAAATATTTTGACGCGCTACTGTGTATTCGATACTGACAATAAGTTACTTGTAATGCGCCCATATCAGATCGTAGCAACCGAAAGAATCATCAATCGCATAGAGACCTCAACTAACTACAAAAAACTCGGCACAACGGCCGCTGGTGGCTATATTTGGCACACTACCGGCTCGGGTAAGACGCTTACGAGTTTTAAAACCGCTCAGCTCGTAGCAAAAATGCCATATATCGATAAGGTTCTGTTCGTAGTAGATCGCAAAGACTTAGATTATCAGACAATGAAGGAATATGACCGCTTTGAAAAAGGCGCCGCAGATGGCAATACTTCAACGCGCGTCCTTCAGAAACAACTCGAATCAGACAATTCGCGCATCATTGTCACGACAATCCAAAAACTTGGCGTATTCATTAAAAAGAACCCAGAACACGACGTATACAGCAAACACGTCGTAATCATCTTTGATGAGTGCCACCGCTCGCAGTTTGGCGATATGCATACCGCAATTGCAAAGGCTTTCAAGAACTATCACCTATTTGGCTTTACCGGCACGCCTATTTTCGCGTCTAACGCCGGCAGTAGCGGTAATCCAATGCTTAGAACGACAGAACAAGCCTTTGGTGATAAGCTCCACACGTACACGATTGTAGACGCCATTAATGACAAGAATGTGCTACCATTCCGCATTGACTATATCAATACCGTCAAAGAAAAAGACGATATAGCCGATAAACAAGTAAGTAGCATCGACCGCGAACATGCATTGCTTAGTGACGAACGCGTTTCCATGGTCACTTCATACATTCTTGACCATTTCGACCAAAAGACAAAAAGAAACCAGTTCTATAGCTTTAATCGCACGATGAATATAGCTGATGTTGTAAGGTTTGGCGACTCAAAACGCGAAACATTACTTGGCAGAATGAATGGCTTTAACTCAATCTTTGCCGTCGCATCCATTCCAGCCGCAATGAAATACTATACCGAGTTCAAGAAACAGTTGGCCGAGAGAAATAGCTCGCTCAAAATCGCAACTATTTTTAGCTTTGCTGCAAATGAAGACGATCCAGAAGAGGGCTTTATCTTCGACGAAGATTTGGATGTCGCTGGAATGGACCAGTCGTCGCGCGACTTTCTAGAATCAGCTATTGCCGACTACAACAAAGATTTCAACACGAATTATGATACATCTTCTGATTCGTTCCAAAACTACTACAAAGACCTGTCGCTACGCGTAAAGAACCGCGAAGTAGATCTACTTATCGTCGTGAATATGTTCCTAACCGGCTTTGATGCTACGACGCTTAATACGCTCTGGGTAGATAAAGAATTAAAGATGCATGGCCTAGTTCAAGCATTCTCTCGCACAAATCGCATCCTCAACTCAGTCAAGCAATTCGGTAACATTATTTGTTTCCGTAACCTAGCCGAGAAAGTAGATGAAGCGATTGGCTTATTTGGCGACCGTGACGCAAGTGGTATTGTGCTCCTAAAGAGCTACGACGAATACTTCAATGGCTATGACGAAAATGGCGAACATAAAGTTGGTTATACAGAATTAATCGCCGAACTTTCCGAAAAGTTCCCACTCGGAGAACGCATTGAAGGCGAACAAAACCAGAAAGACTTTATCAAGCTCTTTGGCAAGATCTTGAGGATGCGCAACATTCTTACTTCGTTTGATAGATTCGAACAAGAAGATATCTTATCGCCAAGGGATTTGCAAAACTATCAGAGCGAGTACCTCGACTTATATCAAGAACTTCGTCCATCCGGCCAGACTGAAAAAGAAGACGTAAACGACGATCTGGTATTCGAAATCGAACTTGTCCGCCAAGCCGAAGTTAACGTCGATTACATTCTCGCACTTGTCGCTAAATACCACGAATCCAACTGCGAGAACAAAGACATCCTTACAAGCATCGACAAGGCCGTCGACGCAAGCATCGAGCTTAGAAGCAAGAAGGAACTCATCCACGACTTCATCAATCTCTACTCTTTGCACGAGAATGGCGAGATTCACGACGCATGGCAACGCTTTATTAATGCCGAACGCGAAAATGAACTTACTAAGATTATCGAGGATAATAATCTAAATCCTGCGGAAACTAGAAGGCTTATTGCCAACTCATTCCGCGATGGCGTATTTAAGACCACAGGAACCGACGTAGACCGCATTATGCCAGCTATGTCGCGCTTTGGCGATAGTAACCGCTCTGGTAAGAAGAAAGGCGTTATTGAGCGTCTTGTGAGCTTCTTCGAGAAATACTTCGGAGCGATCTAAAGGCCATCATACTAGGTGGCTTTTTGATACGCTTCAACCGCTTCCTCAATTCCGCATTCCGGGCAAATTTCCGTCTCATTGTCTACGCGAGATAACGCCGGATATTCCGTAAATTCCTTGTTGCATTTCGGGCAACGTTGAATCTCGAATATCTTACGCGTTACGCTCTCGTGTAGTAAATCTAAATCATCACGCAGAAGATCTATATCGTCATAACGTTTAGCGTCGGCAAGAAACGACGAATATTTTTGATGCGGTTCAAGCTTCTTCCCATCCGCGTCATATTCCCCGACATAATACCAAATATCTTTGTCGTGGATTACGCCAATAACGTATTCGCAAATTCCAATATTACTCATAAAACTCCTTACTCCCTGCGAGGAGAAATTTTAGTGATCAATCGCGGCCATCCTCGCAGAGTGTTCGTATTTAAACTTACCTTCGCAAGAATTGCAAGTTTTCGAACTCTACCAAAAACAGGGGTAGAAATAATAAAGAAGCGTTTGTTCACATATCTCCCCACACTTCCAAAACGCTTATGCTTGGTGTTTTCGAACTTATGTAATATACTTATGTTAATTGCGGTGCAGAGTTCTGCGCCTTTCTCCAGTGAGAGGGGGTAGCCCCTCATATTTTATGCGCAGATTCTGCACTACAAGTGATACTTGCCGACATAAAAAACGGCAACACCTTGGGTGGAGAAAGAAAAGTATGTACCTTAAATGCAAAAGGAACAGCCGGTCGTAGAAGACCGAAAAGAAGCCGTCAAAAACCTAGTGCAATTACTTTGCGCATTAGACGACATAGACGATTCGCCAGAGCGCGAGTCCAACAAAGAGAAAGGAGTGTGCGACGACGGAGTAGTTGTCGTGTTCTAAAACTATGAATAGAGCGCTAATCAATGCGAGTAGCGGCATAGTCCAGAAGCCATTACGCTACGTACTCTACGTGCGTAAGTCTTCCGAAGATGCCGAAGCTCAAGCCAAATCATTACCAGACCAAATCGCAGATTGTAAAGAATATGCGAATAATCATGGTTTGCTTCTAGTTGGCGAACCAATCCAGGAATCTAAGTCGGCGAAGAAATCCGGCAACCGTCCGCTTTTCTCGCAGATGCTAAAAGATATCGAGAAAGGCAAATACGACGCCATTCTCGCCTGGCACCCAGACCGCTTATCACGTAACTCGCTTGAAGCCGGAATGGTTGTCGATATGGTCGATAACGGCGTCATTAAAGACCTACGTTTCCCAACCTTTGAATTCCATAACGATTCTAGCGGTAAGCTAACACTAAACATGCTCTTTGCCCTTTCAAAGCAATACTCAGAGCATTTGTCAGAAAGCGTGCAACGCGGCGTTGATTCAAACCTTGAACAAGGTAAATCTGGCGGTATGCCGAAATGGGGCTATATTAGAGACGACGTATCCGGTTATTACAAACCAGACAAGAACTTCAAGATGATCCAGAAAGGCTGGCAAATGATTCTTAACGGCGCGTCACAAATGGAAGTCTACCGTTACTGGAAGATGAACGATGTGGAACGCTCTACGAAATTATCGCGCCGGAACAAGCACGTCAGAAGCTACGGCGTCTGCGAAAGCACCGCGAACCGCATCTTCCACGATCCGTTCTACTACGGAATTCTCGAGCAAGGCCGCAATTATGTAGACTTACGCGTAGTCACGCCAAACTTCAAGCCAATGGTGACAGAAGAAGAATTCGACCAAGTTCAGAAAATGTTTAGAAAAGACCGTGGCTCGATCCAATCTTCCTGCTACGAAAATCAGAAAGCCACACACGGCAAATACTTCCTGCCGTTCCGCCACCTTATCAAATGCTCGGTATGTGGCCACTATATGATACCGGCTAGAAACCGCGGACATTCTGGCACGTACTACCTCAATTATCGATGCCATAACAAGGCCTGCACGCGCCCAAAGAACAATATACGTATGCATGTCATCATGGACCAACTCTACGAGGAATTCGGTCGTATCAGCCAGAAATACGACTTTACCGAATATGTAAACGCCATGAGCGAATATGCCGACAAGAAGATGCAAGAAGCCACTGTCGAGAAACACGAGCTACTCGGCCAGAAAACGCAGAAACAAAGGAAGATCGACGACCTTGCCGAAAAGTACGCGGAACTGGACAAAGAGTCGCCAAAAGCCGTCAAAGACAAGCTCAAAAAGGACATGGCGGATTTGCAAAATGATGTTGTAAATATCGACGAAAGAATCAAGCAAATTGAAGCCAAAATTAAGAATCCTGAAAAATTACGCATGACCATCGAAAAGTTTTCGAACTCGCTAAATTCGCTAATTAACAGATTAGAAAAAGGAGATCTCGTCGAAAAGGACATTTTGGTCAGAAATATGGTTTCGAACCTCGAAATTGATGCACAAAAAAGGGTGATTTACAGATATAAATCACCATTTAATTTCATCTTCGAACCTGAGTTTTCCACAGGTTCCCCTGTTGGTGATCCGGGAGGGGCTCGAACCCTCGACACCAAGCTTAAGAGGCTCGTGCTCTAACCAACTGAGCTACCGGACCAAGTGAGGACAAGAACTGAAAGCTTGCTTTCACGTTCTTAGTCAGAACGCAGGTCCGGCTAGCACGAAGTGCGTCCCGGACCAAATCTGATTCTATTAAATATCAGGGGCGGAAAGCGCTTTAGCGCTTACCGGACCTTCAACTATTATACCACCAAACCCACTTTTTTACAATACAATAAATCGCCCCCTCATCCGAGGGGCCAGTACTAAACAGCGCTGTCAACTGTCAAATCCACTTTTTACCTGTGGATTAAGACAATAATCATCATGGCCAATCGCTTCCTTCACTTTTTCAGAAATTCCACGATTTATTGCCCGCACCATCGCCTCGTCATAGTCACCACAAGGCGACTTATAGCAAAGGATCACTTCAAGCAAACCAAATGCCATATACACTCCAAACCCATCCGCTTCAATCACGTCAATATCTCATCACCAAACGATGTGTTATTTCTAAACCGGTACGCATCAAACACTAAATCCCTTTTGCCCATCTATCCCAGATCAACTAAAATATAACATCACCGGCCGGTCAAATGCCAATGGTCACCATACTCACATTTATACACAGAAAGTTCCGGCGTGCCATGGTCATACTGTGCCACCTTGGCTGCTATATCCGCTTCTTCACGCGTAGCATAACAAATCTTTTGCACTTCCCCCACCCAACATTTTTTTGGTTCGTAAATTTGATTTTTATAATATGTCATTATTTATGTCCTTAAAACTGACCGCTTCTACTGCCGCTCTTAATTTTTCTTCGCTACCATAATATGTTCTCTGCCCCGGGCTATCGCTTAACATATGCTGTGCATACGGAAAACTCACCGCGCTTTCTAACACTCCGCCCACGCGCCCAACTTTACAAAACACATCCGCCTTTTTAACTTTGTCCAAAGGTACATCAAGAGCCTGTTTCATTTCTTCCGGGAAAAATGTAAGAGAAAACAAATCACCATCCACCTCGCCAGTAGAAGGCCCATAAGCGATCGAAGTATTTCCATCAATCCAAAGTTCTGGATTTAGCGGTTTCATTTTTGCACCCACCAAATTCATTTCACACTTGGCGTACTTTTTACCATCCTCATTTTTCATGTCGCAAACAAAATCACCTTCACAAGTCGTAGTCATCACTGCACCTTTTACATCCGGAGATTTGAGTCCATGTTTTTCGTCATACGAAATCGTATCACTAATGTAGTCGCACACAACCCAAGAAACTAATCCCGTCTCACTATTTTTTGCCACCAAATAAAATTCAGTTCTCGCACCCCAAAACACACTCGTATGCACGCGAAACATCGTCACGATACCGTAATATTTTTCTGGACCACCTTCAAACACTGCCGTCTTTACCGGCACAAAACCTTCTGGCAAATATTTTTGAATCCGCTCTGGCTCGCTAATTTCATAAAACAAAAACGAGCAATACGGCTCCACCACAAATGGCATTTTGTTCGCCTTTTTCGTAGCATTTTTTACCAATTTCTTTTGTAGCCAAACCGGCAGCCGCGCTAATCGTGTTTGCAAATACTGCACTTTCCCAACTTTCATCGGATCCACCAATTTTTCTACGCCCTTTGAAAAATCCAAAATATTCATCATCTCTCCTTATCTATATTTTAACCCAATTCCTTGGTAAAAATCCATCGCCGTTGGAAGTCCGAGATTTTTACAAATCAAATTCCCAAGTTCATCTATCATTACTAAACAAAATAAAGTTATGGCGAGGGTAAGAAATGCACGCCTGCTCATTTTTTGTGCCAACGAAATACAAAACGGTACAATTAAATATGTAAGAATTAGCGCCGACACACCAAAGAATAGCACGGAACGAAGACATACAAAACCACCAATATTCCCAAAATTCCAAATCTCGGTATTATAATCCCAGTAGCGCGTGCCATTACCGATTTTATAAACTAACCAACCGGCGATAAGTTCGAGAAGCCCAGTCGTAACTACAGAAATAAGAAACACCGCCCACGGATATTTACGAAGTCGCCACGTAGTGGCAAGAATTAATAGTGCTCCAATCGCATAAATATTTATCCACGGCAAAAAGTTCCCGCCCTCCATATAAAATTCCTTGCACCCACCATCAAGAAAATAAAAGAAAAATTCATACACCCACCCAAAAAATCCACCAACCACCACGACGAGCATCAAAATCCCCATCTTCTGCCATTTGTCCAAAGTTTTTTCCGTCTTCTTTTTCGTGCTCATGGTTTAATTATATCAAATCTTATCTTTAAAAGTCGAGTATTTCAAAATCTCTCCTACTTTCGTATGTAGTCTCTCGCCTATACCCCATCCCCCGTGTTATAATATCCTTATGAATATTTTTGACATCATCGGCTGGATTGGCATGGCCCTCGTGCTCATCGCCTACATTTTGCTCTCGCTTGGCAAAATTAAAAACGGCTACCTTTACCAGTTTCTAAATCTCGCCGCCGGCACTCTCATGGCCATCGGCCTCTTTCCCAAAAACGCCTGGTTCTCCTTTACCCTCCAAATCGTCTGGAGCCTAGTCGCCATCATCGCCATGATTAATCTCGCCACCAAAAAGCCAAAAAGAAAAAAGAAAAAATAATTATCTCCGCATCCTACGAACCAGTTCTTTTGTCTCCACATCCACGCGATACGAATCGCAAATTTTAGAAAGCGTCTTATTATACGTCCATTTCGGCAAGCCAGAACTCACCAAATATCCAGTCGTCGCAGTTGGGTATTTAATAAAACAGTCGCATAAAAGCCACGCGATTCCCATCCGGATATAATATTCTTCGCGCTTTTTCAATTTCTCCACTCTATCAAAAATCAC
Organism: Candidatus Nanosyncoccus sp.; assembly: GCA_045593145.1. GTDB lineage: Bacteria > Patescibacteriota > Saccharimonadia > Saccharimonadales > Saccharimonadaceae > Nanosyncoccus. The sequence goes on from JAZNWC010000013.1 coordinate 14,920, forward strand.
AGCGAGATAATCCGGCTCCACATAGCAAGCCTTCAAAAGCACCAATCCAACTCTCACTACAAACTCACGCTTATCATCAAGCAACTTATCAATTTTAGTATCAAAAAACTCCGCACGGTGTTTCTTTACCACTTTCCCCACCGCCGAACAAAACGTGTCACACGTACTCCAATCGTCAATATACGAAACTTGCGAATCAAACCAAGAAAGCATCTCATCATACGGCAACCTCGCAATCAAAAATCCACGTGCCAAAACTTCTTCATACCCCACCGGCTCCTCCGCCAACAAATCAACAATACAGCTAGCTTCCACGCTTGTAGCAACTTTCCGTATCAATGGAACACGAACCCCCAAAAACGGCCTCTCGCTCGGACAAATTTTCATCACAAAATCGCGATATTCATCCTCCGCCAAATCCGCCAAAGCCGTTTTTAGTTTTTCATAGCTACGAATCGCGTCATTGTTCATACCTACATTATATGCTACAATTAATCTAAATTAAAGGAAAACAAAAATGCCAAAAAAATCAAAAAACAAATCTACCAAAAAACTTACTACTTGGGGTAAAATCTGGCGCATTACCCTTGCCATCGCTATCCCACTTGGCGGCGGCGTTATCATTGCGCTTCTCACTCAAAACACCATGTCCAAATTTGGCGCTTTCAACCAGCCACCGCTTGCTCCTCCAGCCATTCTTTTTCCTATCGCCTGGACTATTCTCTATACTCTCATGGGGCTTGCTAGCTACTTCATTTGGCGAACCGGTAAAGGAAAAATCGCCCTCATTCTTTATGCTATCCAACTTGCCTTTAATTTTATCTGGACTCCACTTTTCTTTGCTCTAGATCAATTTTGGCTTGCTTTCGTTTGGCTTCTCATCATGTGGGCTATCATTCTGGCGCTCATGATCAAAACCTTCAAAATCTCTAAACCTGCTTTTTATATGCTTTTACCATATATATTATGGTGCACTTTTGCCGCCTATCTAAACTGCGGTATCGCCATTTTGAACTAAAAAAATACCCGAGCCAAAAAACTCGGGTATTCATTTACTTACTTATTTTGCATATTCTACCGCACGAGTCTCGCGAATCACATTCACCTTAATCACGCCAGGATAGCTCATCGTTGCTTCAATCTTGTTTGCAATATCACGCGCAAGTTTCAACGCAGACAAATCATCAATTTGCTTTGGCTCCACTATTACGCGAATTTCACGACCAGCCGAAATCGCATAGGCTTTATCAATACCTGGAAAGCTCGTTGCAATATTTTCAAGATCTTTCATACGTTCTGCAAAGTTCTCCGCCGAAATATTACGCGCACCCGGACGAGCGGCCGATACTGCATCCACAATTTTTACAATAATTGCTTCTGGAGTAGTTGGTTCAATATCATCATGATGCGCTGCAATCGCATGCACTACCGGCTCTGGCAAACCATACTTTTTGGCAAGTTCTGCGCCAATTTCGGCATGTTTACCTTCAATTTTGTGTGTTACGGCTTTGCCCACATCATGAAGAAGCGTTGCCATTTTGGCAACACGCTTATCTGCGCCGATTTCTTCCGCAATCATGCCAGCCATGTGAGCCGCTTCAATAGAATGTAGCAAAACGTTTTGCCCATAAGAAGTGCGGAATTTAAGCTCGCCAAGTAGATGCAACATTTCGCGCGGAATACCAACTACGCCAACTTCCCTTGCAGCATCTTCACCAGCACGCACTACTTCTTTTTCTATTTCGCGCTCAGCCTTCGCTACGGCTTCTTCAATCGAAGATGGATTAATACGGCCATCTTTCATCAAACGCTCAAGTGCATATCTTGCCACTTGACGACGAATCGGATCAAAAGAAGACAATACTACCATGCCCGGTGTATCATCCACCATAATATCTACACCAGTTGCACGCTGAAGAGCCTGAATATTGCGGCCTTCCTTACCAATAATGCGACCCTTCATATCATCGTCAGGAAGTTTAAGCGCCGTAATCGTACGGTCTGCCGTCACTTCAGAACTCATGCGTTCCATCGCAGTTACAAGTATCGCTTGCGCAGTTTCGTCAATGTCATTTTTAATTTCTTTTTGTTCTTTTGCAATCAGGCCAACCAAATCTTGCTTAATATCATTTTCGGTCATCTTCATCAACTTTTCGCGTGCATCGGCTTTTGACAAACCTGCGATTTTTTCAAGCTTCTCATGTTGCTTTTCACGAATATCACGAATCTCATTTTTGAGTTCATCAATTTCTTTTTCTTCGCGAGTTAATTTTTCAGACTTTTTCTCAAGCTGGTCTAGCTTAGAGTCAAGCGTAGTTTCACGTTCTGCCAAACGATTCTCAGTTTTTTTCCATTCTTTGCGACGTTCATTTTCCTCATTCTGATTTTTTTCAGTAATAGACGCCGCTTCTTTTTTTGCATTAAGAACAATTTCAGACGCTTCGTGTTTGGCTTTTCGCACCAAATCATCGGCCTTATTTTTACCACCATTTTCCTTTTTCTTGTTATAGGCAAAAATCCCGCCGGCACCAGCAACAAGCCCTGCCACCGCGGCAATAATTGGGATTACTATCTCCATATTTCCCTTTCTAATTGTTTTTGCTAGTATTTTTCTCTATACTAACGGGTTAACAAATAACATCAAATTATAAATTTCCACTTCTATTATACCACAAAAATAGCGAATATGCTTGCATTTCATTTTCAAAAGGCGTAAACTAGAAAAAATTAAGTGGAGGTAATTTGTGGGATATTTAGAGGAAATGCTTTTGAGAAATGGAATGATCTATCACTCGCCGGATGGTTCCAGTTCTTACATTGAAGGCAGCTTAATATCAAATACATTAGTCGTACGCAATTCGTCCGGTTGGGTCACCCACCGTATCGAACGCGCCGCAAACGGCGTAGACCTAGTAGTCAGAAACACATCTACTGGCTTAGTAGAAATGCGCATCGCAGCTTAATGGGTTCTTTAACTCCAAAAGCTACGTTTCTTGTTTTTCTTAAACTCTTCAAGCAATTCTTTTTGCTTTTTGCTCAAATTTTTTGGTGTCTCCACAATGATAGTCACAATATGTGGCCCACGGTCTCCATCCGCTCGCATCGGTACGCCATGCCCAGACAATTTAAACGGCGTTCCGCTCTGTGTGCCGGCCGGCACTTTCATTGTCACGGTTCCATCTACCGTTTCTACATCAATTTCACAGCCAAGCGCCGCATCCACCATATCAATTTTTTCTTCAGATAGAATAATTGCGCCCTCGCGAGTCAAATGTTTGTGTGGTTTTACGCGCACACGTACATACAAATCTCCACGTTCCGTTCCGCCCTCTGGCGCCGGACCGCCTTTACCGTGAAGCCTAATACTCATGCCATCATCAATACCAGCCGGAATTTTAATTTTGGTGCTCTTGCCGTCTATTTCTACCGACTTAGTCGTACCAAAAATCGCCTCTTCAAAAGTTAGCGTTACGGACGTTTGGTAGTCTGCACCTCTGCGAGGTCTACGCGCTCCACCAAATCCAAAAATATTCCCCAGAATATCATCGAGTGGCGACCCACCACCAAAATCAAAATTAAATGTCTGCCCATTAAAGTTAAACGCCCCGCCTTGCCCGCCAAACGGATTACCGCCACCAAAGCCATTACCGCCTACACCCGCATGGCCAAATTGATCATAACGCGCACGCTTTTGTTTATCACTTAATACATCGTGCGCCTCATTAATTTCCTTAAACTTGGCCTCGGCTTCTTTATCGCCAGGATTTTTATCTGGATGATATTTAATCGCCAATTTGCGATAGGCTTTTTTAATCTCGTCATCAGATGCGTTTTTAGAAACGCCTAGCACTTCATAATAATCACGTTTTGCCATATCAAATATTATACCGCCCTAGCACTCAAAATGCAAGAGTGCCAATCACAAGTTGTTGGCAGCATCTAAAACTTCTATTGGGACATTCGTAGTGTTGTACCTAGTCATAATTTGGCTTGGTGTGGAAACAAATTTCCACTTACCACCATCGCTCTTTATAATCATAACATATGTAGCAACAGAAGCTCTCCTGATATCGCCAGTTTTTACTTTTGCAATATAATAATTATCCTCATAATTACCATCTACGAATTCAAAACCCTGTACATTCAAAAAACCATTTTTTATATACTCATCTGGAGCATTTGCATCATTCTCCACAAAATTACCATTCAACACATTATCAAAGCCACTAATCTGAATATCATAATTAGCCAAATTATCTACACCATCCGCCGCATCCTTCAATTTTCCTACTGCTACATCTATATATGTATTTACCGTATCAATAGTTACAACAACATCGTTATTATTATTTATTATATAGCCAACTTTGTAAAGTGAATTTTTGATTGGTAATACCTTAATAATCGGCCATTCCGCACGCATTTTTTCACTTTCTTTTGAGATGGCTTGAGAAGCATAACCTTCTACTGCATAATAATCATCAATGTGTCCATCGGCAATTCTGTTCGCATCTTCAGTCTGTGCTACAATGCTTCCATAGAGAATATTATTCTCATCATCAACAACTACAGACTCATTTATTGATGAGAATCCGTCCAAACTTACATAAACTGCATACTCTCCTGGCTCCAAATAAATATTGGAATTATTCTTCACTTCCTTGTCATTTATTTTCACACTGGCAATAAAAGGCGCATAAGCAACATGCACTTCTATTTTACCAATTTTTGGAATTATATTCATCAAGGCTATTACTACTATTGCAATTATGCCCACTACTATAGCACCTATTATCACGCCTATCTTTTTCTTATCAAAACCACCATTCATAATTATTTTACCTTCCTATACCATCGCGGATTGTTATAAGAAGCGCCCTCCGTACCAGACATCGGTGCCCTTCCATTGCCTTGACTACTATAAGACGCCGAGGCCACATTTGTTTGGAAACCCTCAAAGTCGCCAATCCACATCCACGTATGATCCCCGCCAGCGCTACAATTACCATAATATGCTCCAGTAAAAGCCACATCGCCAAGTTGTAAATCCGCCGGATCCATTTTTTCGCCATTCGGATTCAACCACACCCATTTATCTGAACTCCCTCCTTCTCTTAACCAATATTCCTGTGGTGCAGTGTTTGAAGCACATCCATTGTAGTCTGGATCATAACCACTCTCTTGCATAATGGTCGTAACAAAACCACCGCAATCAATACCAGGAACGCCGTCAACCGTACCACCAACATATTTACCTTCAGATTTACGTTTTGTTACTGCCGCTGCATATTCTGGCATTCTATCCAAAAATGGTGGGTTATGGTGCTCTGGCCAAACATAAGCCCTTACATAATCCGCCAAAGTTTGTAAGTTTGTGCCACATGCTCTAGACGCACCCGCCGCCACATTTCCATCACCGCCAGCAAATTGAGTGTAAAAAGTGTCCGCTTGAGTCACCCTATTTTGGTGTGCTTCAATCGTCGGATTATCAGGGATTTCCACATGTTCCAAAAAGAATTTAGTTGCATCGTAAACAGTTGCTGTCTGCAATAAGCCATTATAATTTGGGTTATTGTTCAATTCGTCTTTCAAATACTGCAATTCCAACGAAACCAATTCATCAAATATATCTTCTCCAGCTGCTTTTGTGAATAAATCACCGTTCCAATAAGTCGGGCTATACGAATTATAATCATTGAAATAATCGACGAGCGCCGCATTCATACTCTTAACATAGTTATACATCCCAATTCTACGATCGAACGACCATTGGATTAAACCTAAGCCATAAGAAATATCAGCATGGCCGTCCAAAGCAAAACCAGGCTGGTATGCATCCATCTTACTCACTTCATGCTGAGCCGGGTTAAAATGTGACTCAGATTCCATATTCCCCATTACTCCAGCCGCCTGCTCTGGTGTCAAGAAACTCGTTAAACCAAACCAAATCTTTGCCTGTGGGGTATCGCCATTTAATACAATCGGGCCTTCTTTGTATGTGCCATCTGGACATTTATAATTTCCATCATCCGGGTCATAAAACAAAATATTGTTGTTGGCGAACATGTCGAGCATTTCTTCGCTGAGGGCATAGGTGCTGGCGACCGGCAAGGTAATAATCAAAAAGGCTACCACTAAGACAAAGATTCTTTTTAGAAATAGCTTTTTTGCCATATATATATTATATAATATTTACCTGTTAATGTCTATGTCTTGTTTGGGCTTGTCGTAATCAACCCTTCCTCAGTTTCAGACGCAATCACTCGGATATGCACGTGGTTCGGCCCCGCAAAGAACAAACCTTCACCCACCGGGAAATTAGCAAGACGAGCTTTCTCTTCTTCAGTCAATTTAAATACATCAGACAACACATCTACCGCCGAAGTAGATTGCTTCAAGAGTAACTGCATCGAAGAGTTCGCCACAATTGCACGACCCATTTTGGAACCCATAAAATCTTCTACATCCTGCGTAATTGTAGTAAGCCCAAGATAATATTTACGTGCGCGCTTGGCAAGCGAAAACATAAAGCTCGCCGAATCTTCATATTGCATTAATTGCCACGCCTCGTCCACAATTAGCAAGCGTATTTTCTGCTCTGCCCTCACAATATTCCAAATGTGCGACAGCACAATATACATCGCCACTGGGCGAAGCTCATCTTCGAGGTCGCGGATATTAAACACTACCATTTGGTTATTGATATCTACATTGCTTTGTTGCGAGAAAATCCCAGCAAAAGTCCCCGTAGTGTATTTGCGAAGTCTCTGCGCTAATTGTGGCCCACTACCACCCATATGTAGCAAAGTATCATAAAGATTTAGAATAGTTGGCGGCGTAGATTGATGCGTCAAAGGATCCGACGTAATCCCAGCCCTAGCATAAGTATCAATCAGAGCTTGATCAAGATCCGCCTCTTCATTAGCTGTTAATGCTGGTACTACTTGCCCGCTAGCAGAAATCTGATTACCACCTAACATCAGCCTAAATAGCCCGTGGAGTGTTACCAAATTCGCTCGCAAAGCATCATTAGCATCTTCATTGTCCACTACTTTTGGCAAATCAAATGGATTTATCCTTATATCGGAATTTAGAGACAACCGGATATAAGACCCACCTACAGCGTCGCATAACTTCTGGTACTCATTTTCTGGGTCGATAATGATAATCTCGCTTCCTACCATCATCGAACGAAGCGCCTCCAACTTTACCGCAAAAGATTTACCTGCACCAGACTTTGCAAATACCACCATGTTAGCATTTTCAAGTGAAAACCTGTCAAAAATCACCAGGCCATTATTATGCATATTGATACCGTACAAAATCCCTTTGTCCTGCGTCAAATCTGCCGAAGTAAATGGAAATGAGGTGGAAATTGCGCCAGTATTCATGTTACGACGAATTTGTAATTGGTCTGTACATTGTGGCGTTACAGAGTTTAGCCCCTGCTCTTGTTGCGAAGCCGCCACCTTAGAGAAAATCATTTGTTGTCCAAAAATCGTCTCAATCTTTTGCTGCACGAATTTCAGCTCATCTAAAGAATCAGCCCACAACGTGATATAAAGTCCAAACCGGAAAAATCTCTCCATCCCCACCTGGAGTTTATCGCGAAGTTCCTCGGCATCGTTAATTGCCGCTTCTAACTCTGGGTCACGCACCTTGCCCTTTTCAATGTTCAAATTCATAGTTGCTTCTAGCTGCGTTACTTTGGTACGCAAGTTTTTCATCACTACCGCAGACTCTACTGGATAAATATACATGGACACGTCAATTACTTCATCCATATTGATAATTGGCGAAATCCACCCCGTATAAAGTGAACGTGGATAACCATATATATATAGTGTACGGCCATACTTAGTGCCAAGACGGAAATAATCTGAATGAATTTCAATCGCCGCCGGCGAAATCAAATCACGGAGCGTATTGGTGCCCTGTTCAAAAGCTTGTTGAATTTCTGCCGCTTCCATCGCTTCGGCTTGCGCCGCAATTTCTGCTGGAGTCAGTTGTTTTTTTCTACCCATTTTGATTTTCTCCCTTTCTCACGTACATTGTTGCCATTTGTGAAAAATCTACCAAAGGCTCTCTCACTGCCGTATCCGGATTGTTAAAGTTATAATACAACTCTGCAAGCTCTTTGGTCTTTAAACGCACCGCTTGAATACCAATTGAAAACAGCCCGTCAATTACCGAGCTGACACGGTTGTTCAGCTCTTCGAGAGCTTTGTCATAAGTGGCCCTATCGATGCGCGTAACTTCTTGGCTCTTGCCTTTACCGAAAGATCTAAACAAATTTTTGGTCTGATTTAAAAGTTTTTCTGCATCAGCCGAAGTATAATATGGAATTACAATAAAGAAAGACTTATCCATAATGTTAGCTTCTTGCGACAGAATATCAATAAAGTTAATATAGTCATCCATCAAAACGCCAAGCAACATATTGTCATTATTGCGACGAATTTCAGAAAGCTTTTCAATATATGGGCCGATATCAACACGCTGGCTACGAATTAGAATCTGAACAGTAAAACGCAGCGAGTTCATAAAATCTTGATAGGAGCGCTCAACCGCTTCACGTTCTGCATCGGACATCAGGTCGAAGTTGATAGACTTGCACGCTACCACCGCACGAAAAGAACCGTCTTTCATAATTACCACATTATCACGAAGCTCAGAAATCAGGAGTGTAGACTGTGTAGAAGTAGGCACGTCCTTGTTTGGCGAAACTGGCATTGCTTGATTTGCCGTCATCGCTGCCGAACCAATAAGCGCCGCATTTGGATTTTGCGGTTGCATTTGTTGAATTTGTGGCTGAACTGGTGATTGCCCAGGAAACATCATTTGCGGACCTTGTTGCTGTGGCTGTTGCAATTGTTGTGGATTCATAATTTAGTGTAGCGATATAAAAACTTCGCCCTCTTCCTTTCTATTTATACGGTTAGCTTCTTTCGCGATGGTCGCAACGGAAAAATCAGAATTATTAGCTAATTCCATTATACTAGGTTTTGGTGGAGTTTTTGGAGTTTGTGGAATAATTTTTGGTTTTTCCACAGGTTTTTCTGCTGGTTTCTCTGCTAGTTTTTCTGCAACTGGTTCATTTCTTTTTTCAACTGTTACTCCAGCCATACTAAGATTGTTATTTCTGTCAATTGCCGCACGCATCTCTTTAATCGCTTCTTGGTGCCTCTCCGCCGTATCCTGCGTAATTGCCCTGTCTATTACCTCAGAATGATAACTATCAAACATATCACTTACAGTATTTGCTTCTGCCGCAAGGTCATCACGCATCACACTATTATTTACATCTTTAATCGCCTGTCCTTCAGTGTCTACGATATTAGCAAGAAAAGACAGTCTATGAGTAGCTTCCTCTTCAGACAAATCCCGTTTTCTAGTTTCTTCCACAATTTTCGGTGCGGTAATAAGGATGGTGGACTCTCTCTGTCCCGGCGTCCACACACGTTTACGCGGTTTTAAATAATAAGAAATAATTGCCGCAAGATAAGTCTCCATTGGCTGGTCTTTTTTTATCGGCAACGCCAATATCAAAAAGAATAACGCCGGCAAAACTGGAATAATCACAAGCAATGGGAAAATCTGAAAAAGCCCCACCGACAGCGCGATACATCCACCGGCAATCAAAAGATACACGAACTGCCGAAAACTAAACGGCCCGATTAACTTGTCGTCCGCCTCAACGTCTTGAGGCACTTTATATTGGGCCATACATATATATTATAACATAAGAATAATCTTATAAACAAAGAAAAACCGCCGAGATTAATACCCAGCGGTTTTTCCTGACTGTTTATTTTAATAGTTATCCAAATCGTCCAATAGTTCCAATATCCAGCTCTTTATAGTGTGGCTATCGGCGGCCGGATCTTCTTCATGCATTTTCTTAAGCGACACCACTACATAGCTATCAGGAGATAGTTTAGATTTTAGGTAATCATACGCTTGCTCAAAGAAGTCATCTGGATTATGCTTATTATCATCAGAATAATACAAGTCTTCTATATCATTAATAAACTCTTCTTGGTCCGATTCACTATACGCACCAGAACGAGAAGTGTCACTATCGTCATGATTTGCATTCGCACCATCATTTTCTTCTTCGTCCTCGTCCTTTTCACGATTTTGTTTATTACCTCTATCGTCTTTTGACCTATTCAAGACCCTAGTTAACGCTTTCACAATTTTCTCAATTTCCTCTTCTTCCTTTCGTGATGTCTTTGACTCAGCTTGCTGGGCCTCCTCTGCGCTAGCATCAACACTTTCACCATTTTGTTGCTTCAACATTTTTTCAATTCTCTTCTTTTCTGCTTGCTGTTCAGCACGCTTCTTTTGTTCATAAGCCCTAATCATCACCTCATTATCAAGCCCAAGCCAGTCACGCACCCATGGTTTTGCAGCATTAGCCGCGCCAGAACGTCTAGAGCGATAAACCTGTTCAAGAGTGCCACGCTTATCTAGCCATTTAATCATTTCTTTACCAGCAATCTTATGACGTGCTTTTATCATCTCTTTATTACGAGCTACCCTTGCCATACCTTCTGGATTTTCACCATACACTTCATTGATTCTAGCTACTTCAGCCAAATATTCTTCCTTTGCCTGTTTTTCATCAGCAGTCAAATCCTCGTCATCATTCAACAAGAAAGTATCAGCAAGGTGTTCCCTAAGCCCATCATAATAGTCTGATCTAAGTTGCAATATTTGATTAGGCGTCTGGTTCCACAGGTAATCCATAGTATGTGAACGGAAATATTCTTTTGTATCTTCAATATCATCAATGTATGGGTTTTCTTTTCTATCTTTCTTTCCCCATATAGCCACAGATTCATACAAAGGATCACCATTCTCGTCCACATAAGGATTACCGTTTTCATCAACCATCATCTCAGAATAGTAACCAGTCTTATACTTTACGGCGCTCTTTAGTTGCTCACTTCCAGACAAATACTTCAAGCTTGCTGAGATAAACTGAGGCTCCATGGCAAGATCTACTTGTCCACGCTTGGTTAAATACTTCTTTACGTCCAGTTTCTTTATTGGTTTACCATCTTTATCTAAATCATTTTTATCCTCATACCAATATGGGTGCATCATTATCATTTCACCATCACCGTATGCCGTTCTTTCCACACCGTCAAGAGAAGTACCTTCCATCAATACGGACATTGGTCTCTTTGAATATTTTATGACTTTCTGTCCAGGATTATCCGGATCGTCTTCTTCATACCGACCAGTCACAAACTCATCAAGAGTAATAATCTTATTCTTGCGCTTATTCTTATTAAACACCTGCGCAGTTTCGAGATTAATATATTTACCAAACCGACGTAAGAATGGGTCGGCATCTTTTACTTCAAACATGGAGAACCCAGCCAATGCTTGTGAAGCATGGGAACCCACTTCTACGCCATGGCTCAAAACATCATAAAGACCTTTTGACACCAAATCAGTATCACCACGTTGATTTAACACTCGCATGAACGAAATAATCGCATCAACATTCCTTATAGTGTCATTATCGGTAGCTTTGTCAGCTGCGTCAATAAGTTCTTTCAAACGATATTCGACATCTCTTGTCGGAGGAAGAAGCTCGGCATATTTTTGTAATTTATTGTCGTGAATTTTCTGTTGTGTATCACGCGAATGTGCAGCAACTGCCGCCGCATATTGAGCATCATAATGATTACCATGCATAATCTTAAGGGCATCATTATATCTATCCATTGCAACTTTTGCTTTACTCGGATCGTCAAAGTGGAATACATAATCTGACCTAGGCACACGATTACCCGATTTGTCTAACTTATAGCCCACCGTTTCATCGAAATGAGCGTTCATTGCATCTTCCATACGATCGTGAAAACCAACGGCATTTCTGTAGTCAATCAATTCACCCCTAGCAGTTTCCATTTTGAGCTTGTCTGATTCTCTTACAATATTTGCATCAAGTTCTTCAAGTCGCCTCTTCTGAGCTTTGTCTCCAGCAAATTCAGCCACACTATCATTGAAGTTGTTCTTATGTTCCAAAACCCTCCTTTGGTATGACATTCTTCTAGTCATCTCAGCATGTGATTCCTCACCATCACGAGAGAGAACTCTCTTATCACCTCTCAGCCTATAATTTCTATCTGCTGCATATGCCTGCCCACGCAATTTTACAGTCTCGGCATGTTCTTTTGTCTCTTCTTCACGCGCAATCTTGCGATCATTCAAGAACTGTCTCAATCTCAATGTTGGCGTATACGCCCTATCAGATGCCAAGAATTTCTGCCTTGTAAGCTCCCTGTGTGACTCCGCCCAAGCCTTGTTCGTAGCCAGTGGCGCCGCAAAGAGTCCCGTAATCTTTGCGTTGATCGTACCAAGGAATGTACCAGACATTTTCATCAGAGACCAAGAGAAGAATAGCGGGAAAATCTGCACCGCCACGCCCAGTATCATGCCAAAACCATCTGTCGCGCTAGAGATAATCGCCCAGCCCGCCAAGCTAGACGCACCAAATAGCAAACTATACGCCGGATAAAACACCAGCATTTTTACCAACAGATCTTTCCATTTTTTAAACAAATTCTCTGTATTTGGCATAATGTAAGCCACAATTGCTAGTGGGGCAATCATAATCAAAAGTATCACTACCACTTGGCGAAGCGCAATCGTAATCAAACTAGTCACCACGGCTACAAGTGCACCAAGCACCGCCGGAATCAACATCCAAATTTCACCACCTTCAAACGCGATCGCTCCAACACCGGTCATAACTGCTGTACCACTGGCGAGCGAAGAGTACATATCCGCCATAGCAAGGCCAGTTTCAGCATCAGTATAATGTTCCACCGAAAGCATCGCCGGCACCGTAGCCTCTTGCACCGATGTAAATACCCCACGAAGACCATTACCAATAATATTAGACACATCCACCGCTAGCGAGCAAACAAGAAAGCTCAGGTTCACCATAATCGCCGCCACAATCAGCTTTGGCAACGCCTTTTTAATACCATAATTCGAAATCCCTACCCCTGTAATTTGCGAATACACCGCAATCAAAAGGAAAATGATAAATGCAACATTCGCAATCCCCAAACAATACTTCCAAATCAGATAAATCGGCGATTCCTCGCTCGCTTCTACCGGATTTATCTCTAAAAGATCCTTATTTTTTTCATAAAGCCAGTCCACCGCCTCAGAAATTTTACCAGTCGTCGGACAAACTAACCAACCAAGAGAACCGAGACTGTCATCACAAGTTCTAGTTTCTACAGTAGTAGTTTCTACGGCAGTAGTTTCTTCTGTAGCTTCGGTGGTATTTGCATCTGGTATAGCATAAACCGCATTATTACTTGCAAAAAATGGCAAAATAAGTCCTAAAATACCAAAAAAACACCCAAAAATGGCTTTTACCAACCTAGTTTTCAAAGGTTTTCTTGTTATCATAGGAAAAATCGCCTCCCTTATAAGGCGTATTTTTATTATAGCACGCATAAGCGTTTTTGTCAAGAGTAAATTAGGCCACTTTTGCTTGGACTTTTTCAAAAACTGTGTTATGATAAAAATATGTTAAAGAAAAAAGTTCTTACTCTTATCACGGCACTAATTCTAGGCTTTTCATTCGTCCCAGCAACATCTGTATTTGCAGCCAATAGCATCTCTGGAGACCGAGAATGTTCGTATTTTCTTGGTATGCCATCTTGGGACTGTAACGCCAAAATAGAAGACGTCAATAATGAAAAAGACCTCACTTCTACCATCTGGCAAATTGTTGCCAATATTTCTACCGACATCACCGTTATCGCTTCTTATCTCGTCATCGGTTATGTCATTTATGGTGGCTACAAATACATGTTCTCTGGCGGTGACGTTGGCAAAGTTGCCGCGGGTAAAAAGACCTTAAATCAAGCTTTCATTGGCCTTGCCATCACCATGTCTGCCTCTATTATTATCAATACTATTCGCACAGTCCTCGCTGCTAATAATCAATTTGACTGTAACCCGCTCACTGGCGACGGATGTCTCCAAACCAGCGATGTTATCTCTATGGTTACAAACACAATCCAGTGGTTTATAGGTATCGGTGGTACTGTCGCCTTAGTCTTTGTAGTTGGTGGCGGCATCCTCTATATGACTTCCGCCGGCGACCCATCCCAGCTCCAAAAGGCCAAAAACATGATCAAATATTCCCTTATCGGCCTCGTCATCGTTGCTCTATCCGAAGCTATCGTAATATTTATGTCAAATATCATTAAATAAAAGGAGAGAAATATGTCAATTTGCGAAGAAGAAAACATCCCAGAAGCAGTAAAAGCAGCTAATGGTTGCGGAGGTGCTACCGACACCCTCACCACCAACATCCAAGCCATCCTAAATGGCATTATCGGTGCAGCTGGGTTTGTAGCTGTCATCTTTATCATTATCGGCGGCATCAATTATATGACTTCCGGTGGCGACACTGCCAAACTCAAAAAAGCCAAAGATACTATTCTCTACGCTACTATCGGCCTTGTTATTTGCACTCTGTCCTTTGCTATTGTCAACTGGGTCATCAACGCTATTCCAGGAAGTACTTCCACCGAAGCTCAAGCCGAAGGAACAGCCATAGTTGTTTCAGAAAACTCTATTGCATTTTTACAAAAATAGTTATACAATAACATTAAATAAGAAAAAGGAAATATAATGAACAGTATTCTTAAACTAGTTGCTGACACCACCAAAAAACCAGATTCAGTGGGAGGTAGCGACAATCTTACTGGCAACATCACCGCCATTATCAATGCAGTTATTGGTGTTTTAGGTTTTGTTTGTGTTGTAGTAATGATCATCGGTGGCGTCAACTATATGACTTCGGCTGGTGATGCCGGCAAAGTCAAAAAAGGCAAAGACACTATTCTCTACGGTCTTATCGGCTTAGTTGTTTGTGTTCTCGCTTTTGCTCTAGTAAACTGGGTCATCAGCGGCGTCCTTGGCAACGTTGAATAAAACTTTCGCTTTAAAAAATCGCTCCTTTAGGGAGCGATTTTTTAGTACAACCTGAACTAAAATTGTTATTATTGAATAGCAATCTTTTTCGGCGCTTCTACTTTTTCCTTCTCAAAGGTAATGGTAAGAACACCATCTTTGAGCTCTGCTTTTACGCTATTTTCATCTTCGCGTACTTGTACTGGAAGAGCAATCGTACGAGAAAACTCGCCCCAGTAGCATTCTTGAATGTGCCAACGTGTAGTCTGTTCATCCTCGCCACCAGACAACACACCGGAAATCGTCAAAATATTATCGGAAATGCTCACATCAAGATCAGACTTAGAGATGCCAGCAGTCCGGGCTTTTACTACTAATTTGTCGGCGGTCTCATAGACATCTACTGCTAGCTGTCCAGGAAAATCGTCGGCAGGTTCCCACTCATCTTCAACTGGTTCGCTAGGTTCTGTTGCGACTTCTTCTTCCACTACGGCTTCCTCTTCCTTTTGTACAGGTGCCTCGTCGGCCCCATCTAGGAAAGCAGCAGCTAAATCGTCGTCAATTAGCAAATCGTCACTATTGTTACGAGCCATATTTCCTCCACTTATATTGTTATGCTTTATTATAAAGCATATTAGTAGTAAAATCAAGAGAAATATGGGTTTTATTGTAAAAAATACAACATTTTTAAGTCCTCTAGACCTCATCGCACCCCACTCCTGTAGGGGTTGCGGAGCTTTAGGCGAGGTACTTTGCGAACGTTGTAAAAATAACATCATTTTGTCTCATTCCAACTTTTGTCCAAATTGCAAATCACCCACGCCAAATGGCATCTGTAAAAATTGCTCCAAATTACCACCAATTTTTGTAGTAGACCGTCGTGGCACGATTCTCGGCGATCTCATCCACGATTTTAAATATCTCTCCACTCGCGCCATCGGCGTCAAACTTGCAGACATTCTAAATCAAACTTTACCAAATTTTGATGGTGATGTTAAAATCATTCCCTTACCCACTATCACCCGCCATATTCGCGAACGCGGCCTAGACCATACACTTTTTATCGCAAAGCGCTTCGTCAAACTTCGTGGCAAAAATTATCAAGTTTTGCCAATTCTAGAACGCGCCAAAAACACCGTCCAAGTTGGCACAGACCGCAAAACCCGTCTCACTCAAGCCGAATCTGCCTACGAACTATCAAAAAATGCCAAAATCGACCCCGCGGCCACTTATCTTCTCTTTGATGATGTCTGGACTACCGGCGCCAGTATGCTCTCTGCCGTCAAAAAACTCCAGCAAGCTGGAGTTTCCAAAATCATAATTGCGATTTTAGCGGTAAGCTAGTAACTCGGTAATACAAGCTTGGCCTTCATTCGAAGAACCACTTGGCAAAGCCGAAATCACAAAGTTTACAATTGCAAAAGCTAGGAAAGCAATAATAAGACCGATGATTGCATAAAGCACCGTATTTTTTGCATCGGTCACTTTCTTTGAATCACCACCAGACACCACATAGCGAATACCGCCAATAATAAGCATAATTACAGCGATAATACCTACGATATAAAGAATGGTGTTGGTCACCTGTTTAAACACGCCAGTATCACCAAATAAATCCGCCGGACAGCCATCACAACGTGCAGCTTCCGCACCCTCTTGCAATGTCATTGCTGACACGCTCGAAAAACCAGCCAGTGCAATCGCCCCGCTTATAAATATTGATAAAAACAACTTCGCAATATTTTTCATGCCCTTATTATACCACATAAAAACCAGTTGGTCCATATTGAGCAAAATTAGAGCCAAATTTAGAGGCCGGTAGATTGGTATTTTCTTCTTGTGAAGCGCTATTATTGATAGGGCGAGCAAGAAAAAATGCCGAGATACCGGCCTATAAATTTGGCGGAGGGTGGGAGATTCGAACTCCCGCTCCAGATCACTCCAGACTAACGATTTAGCAAACCGTCCCCTTCAGCCACTTGGGTAACCCTCCGTTCTCTATATTTTACCACACTTTTCTGTTTTTCCGATACAAAAACCAAACTTATGCTATAATAAACTTATGGCAAAACAAATTCAAGACGTATCTTGGGAAGCTACCGAATATATCGCTCGTGGCCACAATGCCTGGTGGTATGTCGGTCTTTTTGTGGTGGCAGCCGCCTTTAGCGCTCTTGCCGTCTTTATTAAAAGTTGGACTTTTTTAATTTTAATTATTCTTAGCGCAATCACACTTCTAGTTTACACCGTTCGTCCACCACGCAAAATCAAATACGAACTTATGCGCGATGGTCTCAAAGAAGACAACCGTCTCCACAAATACGAAGAATTTCGTGCCTTCGGTATTTTAAAAGAAGACAGCAATTTTTCTGCAGTACTTATTCCTAAAAAACGTTTCAGTTTGTCTGTAAAAGTTTATTTCCCAGAGGGTAGCGGCGAAGCCATTGTCGACGCACTCGGCGCCCGCCTCCCAATGGAAGAAGTCAAATTGGATATTCTAGACAAAATCGTAAACTTCTTGCGTATTTAACCAAGTTGTGATAATATTAAACATAAGTATAATAAAAGGTGGGCAAAAATGGACCAAAATCAAACCGTAGACAACGATCTACAAAAAGCAATCGACGACATTACTCAAAACACTAATATAGACCCGGTTTTTTCAGACCCTGTTGCAGCCCCTTCTTCTGTGCCGGAAGGTGACACCGGCGAACTTGGCGAACCAGTTGGCCCATTCCCAGAGCCAAAAGTCGAGCTCGAACCTACCCCTACCGTGCCAGAGATGGCTCCACTCACTGAGCTAAACATTCCAGACCTCACCGCCCCAGTCGAACCAGCTCCAGAGCCAATCACTCCATCCCCAGAACCAATCGCCCCAACCCCAGAACCAACCCCAGAGCCAGCTCCACAATCCGCTAACTTTGTCAATCTCAATGTCCGCCAAATCAAAGAGTCCGCTCTCCGCGACCTAGTCCCACTTCTAGATCGTCTCAATATGAACGCCTCCCAAAAGTTTAGCCTTTATCGCAACATCTTTGAAGATCTCAAAGATTACACCGTCTTAGAACCAGCTTATCGTGCCGCCTCCGAAATTACCGACGACACCGAACGCGCCGAAGCTCTCCTCTACCTCGTAGAAGCCATCGACAAGATGTAGTAGACCATAAAAATAGCCCCTCGAAAGGGGCTATTTTTAATACATTTCTGGCATATTACCAGCTGGCTTCTCCTCTGGTATTTCGCAGATTAGCGCACCCATCGTAATTGCCGTCGCTGCAATCGAAGTCGCATTTTTTACTGCCTCTTTGGTAACTTTAGCTGGGTCAATCACGCCAGCTTTTTTAAGATCTACCAAACCTTTTTCTGGCGCCATCACATTAACGCCAAACCCAGGCTTGTTAGACTTTTCCACCTCGGATAGTAACGCCTGCGCATTAAGTCCTGCATTTTCCACGATATGAATAAATGGAGCTTTGAGAGCATTCTTTACAATTTTTGCCCCATCGCTATCACTAGAAATCCTCTCTGCTAAGTTCACAAGTGTTACACCACCGCCTACCACAATCCCCTCTGCCAGTGCCGCTTTTGTTGCCGCCACCGCATCATCTACACGGAATTTCTTTTCTTCAATTTCGGTCTCGGTAGCCCCACCAACTTTTATTACCGCCACTTTGCCACAAAGCGCTGCTGCTCGTTTTTCAAATTCTTCTTTTTCATAATCACTCTTAGCAAGTGCCGCCTGTGCATTTATGAGTTCAATCCTAGCTTTTACGGCTGTTGACGCACCAGCACCTTTAATAATCGTAGTTTCATCTTTCGTAGCAATAATCTTTTTGGCAGAACCCAAAACTTCCATGCCTACTTCTTCAAGTTTTAGCCCCTTGTCACTAGACACCACCGTAGCGTCAGTCAAAATCGCAATATCTTCCATAATTTCTTTACGTCTATCGCCGAATGATGGAGCCTTCAGTACCAAAGAGTTAAACACGCCTTTAAGTTTGTTTAGCACGAGTAGCGACAGCGCCTCGCCACTTACTTCCTCTGCCACAATCACCAAATCTTTTTTACCAGCCTGTGCGCATTTTTCAAGTAGTGGCAAAATATCTCCTGCCGCCGAAATCTTTTTATCAGTTACTAGAATCAATGGTTTATCAAACACGGCTTCCTGGCGATTGGTATCAGTAATGAAAAACGGCGACGCATAACCTTTGTCATAGCTAAACCCTTCTACAATCTCTTCTTCCATCTCCAAACCTTGCCCAGCTTCTACCGTCACCACGCCATCTTTACCAATCTTCGAAATTACCGACGCGATAAGTTTGCCAACTTCCGCATCACCAGCACTAATCGTCGCGACCTCCGCCACCTTTTTATCGTTCCCGTCAATTTTTTCGGCACTCTTTTCAATCTCAGCTACTATTTCTGCACCAGCTTTTTCAATCCCACGGCGCAGCTCCATCGGGTTAATCCCAGCCGCAATCAATTTGTTCGCTTCATTCAATATATTATATGTTAGTACAGTTACAGTAGTAGTACCATCGCCCGCTACTTTGTTGAGTTTTTGCGCTGCAGTTTTTATTAGTTTTGCGCCTACGGCCTCGCCGAGTTTATCTTCGGACTTACCAAGTTCCACCGCTTCCGCCACCGTCACGCCATCATGTGTAATCACTGGCGCGCCGTATTCTTTTTCAATAATTACGTTTTTGCCCTTTGGACCAAAAGTTACTTTCACCGCATCATAAAGTTGTTTTGCGCCAGACAGTACTTTCTCTCTAGCTTCTGCTTCATAATAAATCTTCTTTGCCATTTTTACTCCTTACATTGTCGCGAGGACATCTTCCTCTTTTAGAATAATATAATCAGTTCCATCTACTTTTATCTCGCTTGTAGAATATTCTTTGTAAACAATCTTGTCGCCCTTCTTTACGGCTTTTACGTCTGGACCTACAGATTCTACTACAGCATACGCTGGTTTTTCTTTTGCCTCACCAAGCAAAATCCCAGACGCAGTTTTTTCAAGTGGCTTTTCTATTTTTGCCACAACTCTATCTTTCAATGGTTTTAGTGTCATTTTTACTCCTTTTTCTCATTATAGCACAAAAATTAGCACTTGCAAGTGCCGAGTGCTAATTACCACAAAGCGGTCCTAGTCTCACCTTCATATTCTTAGTCAAAAACAAAATATCATTTAATACCACGTCAAAATCATCCTTGGAAAAGCTTTTTTCTCCCCACGCATCCATCACAGCAAGTATTTCGTATTTATATATATTAAACGCTTTCGCCATCCGTTGTCTATATCCAGCATATTCCATCAAGCCGTCCTCGTTCATTTCTAGTATCGCAAGAAGTGCCCTCCAATCTCGCATCCTGTAAAAGACCAGGAATACTTCTTTGTCCTTTATAATATATATCAGCAAATCAGTATAAAACTTTCTTACGTCCTCATTGCATTTTTCACATTCATTCACAACCTTTTCAACATAATATTCAGTCATTTCTTTCAAAGTTTTATGATGCCGATAAATCGTGGATCTTTCTACGCCAATCAATTTCGCCACACGCTCCATCGTGATGGTATCACCATAAACAAAAATGAGACGAAGTATCTTCATCTCATTTTCTCGGAATCGTTTATCTTTTAGTTTTTGTTTAAGTGTTTTCGTCACTTTAGCCTCCTAGACCAAAATCACCACACTTTCAAACTCTATTATTTTCTTATTCTTACCTTTTGTCCACTCGTCTACCGCTCTCGCTACGCCGGGAAGCGCCGGATTCTTATAGTCATGTACAATAATTACTCCACCATCCACCATTTTATTTTCAATCAAGTGAAGAGAATCTCTAATCGACTCATAAAAATCCCCATCTAAAAATGCAAAAGCAATCCTTTCTGGCAAATCACCATCTGTTAATTCATTAAACCAAGCTTTCTTTATTACTGGCACTGGCAAATTCGCCCGGAGGAATCTTTCTTTCACTTCACGTTTCGTTACGTACAATTCCCCACCTTTAAAATTCTCTCCAGCCACCGACTCATCCGCGCCGGTTTTTTCTGGCAACCCTTCAAAAGAATCATATATATATAATTTTTTATCGGTTCCTTTCAAGATTTCCGCTAGAAGAAGAGATGTATCACCTTTATAACATCCAAGTTCCACATAATCCCCAGGTACACTCAGCTGCCTCTTAGCAATCTCTAGTATTTTTTCAGTTTCCGCCCTCGAAACCTGATCATTATTCCAAATCATCTTTTTTCTCCAAAAGAATTATAACACAAAAGGTGTATAATATCTTTATGAGCAAAATAAATCTATTCGTCACAAATGCAAATGACATCCTCAAAGACCAAGAAAACATGATTAAAAAAGCTGTAAAAACTGCAGAGCAGTATGCTTTTAATGCTCTCAAAATCGATTGGGATATAGATTTAATTGTCACTAGTCATATACCGTCGATAGTTATTCCTGAAGACGGCGTCGGTGGACGTACTCACTGGTGTGATTTAATTGAAGTTTGTATAGACAAAGACACTATCACAGAAAACAAACTATCCGAAATGATTGCCCATGAATTGTGTCATGCCGCTAGATGGGGCAAAAACGATGAATATATGCAAACACTTTTTGACGGTATCATCAACGAAGGCATAGCCACATATTTCGAATCCGTATTCGTCAAAAATCGCAAAACAAAGCAGTTTTTTCTTGAAACCGTAACAAATAGAAATGATGAAACTAACGAAAAAATACTAAACATTTTAAAAGACCAATTTGATAATGAGCATTACGATTACAACACCATCTTCTTTAGCGGCGATGATAGCCTTCCTAGATGGTCTGGATATTCGCTAGGTTATTATCTAGTTAAAAAATACCTAGAAAAAACTAATAAAACTATTGAGGACGCCTTCACTGATAAATACTCAAATTTCAAAATCGTAATATAAAAAAACGCGACTATTTAAGTCGCGCCCTTTATTATGCAAAGTAATGTGGCCATGTGATACTATCCGAATGGACTTTTCCTTCAAGCATCGGGTAACCAAAATGCGCAGAATGATAGCCGAAGTTTATTTGCACAAGCTTTTCGCTAAAAACTCGCACGACCTTAATATTATTACATTCTGATACGTCGTCCCTAGACAAATCCACTACAATAATATCGAGCATATCCTTTAGTTCCATATTAAAGAACAAAATCTGTCATTATTATACAATATAAATGATTTTATTACAACAGTATTATAGCACTTGCTTCAAATATTCCCCCGTTGGTGTCTTGGCAGATTTTGCCAGCTGCTCTGGTGTGCCAGTTGCCACAATCTCACCACCTTTTAGTCCACCTTCCGGCCCCATGTCTATCACCCAGTCCGCCGATTTTATCACATGCAAATTATGTTCAATGATAATCATCGAATTACCGCCATCTACCAATTTATTCAAAATCGCAAGTAATCTTTTAACATCATCCGTATGCAACCCAGTCGTAGGCTCGTCCAAAATATAAAGTGTCTTCCCAGTAGACCTCCGCGCCAATTCCGTCGCGAGTTTAATTCTCTGCGCTTCGCCGCCAGAAAATGTCGTTGCTGGTTGCCCCAAACGAATATAACCTAGCCCCACTTCTTGTATCGTACGAAGTTTTGATGCAATCGACGGAATATTAGCAAAAAACTCCACCGCTTCATCAATCGTCATGTTCAAGACTTCCGAAATATCTTTGCCTTTATACTTAATCTCCAGCGCCTCGCTATTATAACGTTTACCATGACAAGCCGGACAAGTTACATACACATCCGGCAAAAAATGCATTTCGATTTTGTTTACACCATCACCCTGGCAGTGTTCACATCTGCCACCCTTCACGTTAAAACTAAACCTACCAGCTTTATACCCACGCACTTCTGCCTCTGGCTGTGATGCAAATAATTCACGAATCGCATTAAACACGCCAGTATAAGTCGCCGGGTTAGATCTTGGCGTCCTGCCAATCGGGCTCTGGTCTATCACGATCACTTTATTAATATTTTCAATCCCATCAATTTTTTCATGCGTACCAGACACCGTTTGTGCACGATGCAGTCTCGCCAGAAGTTCATTCGCCAGAATATTATTTACCAAAGTGGATTTACCCGAACCAGATACACCAGACACCACCGTCATCACACCCAGCGGAAAATGCGCATCAATATTTTTGAGATTATTTTCCCTAGCACCACGCACCACCAGCTCATAACCTTCACGAATCTTGCGACGTTTCTTTGGAGTAGGAATTGCTAATTCGCCAGAAAGATATTTACCAGTAATAGAATCGTCGTCTTTCATAATTTCTTCTGGCGTACCAGCCGCCACCAGCTTACCGCCCTTCGCGCCTGCCCCCGGGCCAATATCTACGATATAATCAGACGCTCGCATCGTGTCTTCGTCGTGCTCCACCACAAGAACTGTATTTTTAAGATCACGAAGATGTTTAAGCGTTGCAATTAATTTATCATTATCCCGCTGATGAAGCCCAATCGACGGCTCATCTAGTACATACAAAACACCCTGCAACCCAGACCCAATTTGTGTCGCCAATCTAATTCTCTGCGCCTCACCGCCCGAAAGTGTATTTGCCGCACGTCCAAGCTCCAGATACCCCAGCCCCACATCCTGCATAAATTTCACCCGTTCGCGAATTTCCTTCAAAATCGGCTTCGCAATCAGCTCCTCTTCTTCTGTAAATCCAAGGTCCTGGTTTAATACTTCAATCGTTGCATCCACATCCAAATTACACATATCTACAATATTAAGGTCATGCACCGTCACCGCGAGCACAGCCGGCTTTAGTCTTGCCCCATGACAAGTTTGGCACTCCCTTACACGCATAAATCTTTCAATGTCATGCTTCATAAATTCCGAAACTTTCGGATCATTATAGCGGCGCTCCAATGTCGGAATTACACCCTCATAAGTAGTTTCATATTTAGTCCCATCCGCAAATCTACCAGATCCCGTAATTTTCATCTCATATTTTTCATCACCCGTACCATATAATATAATATGCTGTGCTTCTTCGGATAGTTCGCCAATCGGCACGTGCAAAGAAAAATTATGTTTCATTCCCACCTGCGCAAGCCTTTTTAGCCACCAAGAATCTTGCTGCACTCTATTAAATGGTCTAATCCCGCCCTCCGCAATCGTCAGATTTTTGTTAAACACTAGTCCTGGGTCTACTTCCATTCTCGAGCCAAGCCCAGTACAAGTCGGGCAAGCCCCCTCCGGCGCATTAAACGAAAACAGCCTCGGCGTAAGTTCCGGGATTAGCTCATCTGGATGGTCCGGACAAGCATATCTTTGTGAATAAGTTAGAACTTCAGTTTTGTCCGCATTAATTCTCGACTCTCCCACCGCCACCGAATTATCATTAATTTTGAGCAGTTTAATAATCCCTTGCCCGAGTTCCAAAGCCTGCTCTATTGAACCACTAATCCTAGTATGCAAGTCTGGATTTAGCACAAATCTATCTACTACGATTTCAATATCATGCCTCTCGTTTTTATTTAATTCTGGAAATTCATCAAGCACATAAATAATTCCGTCTACTCTTACCCTAGAAAAACCTTTCGCAGAGTACTGTTCCGGGATATGCAAAAACTCACCCTTCTTTGCCGACACAATCGGCGCAAGTAACATTAATTTAGAGCCGAGTGGCAATTTCATCACTTCATTTACAATATCGTCCACCGTCCTACGGCTCACCGGTTTATGACAAACCGGACAATGTGGCACACCTACCCGCGCAAATAAAAGACGCAGATAATCATATACTTCCGTCACTGTCGCCACAGTAGAGCGCGGATTCCTAGAGGTGGACTTTTGGTCTATCGAAATCGCCGGAGAAAGCCCCGTAATAGAATCCACATCCGGCTTATCCATAATCCCAAGAAACATCCTCGCATAAGAAGAGAGCGACTCCACATAACGCCTCTGCCCTTCCGCATAAATCGTGTCAAAAGCAAGACTAGATTTACCAGACCCAGATAATCCCGTAATAATCACGAGTTTATCGCGCGGAATATCTACATCAAGATCCTTTAGATTATTCTGTCTTGCGCCCCGAATTCGTATAAAATTATCTTCCATAAACGCGTATATTATATCAAAAAAATCAAGTTCTGTCCAGATACTAGAGCGTCACACCGAAATATTTTTTGGCATCAGCCCTTACCACACTGTTTCTTTCACTCACCGCCTTTTTTAACAAGTTTATCCACCCTTGCCAAGACGCATATTCTTCATCAGAATAAAAAATCCGCATTTGTCTATCAATTTTTGCCGCTTCCTCATCTACTATATTTAATACATGCCCAGTCTCAAACGGTCCATTTATCAAATTACGCAAAATGCCAACAAATTTATTCCTGTAATAATCAGATGCCATCACATTTTTAAACATTGAACCTTCACCCCTATACTTATTCTCCATCAAAAACTCAAAAATGTCTCCTATCGCACCCGGATAATAGTTTTCGTTACCATCTATATACCAAGTTAAATCTGTATCATAAATCAAAAATCTATACCTGCCATCTTCATATTCATTATAAGATTCATTGCCATCGTTTTCATATCTCCACATCTCAAAATTGTTCTGTGGCCAATCTGTATTATTCCACATAATCTGTAAAGCATAGTACATCAAATAATTATCCATATCCACAGCGTTCTCCAACGCCTCCCTATTTTCTGCTACATTCAAATTTTGCCGAAAAAGTTTATCAATTCCCACCTCCTGAAGTACTCCTGACTCACTTTCCTTATATTTTGCAACCAAATTGGAATTCGGTAAATCAAAATTATCAGCCAAAAACGAATCTGAATAACTTTGTTGTGCATCAAATATCCCATAAAACTCGTTGTTCAAAAATACTACCACACGCTTCGTTTCACTACCGCCATCAAATCCACTCTCTTTTATTAGTCTACTCGCTACACTAGAGCGTACATTGCCAAAGTTTTGGTCCTGTGCCCCAGACCTAAGACGCAAACTATTATATAGTCTAAAGCCATCACCAAAATCAAACGAAATCTTGTCATAACCATATTTTTTGTTCCCCACCAGCTTCAGAGATTTTATCGCCAAAGCTGAAGAAGTACCACCAGCAACTTGCAACCCTATATTTTTATCAAGCTTCAACACGCCTCCTTCACTAAACATAGCTATATGAGCATCCCTAATCCATTCTTCATCCCGCCACCGAAAGTTCCCCATCACATCAATTCGTTCGTATTTATTACTGTTTTCTATATCATCACGAGTCTTTCCCGGCACCATAATACCAGTTTCATAATCGTACAAACTTTTTTGCGAACTAGTAATACTTACAATATCCAAATCCACATCATTTGACAAATCATTTCCCAGCACGTAAGTTGCATAAACTGGGGCACCACATCTTTCCGCGTCGCAAAAACTCGCTTTTATGGTGTACACTTTATACCCATTCTCCGGCACTGCCAAACTAATCGCCCTCTCATAATCCAGACTATCATTTTCCAAATCATCACCGTTTAAGTTGTATTTTATTTTTGTAAAGTTCGGTAAATTAGACGCGTTAATACTCACATTTATGTCTTCATTATAAAAACC
The DNA here is from genome assembly GCA_045593145.1 of Candidatus Nanosyncoccus sp. Lineage (GTDB taxonomy): Bacteria > Patescibacteriota > Saccharimonadia > Saccharimonadales > Saccharimonadaceae > Nanosyncoccus. Next base: position 41,515 of record JAZNWC010000013.1, read on the forward strand.
GCTTGCTACATCAAAACTCAGTTTGGTATTTTTTGATGGTCCCTGCCCAAACAATATCAAAACGGCTACTATCAACACCGCCAAACTAGCTACGCATAGCAAAAAACTACCATGGTTACAAAACCAATTTTTTACCCGTCCGTTAAAACTATCCTGTTTCTTTTTCACTTATTCTTATTATACAACAATTCCAAGTCGTTTTTGTGATACAATAGTCTATATGGCAATACCAAATTTTTTGTACAAAGGTAATCGTGTCCTCTTAAAGGAATTGACCAAAACCGACTTTAAACTTCGCTACCAAGGCTCTATCCTTGGTTATCTATGGGCGCTGCTTCGCCCTCTCATGATGTTTGCTATATTATATATAGTGTTCACCAAGCTCCTCAAATTCGGCAGCGACATTCCCCATTACCCAGTCTACTTACTCGTAGGTACCACCCTCTGGAGCTTCTTCAACGAATGTACTTCTCAGGGTATCCAAGCCATCGTTCAGCGTGGCGAACTCCTTCGCAAAATCTGTTTCCCAAAATACATCGTTGTAGTTTCTGCTACTCTTACTGCCGTTATTAATTTACTCATCAACCTTGTAGTTGTCGTAATTTTCGCACTTATCAACGGCGTCACTCCTAGCATCACCTGGCTCATCGTCCCAATACTAATCTTTGAGCTATATATTCTCGCCCTTGGTATTTCTTTTTTACTTGGAGCTATCAACGTTAAATACCGCGACATTACTTCAATTTGGGAAGTATTAACTCAGGCTCTCTTCTATGCTGTGCCAATCATTTATCCTATTGCTATGGTTGCCGATACTTCCGCCACTGCCGCCAAAGTCATTCTTTTAAATCCTATTGCGCAAGCCATCCAAGATATCCGCTATTGCCTAATTACTCCAGAGACTATCACGTCGTGGGATTTCATTCAAAACCCATTTTTAAAACTTGTCCCTATCCTAATTGTTATCATCTTCCTAGTTTGGGGCTCTTGGTATTTCCGCAAAAAATCTAAACGCTTCGCGGAGGAAATCTAATGCAAGACGACATCGCAATCTCAGTCAAAAACATCCACAAAAGTTTTCGCCTCCCTACCGAACGCGCCTGGGGGTTAAAACAAGCTATTTTCAATCGCCTCAAAGGCATCAAAGGCTACAAAGAACAAAAAGTCCTAAACGGCATTAGTTTTGATATTCATCGTGGCGAATTCGTCGGTATCGTTGGCCGCAACGGCTCTGGCAAATCCACTCTCCTAAAATCCCTCGCCAAAATCTATTTTCCCGAAAAGGGCTCTGTAGAAATCAATGGTAATCTTATCCCATTTATCGAACTTGGCGTTGGATTCAACCCAGATTTGTCCGGCCGCGAAAATATCTATCTAAACGGCGCAATGCTTGGTTTTTCCAACAAAGAAGTCGACGCCATGTATGACGAAATTGTTGATTTTGCCGAGCTTCGTCCATTTATGGACCAAAAACTCAAGAATTTTTCTTCCGGCATGCAAGTCCGCCTCGCTTTTTCCATTGCTATCCGCGCCCGCGGCGATATTCTTTTATTAGATGAGGTCCTTGCCGTAGGCGACGCTGCTTTCCAGAAAAAATGTAACGATTATTTTGCCGAAATCAAAGGCAAACAAACCGTCATCCTCGTTACCCACTCCATGGGCAATGTCCGCAAATATTGCGATCGTGCTATCCTCATCGAAGAAGGTAAAGTAAAATTAGACGGCGACCCACAGAAAGTAGCAACAGCCTATGAAAAACTTTGGCAATAAACTAAAATCCTTCATTTTAGAAAACAAACTTTACGTAATTTGCGCGAGTTTTTTGTTACTCGCCAACATCATCATTCTTATTGCTGTATACATCAACTATCATAGCGTCCTAGATGATACTTTCAGAATCATTCTTGCAGTTTCCGCCATCCTAGAAATCATATTATGTTTTATCTTATATATCGCAAAAAAACACCACTGGCGTATCGAAAATCTTTTTCTAGTACTCGGCCTCAGCACTGGTTTATTGTACGCATTCGCCATACCACTAAGTTGTGTACCAGACGAAATAGCACACTTTTTCCGCATTTACGAAATCTCCGATGGCTATCTCGCTACCACAGTTAGCGACAACGGTTTATTCACTGGTAGTGTACAGCCAGTCAATCTCCAACTCACCATGTCGGACCTCGTCCAGGGCAAAGTGAAATATTCTCAAATCATAGAAAAACTTGACTACTACGACGAAGAGCCCGAAGATTTTGCTGCCAACTCCGCAGGCGGCTATAGTATTATTAGTTATTTACCACACACCGTCGGTATGTTTATCGGCAAAACGCTTAATCTCCCAATTATCGTATCCGCCTACATTGCCAGAGTTTTTCATCTAGTTACATGTATTCTGATATTATATTTTTGTATCAAATATCTCCCCTTCCTAAAATTCTTTGTTTTTTATTTTGCATTCTTGCCTATGTCTATGCAATCTATGGCCTCCCTCTCCGCGGACGGCTTTTTAATCTGCTGTTCTTTTGCCCTCATTACTTTTGTCCTTCATGCTACTTTTAACATCAATTTCAAAATCAAGCCCAAACACCTTTTGTTGCTTCTTTTGCTATGTCTTGTCATATCACTAGGCAAATACATTTATTCACCAATTTGTCTTCTTCTGTTTACCATACCAAAAGAACGTTTTGGCAATCTCACTCGCAAACTCATCACTATTTGTTCACTTGGTGCCATCACCTCCATCGCTCTTCTCATTTGGCTACGCAGCGTACCAGCCTTATCTAGTGTCACGGATACTAGCACCCAAATAGACACACTCATTCACAGCCCATTTTCCTTTGTCGGTATTCTTTTCAAAACCATTATTGTCAAAACTCCAGTCTATGCCGGCCAAGTTTTTGGGCGTTTCCTAGAATGGTACACATTAGTCCTTTCTTTCGCATATGTTATCCCGTCATTTTTGCTTTTTATTTATATCATCATCAAAGAACGAAAAGGCGCCTTTATATCTAGGTGGTTCCGTATTTTATCAATTTTTGCCATTTCTTTTGCCTCTCTCGCTTCATTCTTAATTATGTACATTCAATGGACGCCTACCGACGCAGATGTTATCCAAGGCGTACAAGGTCGCTATTTTATGCCACTCTTTCTCCTCATCCCGATCATTACTTTCTCGGCTGCCAAGAAAAATAAAAAAATCACCAAAAAAACTTCATTCCCAGTTTACCAAAACAATTACATTTATCTTTTCATCATCTTTGAAACCGTCTATGCTCTCACCGCAGCAGTTTGCTTCCATATCTAGCAAGTGCTATAATTATATTCAATGAAACCAAAAATTCTGCTGATTATCCCAGCCTACAACGAAGAAAAATCCATTTCAAAAACTCTAGAAACAGTGCTTGCCTCTGGCTATGATTACATTGTTATCAACGACGGTTCTACCGATAGTACCGCAGATATTCTCGAAAAAGGCAATTTCAATCATATTAATTTACTAAACAACCTCGGTATTGGTGGCGCCGTCCAAACTGGCTACCAATATGCCTACGACAATAATTATGATATCGCCATCCAGTTTGACGCCGATGGCCAACACGACATTTCTTTTGTTGATGCCCTTGTCCAGCCAATCATAGGCAAAAAAGCCGACCTCGTTATTGGCTCTTGTTTTATTGATAAAAAATTCAGCGGTCAACGCTCCTCCAAAATCCGCCGTCTTGGTATCCGCTTTTTGTCCAATTTCATCTTCGTCCTTTCTGGTGGCAAACGCATCCACGATCCCACTTCCGGTTTTCGTGCCGCCAACCGTTCCATTATCGAACGTTTTGCCATGGACTATCCCACCGAATACCCCGAACCAGTCTCCAACTACGAGTTGCTCCGTTCCAAACATTTTAAAATTGTAGAAGTTCCCGTCAAAATGAACAAACGCACCGGCGGCAAATCCAGCATCCATTCCTGGAAAAGCGCCTATGCCGCTTTTAATGTTATGCTATCAATTTTAATATTAAGTTTAGGGAGAAAAAAATATGACTAGTCTTCAAATTGAAATGTCCGTCGCGGCAGTCTTTTCATTAGCTTTAATTTTAATTTTCTTAAAAAAGAACTCTCTGTCCGTCAAAAATTCCCTTGCCTGGCTTTTACTTCCACTTGCCTGTCTCATCATTGCTATTTTCCCAGACCCGCTTGCCAAATTCTCCGGTTGGCTCGGCTTTGAAATGCCATCCAACTTTTTCTTTGTTGTCCTCATCGGTATACTTTTTCTTATTTGTTTTTTTCTCACTATTTCTATCAGCCATTTACAAGCCAAAATCACCAAACTCATCCAGGAAGTATCAATTCTAAAACAAAAAGTAGAAAAAAATGACAAAAAGAAATAACACCAAAAATTTTATCTGGAACGCCATCGGTCTCACTCTCAATTCTTTTAATTCGCTCTTTTTTCTAATCGCCGTTCGTTATATCAATGGCGTAGACATTGCTGGCATTTTTACCTATGCTTTTGCGCTCTGCTCACTTTTTTACATCATTTCTATTTATTACAACCGCTCTTTCCAAGTTTCAGATGCCAAAAACAAATTTTCTTTTAGCGATTATTTCACTTGTCGCATTATCACTAGTATCGCCAGCTTTTTAATCATCCTTATTTTTTGCCTCATCAATCAATGCGACATTTTTACCACTGCCGTTATTTCTATGTTGATGCTTTTCCGTATTGTAGAAGCAGTTAGTGATTGTTTTTATGGCGCTATCCACAAAAAATCTCACCTTTATCAAACTGGCATTTCCCTTGCCACTAAAGCCATCCTCGGCCTTGGCGTTTTTATTCTCACAGATTTTCTCACCCACAATCTTCTTTTTGCCACCGGCTCACTTATTCTTGTCAATATCGCAATCTTCTTTATCTACGACACCAAAAACTATCGCAAATTATATCAAGAAACTTTAACCTTTAATTTCAAAAACTTAAAATCAATTTTAAAAACTTGTTTCCCAGTTTTTCTTTTCTCTATTCTTTCACTTTATCTTGCTAACTGTCAAAAATACATCCTGCCATATTTTGATTCCAACGAAGCTCAAACTATTTTCGGTATTCTTATTATGCCAGCCACCATTTTAAGCCTTATTGGTTCCTATCTCATTAACCCAGTTCTTGACACTCTCACCAAACATTACGAATCCAAAAATTTCACTGCCTACATCAAACTTTCACAAAAAACCTTGCTCCTACTTCTTGGCATCGGAGTTCTCGCAATTATCGCAAGTTATTTCTTTGGCATTCCAGTCTTAGAGTTAATTTACCATCTAGATCTCTCTACCTTCCGCCTTGCGCTAGTTATGATTGTGGTAGCTTCTATCTTCTTTGCTATCGCCATGATTATTTCCAGTCTCCTTACCGTCATCAAAGAAAACCGTCGCCAAACTTATATTTATATTGTTACCTCCATCTTTGCTACTGTTATTTCTATTTTCCTCATTCAGCATTCCGGCATCATCGGTGCCGCCTACTCCTTCCTTTTCTCTAGTATTGTCCTAGTTATTCTCTACATTCTCTTGCTACAAATCAAACTTCACAGTTTAAGGAAAACTCATGGAAAATAATCTAGTTCATACTTTTGTTATTCTCGCCTACAAAGAAAGCGAATTTTTAGAAAAATGCATCAAATCAGTCACTAATCAAACCGTAAAAAGCCGAGTAGTTATTGCTACCACCACGCCAAACTCATCCATTAAAAACCTCGCCAAAAAATACGATTTAAAAATAATCACTAGCGAGCACACTGACATCGGCGGTGATTTTGATTTTGCATTAAGTTCTGGCGCCACACCACTTGTTACTATCGCCCATCAAGACGACATTTATGATAAAGATTATTCCGCGCAGGTCATCAAAGCCTACCAAAAACACCCCAAGTCTTCTATCATTTTTACAGACTACTACGAAATCAGAAATGGCAAAAAAGTCTCTAAAAACGCTAATCTCATGATTAAACGTATTTTACTTTTCCCAGCCAAAATCAAAAATCCAAAATCCAAATTTGGAAAACGCAATCTCTTACGTTTTGGCAATGCCATTTCCTGTCCTACCGTTACTTTTGTTACATCTAACTGTCCTAAAAAAATCTTCACTTCAAATTTCGAATGTAACGTCGATTGGCATGCTTGGGAAACTCTCAGCAAAAAACCTGGCACTTTTGTTTATATCCCAAAACCACTTATGGGCCATCGCATTTCCACAGACACCACCACCACCGAAATCATCGCTCGTGGCGTTCGCACCAAAGAAGATTACGCAATCTTCAAACGTTTCTGGCCAAAACCAATCGCCAAACTTTTTACCAAACTTTACCAAAAAAGCGAAAAATCTAATTCTCTAAAGTAGCAAGAAATCTTCTTACCGCATCCTGCCATTCTGGCAAAGGCTTAAATCCATTCTCCACTAATTTAGACTTATCTAGTCTAGAATTAAATGGTCTTTTTGCCACCGATTCGCCATATTCCGCTGTAGTCACCCGTTCTACTTTTACATTCATACCAGCTTGTTTATAAATCTCTTCAGTAAAATCCGCCCAAGAAATATAACCACCTTCATTTGTTGCATGATAGTAGCCATATTTATCAGTCTCAATCATGTCTACAAGAAGTCTCGCAAGGTCCACCGTATAAGTTGGCGTACCAATTTGGTCATCTACCACCCGCACTGTGTCGTGGTTTTTTCCAACCTCAATCATAGTCTTGATAAAGTTTTTGCCATTTCTACCAAACACCCAAGCAATTCGCACAATAAAATACTTATCCAAGGTTTCTGCCACCGCAAGCTCCCCGTCCAATTTAGACTGTCCATACACATTGAGTGGTGCATAGTTCTTATCATCTGGTTGCCATGGACGTTCACCCTGTCCATCAAACACATAATCCGTAGAAATATACACGAATTTCGCATCCACCGCTTTTGCTGCTTCCGCCAAATTACGTGTACCATCTACATTCACCACTCGTACTTTTTCAACGTTTTCTGGCGCTTCTGCCCCATCTACATTTGTCCAAGCTGCACAGTGTACAATCACATCCGGATTAACTTCTTTTACTACTTCCATTACTCGTGCTTTGTCGGTAATATCTAGAATCACATGTTCAAATTCCGCATCAGATTCAGACCTATCCGCGCCAATTCCTTCATAACCACGGCGCGCTAGCTCCTCCATCACATCAAAACCAAGTTGCCCACTCGTCCCAGTCACTAATACTTTCATTTATTTACCTCCATACATCTTTTCATAATAATTTTTATAATCACCAGAAATAATCTCTTCCCACCAATCTTTATGATCCAAATACCATTTAATAGTTTTTACGATACCATTTTCAAATTTTGTTTCTGGCTCCCAACCAAGTTGCGTTTTAATTTTTGTCGGATCAATTGCATAACGCCTATCGTGGCCTTTTCTATCTTCTACAAACTCAATCAAACTCTCTGGCTTGCCAAGTTCCTTCAAAATCAATTTTACAATCTCAATATTTGATTTCTCATTATGACCACCCACATTATACACTTCACCCACACAATCTGCATGAATAATCATATCAATTGCCTTACAGTGGTCTTCCACATATAGCCAATCACGCACATTAAGCCCATCACCGTATACCGGCAAAGGTTTATCATTCAAAGCATTAATTATCATTAGTGGTATCAACTTTTCTGGAAAATGATACGGACCATAATTGTTAGAACAACGAGAAATTGTTACTGATAGTCCATAAGTTCTGTGATATGCCAAAACCACTAAATCTGCCGAGGCTTTAGATGCGGAATATGGAGAAGATGCATGCAAATTAGTTTTTTCGGTAAAGAACAAATCCGGCCTATCTAATGGCAAATCACCATATACTTCGTCCGTAGATACTTGATGAAATCTCTTCACGCCATATTTTTTACACGCATCCATCAAAACTTCTGGACCCATAATATTAGTTTCCAAGAACAGTTTCGGATCACGAATCGAACGGTCCACATGTGATTCAGCCGCAAAATTCACTACAATATCTGGGTGCTCTTCCTCAAATAATTTTTCTACCGCTTCTACGTCGCGAATATCTGCCTTCACAAAACGGAAATTTGAATTCTCCATTGCCTTCTTTAATGTAGAAAGATTGCCCGCATAAGTCAAAGCATCCAAACACACAATTCTGTAATTTGGATATTTCTTTAGCATATAATACACAAAATTCGAACCAATAAACCCTGCGCCACCAGTTACAACTATAGTTTTCTTATCCATTAAACCTCCTTAAATTTAAAATCTAGTTCATCAAGCGTTGGATGTTTCAAATCTTTTTCAGACAAAGTTAGCTCTACATCTACTTCCGGCCATTCAATCCCGGCCGAATCATACATAATCCCACCTTCATCTTCTGGATGATAAAATTCGTCACACTTGTAGGCAAATTCTGCCTTGTCTGATATCACCAAAAACCCATGCGCAAACCCACGCGGTATCATCAGTTGTTTCTTATTTTCAGCCGAAAGCAAAGCCCCAACCCACTTTCCAAAAGTAGGTGAACCTTCACGAAGGTCCACTGCCACATCAAATACCTCACCAGAAATTACACGCACTAATTTTGCTTGTGGATGAGTCTTTTGAAAATGAAGTCCTCTTAGAACTCCTTTTCTAGAGCTAGACTGATTATCTTGCACAAAATCATAATTAAGCCCCGCCTCAAGAAAATCCGTTTTGCTATAAGTTTCCATAAAATAGCCGCGCTCATCACCAAAGACTGTTGGCTCTATAATATATACACCCTCAATGTCGGTTTTATTAAAAACAAACTTCCCCATTATTCTTTGATTCTCCCTTCTGCCACCGCCATCAAATGTTGTCCATAAGCCGTCTTTTTATATTTTTCTGCAGAAGCCATCAATTCTTCACGAGAAATCCAACCGTTACGATATGCAATTTCTTCCGGCGAAGCAATCTGAACACCTTGACGCTTTTCAATCGCCCGTACAAAATCTGACGCATCAGACAAAGAATCAATTGTCCCGGTATCAAGCCACGCAAAGCCACGATCGAGCAACTGTACGTCTAGAGTTCCTTCATTTAAATACATTTCATTTAATGTAGTAATTTCCAGCTCGCCTCTTGCCGAAGGCTGAATCGTCCTGGCTTTTCCCGATACACCAGCCGGATAAAAGTAAAGTCCTGTTACCGCATAATTACTCTTTGGATTTTCTGGTTTTTCTTCAATAGATACAGCGCGCCACTCGTCATCAAACTCTACCACGCCAAACCTCTCCGGATCATTTACATAATAGCCAAATACTGTCGCTCTTCCTTCCGCAGCGTCCAAAGCAGCATTTTTCAAAATACCAGTAAAACCAGAACCATAAAAGATATTATCACCAAGCACCATTGCACACGGCTCGCTCCCGATAAATTCTTCCCCCAGAATAAACGCCTGCGCCAAACCATCTGGAGAAGGTTGTACCTTGTAAGAAAGATTTAACCCCATTGCTTTACCATCACCGAGAAGCCTCTCAAAATTCGGCAAATCATTTGGCGTAGAGATAATCAAAATGTCGCGAATTCCCGCTAGCATCAAAGTAGAAAGTGGATAATAAATCATTGGTTTATCATAAACCGGCAACATTTGTTTCGAAGTACCAAGTGTTAATGGATAGAGCCGTGTCCCCGACCCACCGGCCAAAATAATTCCTTTCATAAAACTCCTTTTTTCTATTTTACCATATTTTTATATCTTTGCATAAACAGATAAGAGTGTTTTTGCTAGCCCAATCTTTTGCGCATCGAAAAACGCCTTATAAACAATTCTAGTCTTTTTTACTTCACCTTTCAACCTGCCAATTTTTAGCAGCTTATTTTTGCGATAGTCCGGAAACCTAGCCAAGAGCCAAGAAAACAACTCGTCATACTTTTTACCAATCTCTTCCTTACTATGTTTCTTACACGAGAACAACAAAAACCACACAATATATCTATAATAAAATAGCTCCAAATATTCCTTATTTTTGCTAAGTAGCCCACGTTTTTTTAGCTCATCATAAGAAGAATTTAAAAATCTCATCACATCAATTTTATGAAAATCTTTCTGCCCAGTATTCGAAACACTTTTTTCATTAAAATACCAATTATACCCCACATAATCCAAAATTTTCACCTTGCTGGCCGTAAGCAGCGCAATCAAATTAAAATATACATCTTCTCCTATATTATTATCCAAAAATTCTATTTTATTTTTCAGCAAAAACTCTCTATCATAAATCTTCGCCCACGGCGCCGGCACCACAAACTTACTCCACTTCTCATTTTCTAACTTTGTTTCAACAACAATCTTGCCCTTACTATTTGGTCGCCTATATCCACTAAAAGTTATATCTTCTCCATTTCTTGGTAACAGTTTTTCTAAATAGTCTTCATCCACAAAATCATCACAATCCACAAAAGCCACATATTTCCCATGCGCCATCTTCATTGCTTTATTTCTTGTTTTTGCCACACCTTCATTCTTTTGTGAGACATATTTTATTTTGTCACTACATTCTTTTTCATATTCTCTCAATATTTCATCCGTACCATCCGTCGACCCATCGTTTATCACCAAAATCTCAAAATCCTGATAACTTTGCGCCAAAATACTATCTAGACACTTACCAATATACTTCTCACAATTATAAGCCGGAATAATTACTGTTATCTTTGGTACGCTCATTTTACATAATTCCATATTTTATTACGATACGATTTAGTTCATCATTCATATACATCACCGTTTTTTCACTCAAATCATATTTATCCTGCAGCATTCTATGAATAACTTTAATCTCGTCAAAATGCGTCCGATCCTTATGCGAATTTCGCGTCACGCTTCCCTTATGTATCCTAAAAATATTCAATGGTTTTCTAAAATACGCTATTTTTCCTTTTGCTAGCAATTCCAAATAAATATACCAATCCCCCACTTGCGAAAAACTAGCCGCCTTTTCCATAATTTTTATCAGTTTATCGGATTTCTTAAATACCACTGCGGACACATTTGGTATGCTACACCTAATCGCCAAAATTTCTTTTATCTCGTCTTCACCATTTTTTATGTAATTTTTCCTGTAATGCCCCGTCCGTTCTTTATCTCGCGAAAATCTCATGTTTGGTGCCAACATTAGCCCACGTCCATTTATCGCTTTTGACTCCGTATAAGAAATCACTACATCCTTATCATCAAACCCACGCATTACATTCTTTAAAAAATTCTTTTTAGACAAATCATCTGTTTCTGCAATCCAAACATAATCCCCCTTTGCCATCTTTATACCTTTTATCCATTGTTTAATTGCCTTACCAGAATTCTTTTTATTTTTCTCATACCGGATTTTTAATTTCGGATATTTTTCTTTTATTTTGCTAATCTCTTTCTCTATCACCAAATCTGCGCCATCCGTCGAGGCATCATCCAGAATAATCAGCTCGTAAATCGGATAACTCTGCTTTACTATACTAGCCAAGCGTTTTTTGATATATTTTTTGTAATTATAATTCGGCACAATCACCGATACTTTTTTATTTTGCAAAGTAGTCATACGCCTCCTCAATTTGTTCTAAAAATTCTTTCCCAGCATAATGCTCCAAAGCGTACCTCCGTGCCGCTTTAGCAATTTTTTTATTCTCGTTCGGATTTTCATATAAATATTCCAGTTTATCATACCATTCGCCACTACTGGCCAAAAATCCATTCTCGCCATCAGAAATTGCCTTTTTGAATGCATATGTTGGCGAGGCAATCGTTGTTGTTTCTACCACCGCCGCTTCAAAAAACTTTAGTTCAGATTTACAATTCGTAAAATCATTCACGAGTAGTGGTGCAATATTTACATCTACCTCAGCCATCATTTTTAACATCTCAAGATATGGTACTGGTTCGTGTACTTTTATCCTGCCTTTTTTGATATACTCTTCCGCCCGCTTTGAAAATTTCATATACCCCACCACGTCCAGTCTAACTTCTTTATGTATGTCCAAAAACTTAAGTAGTTCCGGCTCCACCATCCGAAAATCTTTTATATGTGTCGGCGACCCACTAAAATACCCAATCCTAAAATCATGTGGTTTTTTATCCAAATATTTTTTAGACTCTTCAATTTGTTCGTTATTGAGTGAATTGAAAATCACTTTGTATGACTTATTGAAAGTTCGTTTAAGTTTCTTGCCCAAAAAATCATTCGTCACAATAAACCCATCGACCTTTTTCGCGATTCTTCTCACTCCCCAAAAATACCCTAACCAATAGCACACATTCCTGCCCCTCGTTGAATACATCAAGAGTGGCAAATCTTTATAATCAAACACGAGATCATCAATATCAAGTACAACCTTTATTTTTTCTGCCTGAGCCTTTTTAATAAAATCTAGCGCAACATTATCTTTTGCCGTTTGTCTTTCAATCACTACTAGACTCGCCCCAAGAAGCCACCACTCGGCCTTATCGATTTCGTCTTTCAAAAAAATCTTCACTTGATAATCATTGCTTTTTTCTATCGCTTGCGCCACATTTTGGCACCTATATCTATATTGCGCATTCTCAGTAGTCTCTGCTATATATATTATGAGTTTTTTCATTCTGGCTTCCTATCTAGCACAAACCACATCCTTCTAGAATAGTTTGAGTTATAAAATTTATCGTTTTTTATCATTTCTGGCCATTTTTTGTACATATAATCTTGTTCTTTATCAAAACGTGCTTTCTTTTCTGGCGACGTATCACTCCCGCGTGATTTTGATTCAAAATGGTATAACTCTGCCATCGGCACTTCTACATTATAATAGCCTGCCGTTAGAAGCTTCATACAAAAATCTATATCATTATATGCTACCTGCAAATCTTCTTCTAGCCCGCCTACTTGTTCATATTTCTTTTTCTCTACTACAAGACAAGCTCCAGTCACCGCCGCATAATCATATGGCACCCGGAGTCTTCCATAAACCCCTGGCGCATCGCGTTCTTCGCCGATATAAGCATGCGATGCCACACCGCCAAGACCCATTATCACACCAGCATGTTGTACGGTATTGTCCGGATATAACAATTTCGGCCCCACCGCACCAATGTGTGGCTGCACCGCATAACCCACCAAAATCCCCAGCCATTCTGGCGTTATAATCTCCGTATCATTATTAAGCAGCACCAGCACGTCACCTTTAGCTTTTTTTGCCGCCATATTATTTAGTCGCGAATAGTTAAAATTAATATTTGCATCTAACACGCTAAAATTATTATGTGCTTTTTTGTATTTTTCAAACAGTTCAAAAGTCTCTGGCTTTTCACTATTATTATTTACCACAATAACCTCAAAATTCTTATATGTCGTCTTTTCATAAATGGACTTTAGGCATACTTCCAAAGTCTCCGCAAAATCACGCGTTGGAATTAATATCGAGACCAACGGTTCTTTTGCAAAATCATATACTACTTTATAACACGTAGACTTATCGTCTTTTTCTACTTTAGCTTTTTCCCCACGCCTCTTAAGAGCATCCTCGATAACCTTTTTCCCAATATCTCGCGCATAATCCTTATTATCCACATTCATCGCAGTTGATTTTTTACTCATTCGCCAATGATACAATATCTTCGGAATGTGATATATTCTATTAGTTTTTTCTACTGCCCTCAAGACCAAATCATAATCCTGCGCGCCCTCTAACCCAACCGTAAAACCACCAAGCTCACGGACAAAGCTGGTTCTCATCACTGTCAAATGACAAATATAATTCATACTAAGCAATGTGTCTGGCGAATAATCTGGTTTAAAATGTGGGTCACATCTTCTACCTTCCAAATTTAGTTTGTCTTCATCAGAATAAATAATATCCAGATTCTTATTTTGGTTCAACGCTTTCACCACCTCATAAAAAGCATTTTTCGCAAGTATATCGTCATTATCAATTAATGCCACATACCCACCCTCGGCCATCTCAAGTGCATCATTCGTAGCACGAGAAATATGCCCGTTCTCTTTTCTAAACTTCACTTTTATTTTTGGATTACTCGCATATTCTTCCAAAACTTTTCTTACATTCCCTTTTGTGGAAGCATCATCTACAATACAAATCTCAAAATTTTGATAAGTCTGGTTAAGAATAGAATCAAGACACTCTTTTAAATAATTAGTTTTAACATTATAAACTGGTAAAAGTACTGATATTAAAGGCTGATATTTTAATTCCTCATTACCATCTTTTTCTTCATTTTGTTTAAGCCAATAATTATATTCCTCTATTCTTAAAGGATCCACAAAAGAACCTTTCCCTATTCTACCAGTCACCAATTTATAAAAAGTTTTCGCATATTTAGCCCACATCTTTGGTGGTATCAAAAAATGGTGCTTTACCCAAAGCGATTTTACACCTCCAGCCAAACCTTTACCAATATTAATAACTCTGCTCATGCTACACTTTTTATTATATCAAACATCACCTTATTTAGAACATAATCAATTGACTAATAAGATGAAAATCTATATAATTATCACATGATAAATGACCCTAATTCTTACAAAGCAAATTCCGATGTTTTAAAATCCACCATCTCCCAATTAGAAAAAGACAACAATATCTTAAGTAATGAACTGCACAATGTTTTAAATAGCCGCGGTGTCAAAATAATCAGTAAAGCCAGAAGAATCCTTCCCTCAAAGTCCAAAGTCAAAACAGCAAAAACCCAAGAAAAAGAAGTCGTCCCCACTCAAGATATTCACACCACCTATAATAGCCACTACGAAGACAATATAAACTACTTAAAATTAGGCTACCAACCAGAAGTAAAAGCTCTTGCCTTTTATTTACCTCAATTTCATACTTTCAAAGAAAACGACCAGTGGTGGGGCAAAGGTTTTACCGAGTGGACCAACACCAAAAAGTCCGTTCCTCGTTATGATGGGCATTACCAACCAAGAGAACCGCATGACGATATCGGATATTACACCTTAGACAACGCCGAAACCATTCGCAAGCAAGTTGCCCTAGCCAAACAGCACGGCATCTACGGCTTTTGCTTTTATTATTATTGGTTCTCTGGCAAACGCCTCATGGAAAAACCGGTTGATATTCTACTTAAAAACAAAGATATTGATTTTCCTTTTTGTCTATGTTGGGCCAACGAAAACTGGACCAGAACATGGGACGGTCTTAACAAAAACATCCTCATCGAGCAAAAATATCAAAACGATGACCCAGAAAACTTCATTCTGGACCTCAAAAAGTATATTAAAGACCCTAGATATATAAAAGTAGATGGAAAACCAGTTATCCTAATCTATGCCCCAGATTCAATTCCAGATTACGAAACCACGGTTTATCGGTGGCGCGAAACCGCCAGGAATTGCGGTATCGGAGAAATCTTAATCTGGTCCAAAAACAACATTTTCGACCACGAATTCAAAAACTCCAGCTTCGTAGACGCAGAATTCGACTTCGCACCTACCGGTTGTTCGTTCAGCGATGCCATCATAGAACAAAGCTCAGAACGAGAAGTATTCAATTACGAAAAAGCAGTCGATAATTGTTACAAAAATAAACTGTACTATAGCCATTATCCAGTCAAACCTTTTTACTACTCCTGCACTATGGGTTGGGACAATTCCGCCAGGCGCCAAAAAGGCTACTACGTACTCAGTGAATACTCACCACAAAAGTTCTACGAATGGCTAAGACTAATCATAGAAGAGACCAAAAGACGATTTAGTCCAGATCAAAGATTTATTTTCATCAATGCCTGGAACGAATGGGCAGAAGGCGTCTATCTAGAACCAGATAAAAAATATGGCTACACCAACATTAATACCGCTGCAAAAGCTATCTATGGCCTTCCTTACAACGAAGAAGATGTGTTCATCATCGATAAACACACCCCTAAATGTAAGAATCCTGGCAAAATTGCGGTCCAAGCACATGTATATTATGTCAGCGTGTTAGACGATTTGTTAAAAAACTTGGCTCAAATACCATACAATTTTGATCTCTTTATTTCAACCGATACTATAAACAAAAAAATTCTCATCGAAGAGACCCTACCAAGATTCAAATTAAAAACCAACAAAGTTGCCGTCGAAGTGATTGATAACATCGGCCGCGACGTTTACCCATTTTTGGAACAACTATCCAAAAAATACAAAAAATATGACATCATTGGCCATTTCCATGGCAAAAAGACCACTAAAGAATTCTTCGGCGACGACTGGAGACAATCCATCTACCATGACTTACTGGGTTCTAGTTCAAATATTTCCAAACTCTTCTCTCTGTTCGATAATCAAAACGCCGGTTTAATCGCCCCGCAATACTTCTACCTTCATCGCGACAGCATAAATATAGGAAGTAATCTCGAAAATATTAATTTGCTACTAGACAAAATGGGGCTCGATACAGTTTCCAAAGACAAGCGTATCACTTTTCCAGCCGGAACTATGTTCTGGGCAAAAACAAAATGCATCGATGATATTTTCAAAATCGGACTAAAAAAAGAGGATTTTCCGGCAGAAGACGGCCAAGTTGACGGGACGATTGCCCATGCCATCGAACGCCTCCTAGGCATATTGCCAAAAGAAAAAGGTTATAAAACAATTATCGTTTCAAATAAAACAGATTGAATGTATCGTTGCAAAAACTACACATATCTTTTATAATATAACAAATGGCCAAAAAACTTTGTGTATATACATGCATCACCGGCGATTACGATAATCTGCATGAAATAGAGCATCCAGAAAAAAATGTCGATTATCTCTGTTTTACTAACAACAAAAAACTAAAATCAAACACCTGGAAAATAGTCCCCATAGCTAATGGAGGGCTAGATAATCATTATCTGTCTCGCAAGATAAAAATGCTTGGCCATCCCGTTATATCAAAAAATTATGATGCCAGTGTTTGGATAGATGCATCCGTAATTCCGCTGCTAAGTCTTAAAAAATTTGTCGAAACCTATCTAAAAGATGCTCCCTTCGCCGCATTTTTACATCACGAAAGAAACACTATTAGAGATGAAGCCTCAGCTTGTCTTCTCTACCATAAAGATACCAAAGAAAAAATCCTCGAAACGTTGCATTTTCTTGAAACCGAAAATTTCCCAGACAACTTAGGGTTATTCGAAATGACTGTTTTTTTCAAAAAACACAACGACCCTAAAGTTGTTGAAACCATGAAGCTATGGTTTGATACCATCCAAAAATACAGCAAACGCGACCAGCTCAGCTTTATGTATTCAATCTGGAAAACCGGTCTAATAGTCTCGCCGATCGACTTAAACGTTTGGGACAACAAATGGTTTAGTACCTTCACCCACGCATCCTCATCGCCCATCGAAAAGTGCTATATGTATTATGGTGATTCATCGGCAAATTTTAATTGCAACAATCACTTTACTTATAAATATTTAAAAAACAATAATAAATATACAATCAACACCATAATCCCCGTCGACACCAACATCATCGAAGTGTACCCAACAGACGCACCATACGTATGTTTTGATAATATATCTATCAAGCCAACTCCTTCAGAAATAATATTACCACCATCAATCCCATATAAAAATAACAAAGTCTTCCAATCCGAATACTATAATGCCATCAAATTTTTCGGCAATTTTAAAAAAGGGCAAAACTTAGACTTTTCAATTTCGCTAACGCAGCTAAACTGCGCCGAGTTGTATCGAATATTGCAGCAGTTGCAAAATACCAACCAAAAACAAGAAGAAATAATCGCCAAATTATCAGCTGATAATACCGCTCTAAAAAACACCGTTAACGATATATTAAATAGCAAAACCTGGAAAACAATTTCCAAGATAAAAAATGCTTTTAAATTTAAAAAGTTAAATTAAATCTTAAAAATTCACAAGTTTCCATTTTTGGTTATCACCGCCATGTTTTGTAAAAATATTCACAAAACCCGTAGATAACGATGCATCCAACACTTTGCTAGAACATCTGGATATAATAGTAAAATACCCCTCGTCGTCTTTTTCTAGAAGCCAAT
>JAZNWC010000014.1:0-29529 GCA_045593145.1 Candidatus Nanosyncoccus sp.
ATAACTTTTTAAAAGAAAATATGGTAATTGCAATAGAGCCAGGAGTTTATATTTCAGGAAGATATGGAGTAAGAATTGAAGATACAGTTTTAATAAAAAGCGATTCATCAGAAATACTAACTAAGTCTTCAAAAGATTATATTATAACAATATATATTAATCATAATAGGAATTTTTTATGAGCGAGGAAAAAAAGAGTCCTACCAAAGAAACAAAAACCAAAACAGAAGAAATAGAAAAAGTTGAAAAGGTTGAAAAAGCCGAAGAAAAACCAGCCAAAAAAGAAGCCAAAGCCAAAAAATCTCACAAAGGTGCAATCATCACTTGGTCTATCATTGGTGGCATTTTGCTAGTTGGTGGCATCACCGCAGCCATCATTATCCCTATCGTACTTAGCCAAGTAGACTACAAAGAGTCTTACGCTATCGCTAAAGAACTAAAAAGCCCAATGAACGATTTTTACTACGATTATGACGATTGCGTAGACGTAGTAGATGATGCCGACGATGATTGGTATTCTACTTCTGCTTACAGCGGTTATGTATCAGATTGTAAAAACGCTTTGAATGCAAACACCATCGAGTTAGTCAAAAAACTCGGCGAGAGTTCTGGCGTTTCTCGTGATTCCGAAGTCAAACTAGTCTACGACAAATTCCGCTCCGAATTTGACAAAGCCATCCAGAGCGTAGATGGTGATCTAAACGCCAAACTAGATGTTTATGAAAATTGGCACAAATTTATCTATGATGCCGTAGATATGAGCTTCTACTCTCATGGCGCTTCAGACATCAATACCTATGCCGGCTATGCCATCAACTCCGGTAATGACACTTTGAAAGCTTTCGGCGAACAATGGAAAGAAAAAGCCCTAGAAGTTGCTGAAGCTTACAAAGCTTACGACGATGCTACTTCTGGCACCTCCAGCCTGTATAGCACTTTCTCTAGCAAACGCAACGCTCTTAATACTTGGGTAGAAGATAATCTTCCAAAAGTTACCGAAGTTTTGCCTCTTACTTTCGAAGATAACGCTTACGAAATCGACAACGCTTGGGGTGACCTCTATGATGTTATCGAGATCAAATATACCAAAGCCAATGTTGGCGATACTACCGACATCGACAAAGTTCTAGAGATGTTAAAGTAAATGAAAATTCTCGGTATCGACCCAGGTATCGGTATTTGTGGCTTCGGCCTCATCGAAACGAGCTCTCGCGCCTCCGCGAGAGCTCTCGATTTTGGCGTTATTACTACCACTATGAATGCGCCGTTACCTGGGCGACTGAAAGAGCTCTATGACTCTCTCCAGGAAATCTTTGACTCAACCAAACCGGATGTCGTTTCTGTAGAAAAACTATTCTTCTCGAAAAATATCACTACTGGCATTGCCGTTGCCGAAGCCCGTGGGTTGGTACTTCTTGTTGCTGCTCAGCGCAATATTCCAATTTATGAATACACGCCAAATGAAATCAAAAAAACCTTAACTGGCTATGGCGCCGCCGGCAAACCTCAAATGGAAGAAATGGTCAAACTTCATTTAAATCTCGAAAAAAAGCCAAAACCAGACGATGCCGCCGACGCTCTTGCCGCCGCTATCACTCATTCTCTAATGTCTATGGTATAATAAATATTATGAAAAATCGAACGCATTTTGTCTGTCAGCAGTGTGGTGCGACATATACCAAGTGGATGGGGCAGTGCTCTAATTGCGATGCCTGGAATTCATTAATAGAAGAAATAACGGCCCCAGAATCAGAAAAAAAATCTGCCATCGCAAAAGGCAAATTATCTGGCAAGACTCTAGAATTCGTTCAATTGAACACTGTTATTCCGTCCGACGCCAAGGCGCGTCTTACCACAGAATTTGCAGATCTAAACACGGTGCTAGGTGGTGGGATTTTACAAGGTTCAGTGTCGTTACTATCTGGACAGCCAGGAATTGGCAAATCTACACTCCTCATGCAAATTTGTGCAGAAGTAGCCAAAACTCATAATGTCTTATATATATCTGGCGAGGAAAGCGCTGGGCAAGTAAAACTTCGTGCCGAACGTTTAGGTGCAAACAGTGACAAGCTGAATTTTGCAGCCTCCACATCTGGGAACGACATCGCAAAAACCATAGAAACTGGTGATTTCGACCTAGTAATAGTAGATTCTATCCAGACCCTAGCGATGGACGAAGTAGCTTCAGCTCCAGGCACAGTATCACAGGTTACCAACTGCGGCAATTTGATTATCCAAGCCGCCAAAACCACCGACACCGCAGTAGTCATCGTAGGGCACGTCACCAAAGAGGGGACATTAGCTGGTCCAAAAGTATTAGAACATTTGGTAGATGTAGTCTTAAATTTTGAGGGTGATAGATATGGTGGGTTCAAAATGGTCCGTGCAATCAAAAATCGTTTTGGCTCCACCAACGAAGTGGCAATTTTTGAAATGGCGGACATCGGCCTAATCGAAGTAAAAAATCCGTCCGCAGCACTCCTTGCAGAACGCACCAATACCGATGGCTCAATCATTTTGGCCACGATGGAAGGCAATCGCCCAATTTTGGTAGAAATACAGGCATTAGTTACCAAAACCAACTATGGCTATCCCAAACGCACAACCAGCGGCTTCGATATCAATCGCCTCAACCTACTTATCGCCGTATTAGAAAGAAGAACCAAATTGAAATTATCAGACAAAGATATTTTTATCAATGTAGTTGGTGGAATGAAGCTAAACGATTCGGCAGCAGACCTCGCCGTCTGCATGGCAATTGCATCTGCAGTTGCGGGTAGAAAACTCGGCGAAGAATATGTCGTATTTGGCGAAGTAGGGCTAGGTGGAGAAATTCGTTCTGTCTTTCGTCCCGCTCAAAGAATCGCCGAAGCCAAAAAACTAGGTTTCGCTCATGCTATTGGTCCAAAAACCGTACACGACCCATTTATGGTACCGGCCAAAAGTCTGCGTGAAGTACTTATCGATTACGTAAAGCAAGTTTAATACGCTCTTCTACAGAAAGCTCTGGATCGATTTTCTCAAGAGCTAAAGTTGCTTCTTTCAATGGGAAACCGAGTGCAATTAATGCATCCAGAGCCTCGTCCGTTTTTTCTACTTTTGTAACAAAAGCTGCCTCAGTAGCACCGTAGTGAGATGGAATACCAACCTTATCGCGCAAATCTACAATTACGCGCTCAGCAGATTTTTTGCCAACACCAGATGCTTTTGCGATAAAAACCGCGTCCGCATTAGCAATGGCATTACGCACTTCTTCGGCTTCGGCCAACGATAATATGCTAACCCCAGCTTTTGGGCCAACACCCTGCACCGAAATCAAAAGTTCAAACAATTTTTTAGCAGCAAGAGAAGAAAATCCATACAACTCTTCTACATTTTCACGAACAGAATGAAACGTAAAAAATTTACGGTTTTCGCCCAAATTCACAGTCTCAAAATCTGGCGTCGGAATAGTAATTTCATAGCCAACCCCATGAACATCCACAATAATAGTATTACCAAATTTTTCAACAACAGTTCCCTCTATGTGTGCAATCATATATATATTATAGCAGACAGTTTAATATCTTGGCGCTAATTCACTTTGATAAGTTATATTCATGGTATCAGTATTGGATAAATCTACTTCCATCGACGCCCACAATATCAAAGATGTATCGTAATTGATAATTTCGGCCGGTACGCCAGAATTTATACCAGTAGCTGCACCATAGGTACGGTTAAGCGTCAGCGTATTAGTAATTACGGTTCCGTTGATTTTTAGCTGGTTTGAATTATTTTCAGAATTACTATCTTCGCTATCACAAGTGTTGATATTATTTTCCACTAGCAACACTGCATCAATACGTTTTACAGCGCAATCTATCGTAATATTTTTAGCATAAATTACCATCTTTGGTACTTGCTCCAAGCTATCATAATTACCACCGGCATATTCTATATTGCCAGTTATTTTAATATCCGCATCTGAACGCACTACATGAACCACACCTCTATCCACCGTTGCTCCAACCAGATTAAAGCCTCCAGATTTATAAGTATAACGTACATCCTTACCATTTTCCGTCTGTGCAAATATATACGCATCACTATTATTAATATCAACATCATCTGTCGTCAAAGATATCTTGTTAGTATTACCATTTACCAAATTCTGCAATAAATCTCCACGGCTCACTACGCTAGCACTTGTTGCCATACCTCCAGTCTTCTGCACGTTAGTACATATTTGTGCCGCCGCCAACAAACTATAATTCGCAAAACTAAGTGGTGTACGATAATTACAATAACCAGTTCTATAATTATTTCCTTCAAAACTACCACCACTCGTAGCCGCGCCAGAAGCCAACCCTTGTACTAACCCCACAGAATACACAGCCTGCTCCACCCAAGAGCCAAATACTGTCATTTTACTAGTACCAGTCTGGCTATATTCCCTACCACTCACGCTAGCCAAATTCGTCTTATAACTCTCTGGAATTTTAACGGCCCCGGCAGAATATAACCCCGTACCCCAAACTTGTGCCGACGGTTTTTTGGCCACAATTTTACAACTCGCAACACCGGCTCTCCATTGCCCACTACCATTCCAGTTGCCCATATTGGTATCACTACCACTATCAGAAGGATATACAGAAAGAACTACACAGAAATATTTTCCAGCTTCTATGTCTGGCACGTTAACGGACCCAAAACCACTTCCACTAATATTTACCGAGCCATAAGCCCCAACACGCCCAGCCAACTTTTCCTCACTGCTATCGCAACGCCCGGCATGACTTGCGCAAACATTGCTACCTACACTTTCCCCACTTTCATCACGATCCGAAGCATACGATATTAACTTATACTTCACATTATAAGCATCAGTAGCATAGGCGTTTCTAGTCGCTCCGTTCCATTTTGCATTATTTTTCACTTTCCCATCACTAGTATTTGCGGTCTCGCCAGAATAGACAACCTCACTATTAATACTAATTTCACCCGATATGCTATAATTTACCGGCACTTTCGCTTCGGCATTGTTACTGCTAGCGGTGTTTGGATTATTTGTACTCCAAGAAATAAAGTCTTCCTGGTTATTACAATTAGCAGAATGACCGCTATGCCAGCCCCATACCATACCATAACATGGGCCGTCATAAACTGTTCTTTCACAAGTACCAGTCACTGTAGTGCAACTTGTGGTGCAATTAGTGCCATAGGCATACCCGCAACAACCATACTGACAAGGATTAGTACAGTTTGCCGTACATGTCTGTGTGCATTTTTGTTTAGGGCAAGATATAACAATAGTACGCGCACAACCATAACCAGTAACACCATATTCCCAATCATAAACATCATATGGACAGCTCCAATACAATCTACCTTCGTTATTCGTAGATGCAGTAGTTGGAGTACCGGTAGTAGCATTTTCACGCAAAGTATCGGCAACATTTCCACCTCCCACCCCATAGCTATCTGTCTTTGATTGTATATTCGCTACACCGGCCGCA
Organism: Candidatus Nanosyncoccus sp.; assembly: GCA_045593145.1. Taxonomy (GTDB): domain Bacteria; phylum Patescibacteriota; class Saccharimonadia; order Saccharimonadales; family Saccharimonadaceae; genus Nanosyncoccus. The sequence goes on from JAZNWC010000014.1 coordinate 5,499, forward strand.
TAGCTCCCACCAGCCACACTTCCGCTAAAAGTACCATTAGCACTGCTTCTATTTATGTTAAAGAAATTCTGCCACGTCGTAGATGCAGACAGCGCGCCATTTTTCAAATGGTATATAGTGGTATCCATAGTATGCCCATCTGGTTTCATCATAGAACTGCATGTCCATGTCCCAGGCCTTCTGTTGTTTATAGTTACCGTCGTATTCGCTAACTTTTGCACTCCAGGATAATAACAGTGTATCCATTGTGCCGTTTGCCCTACACCCACCCAGGCCATATCAGAATATCCGCTACCATTGCTAGCGTTTTTTACTTTGGTAATTACAGATGTTTGGTTACTGTTGTAGCTAGCTGGCGTCCAATCATCGCACGATGCCCCCACCGGAGTAGGTGTAGGGTTAGGCCCACCACCGCCACCACCATCATAGGATGCACAAAACCACATCCTTGTTTCCCAAGGTTCTGTATAACCATATTGTGCTGCTGCATTTCTATATGCAGATTCTACAGTCCCCCAGTCTATCTCGCCCTCATCGGAACCACGATAATGTACGCTGCCACCAAGATAAGTAGAATTCCAAAAAGAACTAGCATTGCCACCAATCGGTAGAGAACCAACTTGACTACCGCTACTTTTACTTACCAAGCCATAACGAAAATAGCCACCAGCTTGCGCGCAGTTCTGCGCATCAGTACCAGAAATGGTAAACCCTTGGGTATAATCTTTTCCGCCACCACTTACCGTGACTGAGGATTGTCCATCTGGCCACCCATACCATCTCCATGTCGCACCATAACAAGTATCATAATCATACACGCAGCCACTGCCGGCGCCACTACCACTTACCGGCGTACCACTACCAGATGAAACACCATTAGCAAAAGCTGGAGAAGAAGGAACAAAAAACGACGCAGTTAGCACCGCAACGACAAAAGTAGATATCGCTACCATTGTTTTTTTCATCCTATTCACCGCCTGCCCCCTCAATGCCTTCATAATATTTATCCCTTGTTTCCTCCATCAACTTTGTATATTCCTCTACTGCCGTGGTATCTCCAGCCCCTCTATTCGCTTCCATCATTGCAAGATAATATTGTATTTTGTCGTATCCACTTAAACTGTCCGCGTCAATTGCATCCAAAATCTCTAATGCTTCTGCCACCCTCCCCTCAAACACCAAGCGATTAGCCTTCATTGCTACAAGCTCCATCTCGTAATCCGTACCCTTATATTCAGAAATCTTATCATTAATATACTCTTCCCAACTAGCGGCCTCCGCTACTTTTTGACGAATTTCCTGCAAAGTTTCAGCTTTTTCAATTTGCTCCGTAGTTGCTTCATAGCCAGGCGTAGATCCCGAATCGCCATCTTTATTATTTGCAATTATTATAGCCATAACCAACCCTACAATTACTACCACTAAAATCGCAAGAACAATAAACAAGAAGACGTTACCTCTATCTTTTCTTTTTTCGATAGCACCAGAAACCATAACCTCATTATAACATAAACGTAATAGAAATGGTACTTTTTATGCTATTTTTTTGCGAAGCCAAGCATCCGCTGGCCCAGCCGTCATCAAAACTACAAGATACCCAGCATCACGATATTTCACAATCTGCTCAAATAGTTCATCGTTCATTTCCATCGGCTCAGCTTTGTCGCCATTACTAAGTTCATTCATCAAATCAGCTGGTGTCAATACTGGCAAATCTGGGTTTTCGCGCGTAAGATATGTCGGCAACCAAAAGATTTTTTCTGCACCCACGAAAGCGTCAAAATAACCTTTACGAACTTCATGCTGGCGCGTATTTTGGTGTGGCTGATAAACTACCACAATACCATTTTTATTGCAACGTTCCGCCTCTTCACATGCTACATCCATCGTTGCTGCAATTTCTTCTGGGTGATGCGCATAATCCGTATAAATCCCGTCCGCCAATTTTTCAAATCTTCTTCCTACGCCCGGAAATTCGTTCAAAATCTCTTTCACTATCTCTTCGTTCTTGTCTGGCGCCATTTTCATAATTGCCGCCATCGCCAGTGCAGCATCTTTTTTGCGTGCTTCACCAGCAAGCGTCAAACCATCCGTATCGGCATTCTCTATTACTTCCTCACTCTGCAATTTGAACTCCGAAAATGCTTTCACATAATCTTCGCGCGTCGGGTAAATATCTGGGTGGTCATAAGATACATACGGAATCACTGCTAGCCACGGATGAAATTTCAAAAAATTCCTGTCATATTCGTCCGCTTCGTATACAAAAAACCTATCACCCGTGTGATAAGCACCGCTTGGCGCAAATCCAAGTGTAGTCCCTACAATATATGATACTGGCAACCCTAATTTTAGAGCAGCGAACACAATCATCGCCGTAGTAGTAGTTTTACCATGTGTCCCTGCTACTGCCACCATTTTTAATCCTAATTTCTCCACCAAATAAGCCGTAAAATCATCGCGTTTGGTAATTTTAATCCCCGCTTCGCGCGCAATTTTTAATTCCGCATGATCTTCCGCAAGTGCCGATGTATGCACAAACCAATCCACACCTTCTTTTATTTTTTCTTTCAAAAACTCACCGTCCTGCTCACCGATTTTTACATCAATATCCGCTTTTTTTAGCTCATCAAAAATCGCACCCTCCGCCAAGTCGCTGCCGCATACATTCAACCCAGCCGCCTTCGCCATCAATGCCAAAGGTCCCATACCAGTACCAGATATTCCGGAAATATAAACATTCATGATATAATTATACAATGAAAATATCGTCAGAGCAAGAAATGCTAACTTTTGGAAAGAAGTTTGCCGCAGCCATCGCCTCACCCAATATCATCGAACTAGTTGGCGATGTTGGCGCTGGCAAAACTACCTTTGTCCGTGGCTTTGCTGAAGGCCTCGGCATCAAAGAACCTATCACTAGCCCAAGTTTTACCATTTCCAAATCCTATGCTGGCAAAAATGGTCTCACGCTCACCCACTACGATTTTTACCGCTTACAAGACCCCGGCCTCATGGCAGACGACCTCGCCGAATCCATCGCCACACCAAACAATATCACCATTGTAGAGTGGGCCGATTCCGTAGAAGACCTTTTACCAAAAGACCGCACCAAAATTACTATTAATTATAACGAGGACGGCACCCGCGAGGTAATTTTATGAAACTTTATTTAGATACATCTACACCAACTACAATTTTAAAATTAGACGACCAAACTTACGAATGGGAATCTGGTCGCGATTTAGCCGAAAACTTACTGGCTTTTATCCGCAACAAACTCGCCGAAAATGGTAAAACTTTTAATGATATTGAAGAAATTACTTTTATGACTGGCCCTGGCTCTTTTACCGGACTCCGTATCGGCGCTGCTGTGGTAAATACTTTGGCATCAGAATTAAAAATCCCACTGTATGACCATCACGGCACCAAACATCAAATTATTCTTCCAGACTACGGTCGCGGCGCGAATATTTCCACACCACGGAAATAACCGCAATTAGCACCACCGCCAACATGCCTAATACCAAAGATTGAATCAACGCAGCATTTAATATAGACTTGCTACGGTTTGGTGACGTAGTGAGACTCTCACCAAGTGGCGCCACATAAGACGGCTCGGATGGATCATACGCCACCATCACGCCTTCACTATTTTTAGCAAGCGTCGCATTCGTCATATTGAGTATCATATTATAAAAACTAATCGAAAACACAGACGACGCACTATCTCTATCCGCGTGGAATACCCTCACGATTGCACTATCCGTATCATCCAACTTTACGCCAGCATATGCAAAATCTTCTTCGCCAATTGCGGTTTCTATTTCTCCATTTTCGGCAATTTTAAACGCGCCCCTCACCGCATCATGTATGCCACCCATATCTAGCACTAATTTATCATTTATAAACACCCACGTATCGTCATCAGCCAAAATTTCAAACTGCTCATCACCGCTCTTTAGCACCTTAAATGGTACGCCGAGGCTCAACGTAAACAAATGGTTATGCCCATCTGCACTTTTACTATTATTCAGTACAGCTACATCATCCAAAGGATAAAAACTTTCATTCTCATACGAAAAACTTGCATCGCTCTCTTTGTAAATCATGTTTAGCACACTTGGCACATTTTTGCTTTTACCCTCTACCGTATTAAACCATCGCGCAAAATTTTCGCCTTTTACACCACGATCGGACAAAAGCGTACCGCCAATTGCCACCGGCAAATAATCACCATCTAGCTCTGGCTCCACCATGCCTTGTTCTAGTGCCTTATTATAATATCCGCATCCGCTCCACTCGAATTGTCTTTTGCTTAATTCGTTTTGCGTAGCTGTATCATATATATTAATACACTCATCTTGCGCCTGATCATAATACAAAATCGGCACCGCCACCGTAGTTTCATCATTAATATCTGCATTCGCAAGCACCACATCTACTTTAGTCTTACTAATTTCTTTAGAAATATTCGAAACCGAACCAGACAGCCCAAACACGGTAAACCCGATAGCCGCCAAAATCCCAGTAGTTACTATTATTGCAAATGCATGATTTTTTTTCTTACTCATACTAAAAGTATAAGTTTATTTGATAATTTCGTCAATAATTCCGTATTTTTTTGCTTCTTCGGCGCTCATCCAATTGTCGCGGTCCATATCTTTTTCTACTTGCGCCAGAGTTTTGCCAGTATTTTTTGCAAAAATTTCCGCTAGGCGTTTTTTGAGAAATACACCCTCGCGAAGCATGATTTCCTGGTCCGTAATTTTACCTTCCGTTCCAGAAGATGGTTGATGAATCATAATTCTGGCATTTGGCAAACAATATCTCTTACCCTTAGCACCACTAGACAAAAGCATTGCGCCCATGCTAGCCTGGAGCCCAATACCAATCGTCTCCACATCCGGCTCAATAAAATTCATCGTATCAATAATTGCAAGCCCATCATACACCGAACCGCCTGGAGAATTAATGTATAATTTAATTGGTTTTTTAGAATCTTCATGTGCAAGATAAAGTAGCTGCGCCACTACCAAATTTGCCGTATGTGCATTCACATCTTCGCCAAGAAAAATAATTCTATCATTCAAAAGTCGCGAATAAATATCATACGCGCGCTCGCCTTTATTGGTTTCTTCCACCACAGTTGGTACTAAATAATCTTTCATATTACTCCTTTACTAAAGTTAATTTATTTTTTGTAAGTTTCAAAGTTGGAATATCTCCCTTCTTCAATTTTTCGGAAATAATTTCTTCGGATAGTAGCGACTCTACTTCGTCTTCAATCTTGCGACGTAGCGGTCTTGCACCATTCTTCGGATCATAACCTTCTTTAATCAAATACTCCTTGGCCTTATCATCGATTTTAATGCCAATTCCTTTTGTGGCAAGTCGCTTCCTCAAATCATTGATGAGATTATCAAAAATCTTCTCCACATTTTGTTTCGTAAGTGCGTGGAATACTAAGATATTATCCAAACGATTAATTAATTCTGGGCGCATCACTTTCTTGAGCGCCTTCATTGCGTAAGCTTTGTTTTCTTCATATTCTTCCGCCAGGGCTTTTTTGTCTTTTGCCGTCCGTGCGGTAAATCCTAACTCCGACTCGCGATACATGTCCGCCGAGCCAAGATTACTCGTCAAAATCACGATCGTATTATTAAACTTAATTTTGTTTCCCTGACCATCTGTAAGCACGCCATCTTCAAGAATCTGAAGTAGCAAATTAAATACATCCGGATGCGCTTTTTCAATTTCATCAAAGAGAATTACCGAGTATGGTTTGCGGCGCACAGCTTCGGTCAATTTACCACCATCATCATAACCAATATAGCCCGCCGGCGCACCCACCAGCCTAGACACATTATGTTTTTCGCCAAACTCAGACATGTCAATTTTTACTAGCGCATTTTCACCGCCAAATACTTCGCGCGCAATCACCCGCGCAAGTTCAGTCTTGCCTACGCCAGTTGGCCCCATAAATAGAAACGAACCAATCGGGCGTTTAGAATCCGCAATGCCACTACGGCCTCTACGAATCGCTTTTGCCACTGCCTTAATCGCCTCGTCTTGCCCAATCACGGACTGTTTTAATTCTTCTTCCAAATTCATCAGCATCTTCATCTCAGAGCCATGTACTTTTGCTACCGGAATACCAGTTTTGAGCGACACTGCCGTCGCAAGATTTTCTTCCGTCAGTTTCGGATTTTCTGTCACTTTTACGCCTGCTTTTTCAAGTTTTTTAACTTCCTGTTCAAGTTTCGCAAGCTCGGTTTTATATTCCGCCGCTTTTTCATAATCTTCTTTATCCGCCGCTTCAGAAATTTTAGACTCGAGTTGCTCGGCTTCAATTTTCATCTTTTTATACTTACCGCCACCTTTTTTGTCTGCCGCCACTTTGCAAATCGCACTCGCCTCATCGATAATATCAATCACTTTATCCGGCATAAATCTATCATTGATATACCTTTGCCCCATCGTAATCGCCGTCTCCAGCATCGCATCCGGAATCACTACGCCGTGATGATTTTCATAATGTTTTTTGACGCCTTTAAGAATTCGCAGTGTCACCGCCGCACTTGGCTCTTCCACCATCACAGTTTGAAACCTACGAGAAAGTGCCTTGTCTTTTTCAATTGACTTGCGATATTCGTCCAAAGTAGTTGCACCAATCAAATTTATATTATTACGCGCGAGTGCTGGCTTCAAAATATTCGCCGCATCCATGCTACCTTCACTTGAACCTGCGCCAGAAAGCAAATGAATTTCATCGATAAATAATAGTATAGAATCATCACCAGTAGCTTCATCGATAATCCCCTTGATACGTTCTTCAAATTCACCACGGAATTTAGTACCCGCCACCACAGAACTTAAATCCACTTGATAAATATGTTTACCAATTAAATTTCCTGGTACTTCGTTTTTAACAATCCGCATCGCGAGGCCTTCTACGATTGCAGTTTTTCCTACACCAGCCTCACCAATTAGCACTGGATTAGATTTTGTACGACGAGAAAGCACCGTCACTACCCTTTCAATCTCATTTTCGCGCCCAATCACGGTATCAAGTTTGCCCGCGCGCGCTTCTTCTGTCAAATCCTTACCGTAACGTTTCAAAAATTTCAGTCCAGAACCTTTCACATATTTAGCTTTTTCGGCTTTGAGCTTTTCATCTTTAGTTTGTTCTTCTACCAAATCCTCAATTTCATCCAAAAGTTTTTCGTTATCAACTTTTAGCCCAGCCAATATCAAAGACGCACGCGAATTTGGCTGGCTAAGTAACGCATATAATATATGTTCGGTCCCGATCACGGAAAGACCTTGCTCGCGCACATAATTTTGCGCCATTCTAAGCGTCAAAATCACCGCCTCGGACAAAGACATCATCGCCATATCAGAGCCCGGCACCTCAACTGCTACTTTATTTAAAGCCTTTTCTACCTCATCAAGAGTAGCACCTTCATCACGAATCATTTTGGCGCCCGTAGAAGTATCCATCGCCATAATACCAAGCAACAAATGCTCAGTACTCATATAGCCATTATTATATCTTTTACTATAAAAATCGGCCTTCTGAAGCGCAAAACGCGCATCTTCGCTCAGCCGATTCATAATTTCACTAAATTCTTCTTGCATACCCCCATTGTAGCAAATTAGCACTCATAATGCAAGAGTGCTAATTCGCTAATTATTTGTAGTGGTATCACCAGTTTCTACTTCTACACTTTCGGCGTCAACCACCGTATCGCCTTCCGTAGTAGTATCTTCTTCTATGATAGTTTCATCTTCAAGCTCTTCTTCTGCTTCTGCCTCAGCCTCCGCTTCTTCTTGTTCAGCCATCTGTGCCAACTTTTCTAGCAAATCAGCATTCTGCTCTTTCAGAGTTTTGATTTGCTTATTTAGGCTAGTTTCAACATTGCCTTTTTCCATGAACATGTACACGCCAAAGCCGATACCGCCAGTAGCAACAAGTGCCAGCAAAATCATACCGATAATCATGCCGCTGCCTTTTTTCTTTGCTACCACTGGCGCCGGCGCCATTGCTGGAGCAGCTGGTGCTTCTGGAATTTCTGGTTTTACGGCCATACTTGGCATTGCCGGAGCCGCTGGCCTAACTGGCGCAGTAGGTGCTGCCGGTGCCGCACCAGGAACTCCACCTACAGCTCCCATTGGGTTTTGATTTGGTTGCATTTTTCTAATTCTCCTTATGCTTATTATTATAACACATTTTTCAAATTTTTTATGCTATAATTTATTTATTAAAGCGAGGTTATATGTTAAAAATCAAAAACCAGAAACGCGACCCATTCGTTCCACCCATTAGCATCTCTGCACTGTTCACTTTATCGTGTTTTTTACACAACAAATCTATCGCCATAGACCAAAAAGATTTTGAATTTTCGCGTCGCCAAATCAAACTAGATCGCAAAATCATGGCAAAAGCTCTATTGGCACTTGGCATCAAATCTGGTGATATTATTACAGTTGCCACCGGCCTCCCAATTTACGAAAATATCATTATTTTTCTCGCCGCCAACAAAATTGGCGCCGCCGTCTCTTTCATGGATAGTCGCACTCCGCGCGATACCCTTCTTCATTATTTAGATGATTTCAAATCTCCCCTTCTTGTTACTTATCAAAAAACTTCAGGCTGGATCAAATCTGTCAAAAAAGATGCCAAAACCATCGAAAATGTCATTAATTTAGACGGTTCCACCTTGCTAAACAATATTAAGGTCGGCAAAACTTCTATCACTAAAATCGCTACGCGTCATAAAGGCCACGTTCCTAAAAATACCTTCTCTGCCAACAAAGTCGCCCTCATCACATGGACTTCTGGCTCTACTTCCGGTCCAAAACCAGTCGTATTCACCAACAAAAGTCTTGTTTCTGGCGCCATTTTCAACAAAACCGCTTCTGGTGTCAAAATGTGGGACAAAAATATCCACACCTGGATGCAATTCGTAAAATTCAATTACCCATATGGTTTTTGGGTCTCCACAATGTCACCAATCTTAGGCGGCGGTAAAGTCATTCTTACTCCAGATATAAACCATACTAATATGGACTATTATTTTAGCAAAAAACCAAATACAATTTTTGGCGTACCATCACTAGTTGAACTATTAGAAAAATATCTTTCAAAAGACGTGGATTTAAGTAGTGTCAAAATGTTTGCTTCTGGCGGTGAGCGCCTAGACAAAGGTGTCGCAGACCGTGCTATCGAACTATTTAAAAAACACGGCGCTCACGCCGTCATTTGCAATGGTTACGGTCTCGCCGAAGTGCTCGGTCTTATTTCCACATCCGTCGGACAAACTTATCATCCTGGCACAGTTGGCAAAATCCCAGCTGGTGTTCATGTCGCAATCTTAGACCCAGAAACAAACAAAGAAGTCGGATTTAATAAAACTGGCATCATTCATGTTCACGGTAAACATTTGTTAAAAGAATATTACAATCGCCCCGAAACTAATACCGAAAAATTTGTCACTATCAATGGCAAACGCTTTCTCAATACTGGCGATATCGCTTCGGTTAGTCCTTCTGGTTTCGTAACGCTAGTTGGGCGCTCTATTTTCTTCATCAATAATATCCCAGCCAAAGTTTATTACGAATATGTTCGTTCAGCCGTGATGCGTTCGGACCTCATCAAAACTTGCCATGTAGTCAAAGGCCCGGACACCAAACTCGAACTCGCCGCTTATGCTTTCGTAGTATTAAAAGACGGTGTGCCAAAAAACAATACCACTCGTCGTGCCATTGCCAAAACCGCCGCCGAACCATTTTACATTGGCAAAAACCGCATCATACTAAAACCTTACGAAATCCCTCGAAAAATCATTTTTCTAGACGAACTTCCTCATACCAAAGCAGACAAAATCGACTTCCGTAAACTAGAAGCTATGGCAAAAGAGTAGGACTTTACTCTTTGCACACTACATTATTTGCGTGAAGCCAACCCTCTACGGTACCGCCGTCAAGATACTCGCCATCCGTACGTGCCGCACGAAGAACACCACCTTTTTCAATATAGGTTTCAAATGGGTCCGTAATCATATACTCTTGATCTTTTGGACCAAAATCATTCTCTTTTACATACTTCACAATTTCTTGAAGCATACTAGGCGAAAGAATGTACTTACTCACGCTAGCCAACCCAGTTACCTGCTCTGGTTTTGGTTTTTCGGTAATTTTTACAATTTTTTCATCTTCAATCGTCAGTGCGCCACCATTCATAATAGCTGCTTCTGGATGATCAATCGCAATCAAAGCAGATTCATCTTCACCTTTTACGGATTCCAATAAAGTTTCGGCCGAAGACTTACCATCCGGATTCCAAATAAAATCATCGCCCATAAACACAAACACAGGTTCATTAATATTATATTCTTCCACCACCATCGCCACCGGCACCGCTGTGCCATATTTAGAAGATGGGTCTTGTGCGATATAATGAATCGTTACATCATCTGGCAAAGTCTTCGCTTTCTCAAGCTTATCTTCCTTGCCGCGCTCCCTCAAATACAAATTAAGTGCCAAATTATCACGGTAAAATGCGCGCACCTGGCAAGGTTCCACATTGGAAACCACCATATAGATGTCTTTTACGCCGGCCCTAATCAAATCCTGAACCGAATAATCCACGAGCGGGCGATTCCCCACGGGCAACATTGACTTTTCTATAATTTTAGTAATCGGTAAGCGCCTCGTGCCCCACCCAGCTACCGGTATAATAGCTTTCGTAATCATAATAAAAACATTATAACACAAATAGTTTATTTTATTTCAATTAATGCCGGCGCCCATCTCTCTGGTAAATCATTCTGCCCGAGCAAAGTTGCAATCGTCGCTGCCAAATTTTTCAAACCTGGATTTTCTACGTTGCTCAAAGCATATTTATCGCGATTTTTGGTATTATCATAAAACACACATGGCACTTTATTAGTCGTATGCGCAGTCTTTTTATTACCATTCTCATCCAAAAGTTCTTCCGCATTACCATGATCTGCTACCACTATCAACATTCCGCCCAATTTATCCACTGCTTCCGCAATCCGTTTTAGTTCAATATCAATCGCTTCCATCGCCACCACCGTCGCTTCCATATCCGCCGTATGCCCCACCATATCACCGCCCGGATAATTTATCCGCACAAATTTGTATTTTTCCAAATTCTTAAGCACCTCGTCCGTAATCTCCGCCGACTTCATCCATGGGCGCGTCTCAAACGGCTCCGTATAAGATTTTATTTCTACAAATTCCTCCCCCGCCGCTTTTTCATAACTATTCCCATTGAAATAATAAGTGATGTGGCCAAATTTCACCGTTTCACTCACCGCAAGTTCACTAATTCCACGCTCACCCAAAAATCGATTCAAAGTTTCGTCAATCTCTACCGGCTGCACCAAACGATGCTCCGGCACGTGCGTATCCGAATTATATTCTGTCATCCCCACAAAATACACATCGTCCGGCGTATAATTACCACGGTTAAAATACGGAAAATCCCAGTACGTAAACGCCATCGCAATTTCTATCGCTCGATCTGCACGAAAATCAAAGTAAATCAACGCATCGCCTTTTTCGACTTTGCCCACCGGATTCTCATCTTCATCTACAATCACAAATGCCGGCAAATATTGGTCCTGCACCGTAGGATTTATCCTTCTCAAAATATCAATCGCTTCATCCGCACTTCTAAAATAATAATCCGCCTCGCCGTTTACCATCATATCCCAACCACGCGCCACTACGCTCCAATCGCTCATATATCTATCCGCCACCGTAGTCATTCTACCACCACCAGAAGCAATTTTTATATCAGCATCCAGAAACTTCTGCACAAAATCCTCAAATTGATGAATAAATCTCGGCTCAGACTGTGGTGGCACGTCCCGCCCATCAAAAATCGCATGTACGCGTATCCGGCGCACACCATCTTTATATGCTTTTTCTACCATTTGCTCAAGATGCGAAATATGGCTATGTACCCCGCCGTCAGAGAAAATACCTGCAAAATGCAAAGTTGCAGGTCTTATCCCCTCATTATACCACACTTCGTTATTTTTGTCAAGTTCACCCCTGCCAGCCGTACGTTTTATCGCCTCTTGCCAGGCTTCCGACTCAAAAATTTCACCAGTATTAAACGCCTCTTCAATCCGTGCAATCCCTTGTTTAATTGCACGACCAGCCCCCATCGTATTATGCCCAACTTCAGAATTGCCCATTTGCCCAGGTATCAAACCTACCGCTTCCCCCGAAGCATCAAGCGCCACATGTAGATGCTCCCGCACTGCCTCGCCCAAAAACATTGTACGCGCCTTGCTTACAGCATTGCCCGGCCCATCTTGGGCCAATCCCACTCCATCAAGAACCGCCAAAACTATCGGCCCATCATACGATAATTTATCCATAAACTTATTATATCACGCTTTTGGCACTTGTTGTGTAATACAATGTATATTTCCACCGCCTAGCAATATCTCGCGCGCATAGATTGGTTCCACTACTTTATCTGGAAAAAGCCCTTTCAAAGTAAGTATTGCGTCTATATCGTGCGGATCATTGAAAACTGGCAAAATTATTGCTCCGTTGCAATTATAATAATTTATATAAGATGCCGGCAATCTATCACCTTCATTACGTGGAAATGTACCTTCTACTACATCCACCCCCTCAGACTCTTCTTTTGTAATTGTTACCACATTTGGTACGTGAATTTTATAAATCTCAAGTTTTCTACCGCGCGCGTCGGTCTCATTCATTAAATAATCATAATCCGCTTGGCTACGCTCGTATTGTGGGTCTTCTGGATTATCCTCCCACGCCAACACTACCTTGCCCGGTGCCACAAATTGACAAATGTTATCTACATGGCCATTGGTATCTTCGTCTTTATATACGCCGTATGGCAACCATAGAATTTTTTCTGCTCCAGTGTATTCTTTTAAGATATCTTCTATTTTCTCTTTGCTCTTGCCAGGATTACGACCTTCTGCTAACAAAGTTTCTTCTGTTACGAGCAAAGTCCCTTCACCATCAGAGTGTATCGAACCGCCTTCAAGCACAAAATCATCCGTGCGATATCTATCTACACCTTCAATCGCGGCCATCTTAGATGCAATCATATCATCAAGATCCCAAGGGAAATAAATCCCATCTATAAGACCACCGTAGCCATTAAAGCCCCAGTCTACGGCTCGCATATTTCCGTTATCGTCCACTACCATTGTCGCACCAGTATCACGAATCCAAGAATCATTATTGCTAATTTCTACCACTTGAACGTTCTTCATGTTCATACCAAGTACATGCGCGTATTGCGATTGATTAACACCTAACACTACTGGCTCATATTTCGCAATTGTTTCTACCACTTCGCGAAATGCCTTTTGTGCCGGTTTGGCGCCAGAGCGCCAGTTGTCTGGACGCTCTGGCCAAAGCAAATACGTACATTTATGCGGAGCAAGTTCACTCGGCATATAGAAACCATCTTGTTTTGGAGTAGAACTAAGTTTCATTATTTACCTGCTTTCAAGGCAGCTTTTTGTTTGCGCGCAAGTTTTTTCTGGCGATCCTTTCTGCCCATATTTGCAACCATTATTTCACCAATCGCAATACATACTGCCGTGGATACGATTAGAACCATGTTGCCCTCAATTGCTTCCCAGCTTAATTCTGGAATTAAAGTGAAAAACAACGAAATAAGTAAGAGTAAAATTGGAACTAGCCCCATTACCCATCTTAGAACTGGTCCAGTTTTTATCCAGTAACCATTTTGTACTTGTTTACCATTCTTATGAAGTTTAATAAATGCTGCAAACATTGGCAAATATGAAAGCAATAAGCATGTTAGGGACAGTGAGAAGAACGCCCAGAACATATTGGAAAGCTCTTCCATGTCTGGGAAGACATAAGCAATTATAATACCAGCCACCGCTAGAATCGTTGCAACTATACCAGTCCAAACGCCGACCATGTATGGTACGCCGTCTTTGTTGCGTTTTTTCCAAGATTTTGGAAACATCCCATCTTCGGCCGCGTAAGCAATAACTGAATACACGCCAAAGTTCCAGGAGGATACGTTTGAAATTAATGTAAGAATAAATGCGCCGCCTACTACCACAACGATTGCTTGAATTACCTCTACGCCAATACCAGCATTAGCTAGCAAGATTTGCCAAGCGTTTAGCAAGCCGCTGTCTGTGGCGATTTCGGAAAATTCCGTACCTACGCCAAGCGCAAATGATGGCAAAATGTAGAAAATTGCAATCAAGATGCCGCCAAGAATGATGGCTTGTGGGATTTGTTTTTTCGGTTTATCCATATCATCATAAAATGTACCAACCACCTCAAAACCAAGCATGTTAAAAATGATAAGCGAGACAAACGAAAGACCAGCCCAATCTATGCCACCACCCGTACCAATTAGTGGTACAAAATCTTGCCAACCTTCCACTGGGTTCGCTGTGCCTTTAGTCACCAAAATGTAAATACCTAGCACGCCAATTCCACCAAGAATAGCAATCTTAATAATAGCGCCGATATTTGCCACCCAGTCAGATTGAGAGATGCGCAACATGCCAAGTACCGTCACAAGAACGATATAGGCTACCTGGATTGCGAGCACCATCCACATTTCCATCTCAATGCCAAACATCTCCATAATGAGCGTAGTAATAAGATCAGCAAGAGAGGCAATCCAAAGCGGATAATTCACCCAGTAAAACCAAGCTACGCGCGAAGCCCACTTTTTGCCAAAGGCTTTCTTCACCCAGGTGTACATACCACCTTCAGATGGATATTGTGTGCCAAGCTCTGCGCTAATAAGCGCATACGGCACAAAGAACCCGATGAGCATAATCGCCCACCAAAGGTACATCGAATGCCCAATCGCCGCCGTCGGCGCGACCGCATCCGCCACCAAAATTATACAGACCGTAGCTAACACTGCGCTAAACAGCCTAAACTTATATTTTTTCTTCGGCATTATGCTACCTCCTTTTGCCGTTTAATATAATTCAGTGTAACCTGAGCTACACCACCAAAATACAATACCAATCCTCTTTGTGCAGTCAAACGATTTTCTGCCTCATCCCAAGCTACCGAATTTGGCCCATCCAGTACCGAATCCGTCACTTCCTCATTACGACTTGCTGGCAAACAGTGCATAAACTTGCAGTTTGGATTACCAGTCGCCGCCATCATCTCATCATTCACCTGATATTTCGGATAAAAATCTGCCATATAAACATCTTTTGGCGTCTCCTTATCATAGAGTCCATACCAAACATCTGTATAAATAAAATCGGCACCCTTCAAAACTTCTGGATCTTCACTCCAAATACAAGTTCCACCGTATTTTTCATTATTTTTGCGACCAATTTCCAGCCACTCATCACTAATTTTATGGTTCGCTGGACCAAAATGCACAAAATTCATGCCCATTTTAGTAGTCATTTCACACAAAGTGTTACAAACTTGTGTAGCATCACCCACAAAAATCACTTTCATCTCATCAGCCCTTTTACCAGCCGGCCAATGATCAAGAATCGTAATCATATCACCAACGCCCTGCGTAGGATGGACTTTGTCGCTCATACCATTAATCACTGGCACCTGGGCATATTTTGCCAAGGCCTCAATGGATTCATGTCTATCTACGCGCGACATAATCATATCGCACATCCGCCCAAGAACCCTAGCGGTATCCTCGATCGTTTCGTGTTTACCGAGCTGTATTGCGCCAGGTGCAAGATTGAGGGCCGCCCCCCCCAATTGCGTCATTGCAACTTCAAAAGAAACCCTCGTTCTTGTTGATTTCTGCTCAAAAATCATTGCCAAATTTTTATGAAAAAGTGAATTTAGGTATTTACCACTTTTAATAAAATCACGCACGGTCCTAGCGGTTGTTATAATGTCCATCATCTCTGACTGGTCAAAGTCAGCCGTATCAATAAAATCTTTACGTGTTGGTGTTTTATGTGTTAGTGTATACCCATCCATAATATATATTATACACCAGTTTTATATAATCACAAGCAATTTGCAAGTTCTTGCCATACAGCCTTTTGGTCTTCTTCAATCAACTTTAGTCTAGCTTTGATTTCATTTTCGCCCACTTCGATTGCCCGTTTCAAAGCCGGTTCATCCGCCATCGGGCCAAAGAATTCGTGATATTTTTCATAATCTTCTTTTGTTTTGATAGAAGACGCGATGTATCTCGGATAATCTTCAAGCGATTTATCACCCGTTATTTTTTTGACATAATCCCAATGTGTCGTCAGCCACTCCCAAACTTTCGCTTTGGCCGCCGGATTACGATATTCATAAATAAACAAATGGAAGTGGTCTTGCGGTTTCACAATTTCTGGTTTTTCTAGTAGTTCTACCATTTTATTAATCACCATCGCGTCACGCGACAATGTCGCCGCAAACAGCAAATCAAATTTTAGCTCCGGCTCAGCGATTTTTTGATAATCAAAAATGTATTTATCAACCATCTCCGGCTCTAAGAAAATCTTCGCATCCAAAATATCATCTCTTACTTCCACATCCATTTTTTCGTAATTCTCATCATAAAGCCCCGCTAACTCTTTCAAAACTTCTTTGTCTTCCGCATAAAACTTCAGCGCTAGCATATTAGACCGCAGACGAATTTCATTCATGTCATTAAAATCTTTTGTCACTAAACCAATTTCTTTTAATTTCCTGTCGGCCAACTCTCCTACAAACTTTTTGAACATTTTTTCTTCTGGCGTATTATACTGGAAATAAATTTTTAGCGTGCCCACAATCGCCACTACCAAATCCCAAATCACCGCATTATTTTCATTCTCAAATTTTTTAATTAGCGGCAAAAGCGACGCACTGCTCACCAGCGAAGTTTTTGCTAATAAATCTCGGTCGATGAGGAGTCTTAGTTTTTCCTCCAAACTCAAATTATCAAAATCCGCAAGTTTCTCGTTAAACTCATCTTCCGTCAAATTGATAATATAGTGCCCAGACATATCGCCCTTGACTTCCGGAATCGGCCAATCAGACTCCGCCATTTCGTTGTCTAGCAAAAATCTTTTTTGCGTTCCGTCTGTGATCACCGGAAATCCAGGCTTATCAATAAACGCATGCATCAGTTCGTACGGGTCAAAATCCGCATACGGATTCAAAGCATTCCACAAATCATCACCCACCGTATTATTATATTGATATTTTTCAAAATAATCTTTAATGCCTTTAGTAAAATTCTCCCAGCCCATCGCCCGAATTAGCATCTGCATCAATCTTGCACCCTTCGCATATACGATTGCCGGGTCAAAAAGCGTGGCAATTTCTTCCGGATTTTCTACGTCCTGATGCACGGACTGCACGCCAGACAATGCATCACGCCAAAGTGCCGGCATCGCTTCGCGCGTATAGAAAAAATCAAAAATACTAAATTCTGGGTACGCGTAGTCCACCGCATAATATTCCATCACGCTCGCAAAAGATTCGTTTAGCCACAAATCGTCCCACCATTTCATCGTTACCAAATCACCAAACCATTGATGCGAAAGTTCATGCGCCACTGTCAGCGCTACCGATTTTTTCGT
The DNA here is from genome assembly GCA_045593145.1 of Candidatus Nanosyncoccus sp. GTDB lineage: Bacteria > Patescibacteriota > Saccharimonadia > Saccharimonadales > Saccharimonadaceae > Nanosyncoccus. Next base: position 23,096 of record JAZNWC010000014.1, read on the forward strand.
CCCTACCGAACCATCTCTATCTGCCAACAACATCGACTCACGATAAGTCACTAGCCCCCAGTTTTCCATCGCGCCCGCTTCAAAATCTGGAAGCGCCACTTGGTCTAATTTTTTCAGAGGATACGGCACGCCAAAATTATCATCATAAAATTCCAAAGATTTCGCCGCAATCTCATTCGCAAAATCCACCGTATCAATATCATGATTCAGCGCCGCATAAGTCGTAATCTCTATGCCATGCGCATTTTTCACGGTCTTACCATGAAATCTACCAATCACCCACGCCAGTAAATACGTACTCATTCTTGGTGTCGGTTCAAAAAATGTTGTATTTTTTACAACATTTTTTACAGGTGTATTAGAGAGTACCAAATTATCACCATCCACCATAATTGCAAGTTCAAACACGGCTTTCGCTTCTGGCTCATCAATACATGGAAAAGCCTCTCTCGCGTAGTGGCTTTCAAATTGCGTCGCCACAATAATTTCTTTTTTACCATTATATTCATAAGTCGAAAGATACGCCCCTTGCATATTTTCGTTCAAAGTCCCATCGTATTCGATTTCAACCTCACACTTACCTTTTCCCGCTTCGATTTCTAAAATATTATTCTTAACATTATGTTTTACAATCTTATTATTAAGTTTTACAAACTTAATATTAAGATTCACGGCATGAAATTTTATCACGTCAGCCTTTGCTTCACCAAAAACTTTTACCGTCCCACCAATCGTATTCTCGTTTTTATCAATTTTTAAATCTAGAATGTATTTTTCCGGCACAAAATACTTTGTTAATCTCTCCATATTGCCTCCTCCAAGTGTTAATGTAATTTTGCTACAGTCGGGAGCTTCGCCGATTTCAAAATCGGTTCGAGCTCTGCTTCCTCAAGCGTCTCATTTTTAAGCAGCGCCGCAGCAAGTTCGTCTAATACTTTGCGATTTGCCTTTAATACTTCTTCTGCCCGCTTTGCTGCTTCATCAGAAAGTAGTTTTATTTCTGCATCAATTTGCTCGGCAGTCTTCTCGGAGTATGGTTTGCCAGTAGTAATCGTATAATACCCAGTAGATTCACTTGGAAATACCATATTACGCATATTCTTGCCCATACCTTCTTCCACGACCATCGATTTAGAAAGTTCCGCCACGTGTTTCAAATCGGAAGACGCACCAGTCGTCACTGCATCACCGCCAAACACAATTTTTTCTGCCACACGTCCACCCATCGCACGTGCCAAAATATCTTTAAGCTCATAGATATTTTTGTAGCTTCTGTCTTCTGGAGGCAAGAACCAAGTTACACCGCCCGTAGCACCACGCGGAATAATTGTAACTTTATGTACTGGGTCAGAATCTGGCAATACATGTCCCACAATCGCGTGCCCAGCCTCATGATAAGCCGTGATTTGGCGTTCTTTTTCGTTCATTACTTTGGACTTTCTTTCTGGCCCAATCGCTACACGCTCAAACGCCTCAGTCAAATCTTTATTAGAGATGGCTTTGTGGCCCTCGCGCGCCGCCGTAATCGCAGCTTCATTTGCAATATTTGCAAGATCCGCGCCGCTCGAGCCTGCTGTCTTTTTAGCCAGTGCCTCGAGGTCTACGTTTTCTTCTACCGGTTTACCCTTAAAATGCACTTTCAAAATTTCCAGACGGTCTTTTCTTTCTGGCAAAGTTACATTTACATGGCGGTCAAAACGCCCTGGGCGAAGCAGCGCCTTGTCTAGCATATCTACACGGTTAGTTGCGGCCATCACGATTACGCCACTATCATTATCAAACCCATCCATCTCTACGAGAATTTGGTTGAGAGTCTGCTCATCTTCGCGGCCGGCCCCACCACGTGCATCACGTTTATGTGCTACCGCATCAATCTCATCAATAAATATAATAGACGGTGCGTTTTTCTTAGCTTTAGAGAACAGATCTCGCACCCGACTTGCGCCTACACCCACAAACATCTCGGCGAATTCCGAACCAGAGATTGAGAAAAATGGCACATCAGCCTCGCCCGCCACTGCGCGCGCCATCAAAGTTTTACCAGTACCAGGCTCACCCGCAAGTAACACGCCACGTGGAATTTTGGCACCAAGTTTTTCGTACTTTTTTGGACTTTTCAAAAAATCCACAATTTCAGTCAAATCTTGCTTAGCTGATTCGTTACCAGCTACATCTTTAAACGTAACCTTCTTTTTATCTGGGCCATAGAGCTTTGCTCTGGCTTTGCCAAAACTCATTGATTGGTTATTAGCCGCCGTAGCTTGCCGCATCATCCAAGAAAAGAATATCACAAGAGCGATAATTGGCAGCACCGTCAATGCCACATCTAGCACCACACCCCATACATTAGCATCTTCCTTATATTCAATTACTGGATAAGTTTTTTCACACTCAGTTAAAGCTTCCGCTTCCATGCCTTCGCAATATTTCACCAAACCTTGATCATACAAAGTCCCAGCATTATCTTTTCTGGAAGTTTCGGTCGGCTCTTTTTCGCCTTTTAATGTAATATCAAGAGTATTCCCCGTTATAGTAATCTTAGCAATGTTACCCTCTGGATCATTCGCACGGTTAATTACATCTGAAATCGGCACTTCTGTCTTTTTTACTTCACCGTAATTCATATTTGCGAATAAAAACATCGCAAAACAAACCAAAACAAAAGTAAATAAAATGCTTCTTACTACATTTGAACGATTATTTACGTTGCCATTTTTTCTTGGTGTATTATCTGCCACTTTTTGTATCTCCTTATCTATTTATTTTATCATATTTTCTTTAAAGTATGCTATAATATAAATACCGTCTGGGTGTAGCACAGTTGGTAGCGCGCGACTTTTGGGAAGTCGAGGTCGCAGGTTCAAGTCCTGTCACCCAGACCATTTTTATTACATAAAAACTCAAAAAGCAGGACTGTGGCCGCCTTCGGCGGGCAAGTCCAAAATCTGTGTTATAATATCAGTATCTGGGTGTAGCGCAATTGGTAGCGCTTTAGCGTAGGGACGCTGAGGTCGCCTGTTCAAGTTATGGTATAATATACATATCTGGGTGTAGCGCAGTTGGTAGCGCGCAGCGTTCGGGACGCTGAGGTCGCCTGTTCAAGTCAGGTCACCCAGACCACAAGGGGCAAGCCCTATTTTTTATTCACCAATACCAAGCTTGTTGTTGCTAAGGGCTTCCTCGCCAAATGGATCTTGGTAACTTTCAATTGCATCAAGCTCTAGTTGCAAATTCGTCAAATATTCTTCTAGTACTTCTTTAGTAATTTTTCCACTTGCCGAAAAATTAAAGTCTTCATTTTCTTTTTTATCTTCATCTTTTTCGATCTCTTCCTCATCTGGCAAAAACCCAGGCCTAGACCGATCCAAATAGATATCACCCGTGTTATGATAAATTGCAAGCGACACCCCAGCCGTAGCTACTGCAATCGCACAAGACAAGACGCCAAGGACCACCAAGTTCCTACCACCAATTGTCATTTTATTGTCTCCTTCAAACTTTGTACCAAATTTATTTGCTTCCCAGCTAAAGTCTCCAACTTTACTGCGTCTTGGCTCACCATTTTACGCTTGCTACGCGTAGAAACTAATTTCTCGTAAAATTTTGCTGGTTCTTCTGTACAATTCACCGCCACCAGCTCTTCCAAACTTTGCTGGTAGCTAATATAATCATTTACAAATTTCTCACGCGCTACACTAAAATTACTTTGACTTTCCATTAAATTATTATTAGAAGTATTATTTTCTACCAAACGCAAATTCAAAGGCACAATAAATTTATTTAAAACAATTTCATAATATCTACCGAGGTAAACTCTCACACGCGAATCTTCATGTTGCAAATTTACCAAACTAGTTTTTATATCATTACATTTTTCTTTTATTAATTTTTGCTGCGAAGATGTAACCGCCATCGCCGGCACACTCACAATACTTACTGTCAAAATCGCTATCACTACAAAAAATTTCTTCATACTTAAAATTATAACATAGAAAATAATGTAATTTCTATTAATCTCTTTTGAGCATGACAGTAAATGCTTCGGAAGGAATATCGATTTTGCCAAAACGTTTCATCCGAGCCTTACCACGTTTTTGTTTTTCTAGTAATTTTGCCTTACGGTCACGGTCTCCTGTGTGAATTTTTACCGTCACATCCTTACGATACGCACCAATCGTTTCGCGCGCAATAATACGTGCACCAATCGCCGCCTGCAGCGCTACTTCATAATTCTGGCGCGGAATCACTTCTTTTAGTTTTTTCGTTACTTCACGACCAATTGCATCCGCTTCGCTGCGGTGTGCCATCACAGAGAGTGCATCCATTTTGTGTCCAGCTACGAGGAAATCTACTCTCACCAAATCTTCCGCCCGGTAGCCGTTAAGTTCATAATTAAACGAGGCGTAACCCGAAGTTGCAGACTTGAGCTGGTCATAAAAATCCGTCAGCAGGTTTGCCATCGGTGCTTCAAAATCAATTACCGCACGCTCTTCAATATAGCTAAGATTCGTCTGGTGTCCGCGTTTTTCATTTATCAAATTCAACACGTTTCCAATCATCGGCTTTGGCAAAATGATTTCACCTTTTACCCACGGCTCGCGAATTTCACGAATCTCAGACGCATCCGGCAAATCCGCTGCTGACTTAATTTCAATCACCTCACCATTATTCATCACAACTTCATAATTTGTCGAAGGGTTAGTAACAATTAGATCTAGATTAAACTCGCGCTCAAGTCTCTCACGAATAATATCCATATGAAGAAGTCCGAGAAATCCAATACGAAGCCCAAACCCGAGAACTGGCGAATTTTCCGGCTCATAACGTAAAGCCGAATCAGACAGCGACAGCTTTTCGATTGCTTCCTTCAAATCCTTATATTGATCGTTTGATACCGGGAAAAACCCCGCATACACAAACGGAAGCACATCCTTGTAACCCGGCAAAGCATGTTCGGCTGGTTCTTTTGCAATCGTCACCGTATCACCTACCTTTGCCTCACGCGTGGTTTTAAGGTTTGTCACAATGTAACCAATCTCGCCCTCAGATAGTTTCTCACGCGGCGTCATTTTTGGCGTCAGTACCCCCACTTCAAGCGCTAAACCTTTTGTCCCAGCCGCCATCATCAAAATCTCGGCGTTTTTATTAATTTCGCCCTCAAAAATCCGCACATACAAAACTACGCCACGGTAGTCGTCAAAATAAGAATCAAAGATAAGCGCCCTTGTAGACATAAAAATATTATAACACAAAAAGGGGCCCAGCACAAAAGCTGAGCCCACATGTCACTGCAAATCAAAGATTTCTATTTCGCAATTTTTTAGCAGCTTAACACCATATGTAGAATCAGACTCCGGATGCCCGTATACTACGGTATGAACCGCAATGCCAAACAGACCATGAGAGAAAACCAAGATATTTCCTACCGGATATTTTCTTTTTATCTCCTCGACAAAACTTCTTGCCCTTTCCTCCAAATCGTCCAAAGTTTCTACACCAAGCGTTTCTGCCAAACTAGATTCATAGTCGCAAAGCTCTACCCATTGCTCATGAGTAATACTTTTGCCAAACGTACCGTCGAATCTACGCTCGATCAATCTTTGATCATATATTACTTTACGGCCCTTCATACCCGCCGATTCCAAAGCAATCTCGCACGTAGCGCGTGCACGCTCATACGGCGAGCAATAAATCGCCGTAAAGCCCACGTTCATTGCTTTTAGTTCTTTGCCCACACCCATTGCTTGGCCTTTGCCAAACATCGTGAGCTCAGCCTCAGCATCATCATAAAAGATGTCGCAAAGATTCGCCTCGCTCTGTCCATGGCGCACGAAAAACAACTTAAGTGACATAAGCCCACCCCCTCTCTAATATACTTTCTCCACACCAGAACTGTATATATTATACCACTATTTACGAGGAGCGGGGCCTTTCTCTATGATTTCATCAAGGACTTTTTCTACATTTAGCCCAGTTTTTGCCGAAACACCAATAATATCCTCACGTTTACAGCCAAGTAAATTCATGATTTGCGCCGCTACCGCCTCAGTGTCTGCCGCTGGTAAATCAACTTTATTAATTACCGGAATGATTGTCAAATCTTGCTCAATCGCAAGATAAACATTTGCAAGAGTTTGCGCCTGAATACCTTGTGTAGCATCCACCACTAATACTGCCGACTCCACCGCCTGCAAACTCCTAGAAACTTCATATGAGAAATCCACGTGCCCCGGAGTATCAATTAAATTAAGAGTATACCCCTTCCAGTGCATTGTTACAGGCGCAAGTTTAATCGTGATACCCTTCTCACGCTCAAGCTCCATCGAATCAAGAAGCTGAGATTTCATCTCACGTTTCTCGACAGTACCAGTAAGTTCCATCATGCGATCCGCAAGTGTGGACTTACCATGATCGATATGCGCAATAATACAAAA
>JAZNWC010000015.1:0-15322 GCA_045593145.1 Candidatus Nanosyncoccus sp.
AGCTCTACCAACGCACGGCGCCTCACCTTCGATTCTGGCGGCGTCAATACGCAGGCTAGCACCAACCGGTACAACGGTTGGGCCATCCGCTGCGTTGCCGAGTAGGCTCCCGGCACTTTCCCTTCTCCCCGCAGTTACCCACTAATGGAAAAAGGGAACTGCAAGGGCATTTATGCCCTTGCAATGGGCGAGAATAGTACAAACCACGAGAAAGATAAAAAATAAAGATGAGCAGGACTGAGCAAACAAAAAAGCCTGGGGTTGCGTAGCAACCCCGCTGAGTGATACAATGTTTTTATGGGGGGAGAACTAGTTGAACTGCGGCAACGTGATTTACTTCTAGAAATCATCTTGTGGCAGAGACTTAAAAAAGTGGGAACTGGGTAAGAATACCTTTATGTAGGGTCCACATCAGAAACGTCGACATCAGCTACGGTTGATGTCAGATGCAAGCTTCTTACGTAACCGCACTTGTTCTAGGATTCCCTAGCTCGGCTATTCTTTGTACGCGGAGGGAACGTGAACAGCAAGGTGCTGAACAACGCCGGCTACAACGGCAACTACTGGTCTAGTACCGTAGATAGCTCTACCAACGCACGGAACCTCAACTTCAATTATGGCGGCGTCAATGCGCAGAATAGCAACAACCGGAACAACGGAAGGGCTATCCGCTGCGTTGCCGAGTAGGCTCCCGGCACTTTCCCTTCTCCCCGCAACTCCCACAAGTTCTCCTGCCTTATGCTTCTGCGTCCCAACCCATATCGTCGAATACGTTTGTTAGGAATTTTTTGGCATTCATGTGCTTCATTAATCCTAGATAAGAAATTATACTTTCGATATCTTTGTAGCCATAGGCCACATCCATCACTGCTTTTTTGAAATGTTTTTGCATACGATCTGATGGTAAAATCGCATTTGGATAAATTCGATAGCCCACAAATTCTACACCTTTTTCTACATTTACGAAATGACGTTTCTTTTTGTGCAAAGTCAACTCTAACTCATCTTTTAAAAACTTCTCGATTTTTGCGATGTCTTGTTTGGCTTTTTTGTAATGGTCTTCATCTACAATAATAAAGAAGTCGTCCACATAGCGCCCATAATATTTGTATTTTAATTTGAATTTTACAAAACGATCCAGTTCATCTAGATAGGTATTGGAAGTAAGTTGCGACGTGAGATTGCCGATAACGATGCCGTAGCCGTAAGGTTGATTATACAGACTCTTTTTGGGCGGCAGAGTGCTGGGGGCCCAATTTTCGAGTGGTCCACGTTTGTGTGCCTTTTTGACTGGGTCGTCGAAAAGAACTTTGCGCCACAAAAAATCACAGGTGCGGTAAAGTTGATAGCCAGCTGGATTGTTTTTGTATTTAGTAAATTGTTGGTCTAGACCCCAGCGAATGCGACCATAAATTTTTTTCCGTGGCAAAGACATAAAATATCCACTGATATCCAGTTTGATGATGTAGGCTTTTTTGGAGCCACCGGCTGTGGCCTGACGCATCATTTTTTGCATGCGTTTAGCTGCAAAAAGTGTACCTTTGCCAACGCGGCAAGAGTAGGAATCGTTGATGAGCCGGTCGTCCCACCACTTGCCTTGAAGCGTAAACAGAAAGTGGTGCACTACGCGGTCCATAAAAGGCGCGGCGAAAATTTCCCGCACCATTGGCTCAAACACTACAAAAGACACTGAACTGCCCGGTTCGTAGGTTTTGCTGATAATTGCATCGCGGAGTTTGACAAGGTTTTCAATATAATTTACTTCGAATTTGTGCTCGTCGTGAGTTTTTAATTTGCCTTTTCTGGCATCCAGAAACGCGACCATCAGTGTCGCTAGCAGCCAGTTTTCAAACCCTATTTGTTTGATATCTTTGACGGCATCTTCGATTTTGATATTTGGTATTTGTATTTTACTCATTATTTTTCTCTTCTTCTTTGAGAGCGTGATAAACGCGGTTATTTTTTAAGCGCTTTTTGACGTCTAGCAATAATTCGCCAATCGACATGAGCGTGCTATGGCTAAATTGGCCCAAATTGCCAATGATTTCTAGCTCGATAATTGCGTTATGGATACTAGAAATCATTTCGTCCCAAACTTTGGCCGGAAATTTATTCTTTTTGCTGGTGGCCAGTTGGTAGTAAGAAAACAAAACGCGGTCGATATCGTTTATCAATCTTATTCCATTGGAACTGGCTGTAATTTTATCTAGATGATTAGCACAGGCCACATGGGCTTTGATGCTGGCGTTGGATAAAGCTCTCGCTAAAGATGGGTCTGAATATTCTACCGTGACAATTTTGCCGTTGCTGAGTTGCCTTTTGATTTCTTGTTTTTCGATTTCGTTAATTTCGTTTGCTTTAAAAGTAGTATTGAGCGTAATGATGTAATTTTGATTTTCATCGCAAACGGCAGATTTGAAAAGTCCGGATTTTTTGACGTGAGTTTCCATTAACTTAGGATTGCGCGTGCGGATGATACCGATGTCGAAAGGGGAGTCAAAACTGTCTTGATCGCTAACGATATGGGGAGTTTTGATATTTAATTTGGCACAGATTTTGTAGGCGTAGATTAACATTGAATGGTCGCCCATTTCGTACCAGCCTCGGTTACCGCTACATGGCAAAATTACTATTTTGTTGTAGTTCGTTTCCTCGTTTATTTTGATATTTTGTTTGTTTTCTCGATATTGTTCACGAGATATATTTAATTCTGTGTTTTTCATAGTAAACAAAATTATAACACGAGCGCAGTTGAAATAAGGTGGGGGTTGAAATTTTGATGATGGTTAGTAAGGTTCTAAAGACACTTCATTGTATACAATAGGCCTTCAAAGAGCCCTCTGGGGGCTTTTTGTGGTATAATAGAGATATAAGTTTGGAGGAAAATGAAAATTGCGATTTTGGGGGCGGGGGCTTTTGGTACGGCACTCGGTGGGATTTTGGCGGAAAAAGGTTACGACATAGACTATTATGATAGCAAATGTATGAACGAAACTTTGACGGAAGTTTTGGAAGATGCCAAGATGTTGGTGCTTGCGGTGCCGAGCAAAGCCGTACCGTATCTTTTGCCGAGGCTGCCAAAAAATAAACCTCTGATTATTGCGACAAAGGGAATATTGTCGGACAAAATATTTGCCGATTTTAAAGATTACATGATTATTTCTGGGCCTGGTTTTGCGGACGATATTAAAGCCGGCAAAAAGACTATTCTTACCGCTACGGATGAGCGTGTGGTGGAAATGTTTGGCACTAGCTATCTTACTTTTGATTTTACGAATGACGAAAAAGGCGTATTGATGTGTGGCGCGCTCAAGAATGTTTATGCTTTGTATTGTGGGCTACTTGGGCTTAAAGCTGGCACAAAAGAACACAGTACTTTTTTGCGTGAAACAGAAAAAGAGATGAAACTAGTACTGGAAGCAAATGGCGCTCAGGCCGAGACGGTGGATTTGGTTTGCGGTAAAGGCGACCTTAAACTCACCTGTGATTATCCATCTAGGAATTATGAATTTGGACAGATTTTGAGAAAAAACTCTAAAGCCGAGCCAGAAAAAACTGTAGAAGGTTTATCCGCGCTTGTCAAAATTAAAAACGGCGTTATAAAAGTGCCGGAAGAAGTGGCGAAATTACGTGATTTGATAGAGAGGAGCAAAACGTGGGGTTAAATGCTAAGCAAAAAGAAGCAGTAGAGTATTTAGATGGGCCACTTTTGGTTTTGGCTGGGCCGGGCACCGGTAAAACTCAACTTTTATCCGAAAAGGTAGCGTATATTTTGAAAAATACGGATACGGCGCCGGAAAATATTTTGTGCCTTACTTTTACCGAAACTGGTGCGGCAAATATGCGCGAACGTTTGAAGAGCGTAATCGGCAAAGACGGACTCAAAGTAAATATCGGTACTTATCATGCGTTCGGGTCGGAAATTTTGGCGCAGTACAAAAATTATGCCGAAGATTACGACCGGCGGCTAGATGCCGCTATAGATGAGGTGGCGCAATATAAAATTGTAAAAGAGATTCGAGACAAATTGTCGGGTCGGGATATTTTGCGCGGCGATAACGTGCGAGATATTATTAGCGTAATTTCTTCGGCTAAAAGCGCGGGGCTGAGCGCCAAAGATTTAGCAAAAATTGCAGAGCAGAATATTGAGGATTCTAAAGTTTTGTCTGAGGCGATTTCGCCACTATTAAAAAATGTAGTGCCGAGGGCTTTTAGACCATCTTTTGATAATGCGTATTTGCCTATATATAATATATTGAAAGATTTTGCCGATTTGAAGCCGGTGGTAAAAAATATAGAGCGAAATATTGTGTATTTGGCACAAGATTTAAAAACGGCAATAAACGAGGCGGAGGCGAGCGAAAAAATCACGCCTTTATCTAAATGGCGCGATGATTATTTTGAAAAGGACGAGCGTGGAAATTATAGATTAAAAGATCGCGTGGCTAATAAAAAACTAATGAGTTTGGCTAATGTAATGACGGCGTATGATGAATTTTTGAAGGCTGAAGGTCTATATGATTTTGATGATATGATACAAGAGGCGGCGCGCGTATTAAAAACCGATACCGGGTTTAGGTTGACTTTGTCGGAGCGGTATCAGTTTATTATGTTGGATGAATTTCAGGACACCAACCCGTCGCAACTGGCGATTATCAAAGAGCTGACGGATTACGAAAAGCCTTTGATTATGGCGGTGGGTGATGACGACCAAGCGATTTATGAATTTCAGGGCGCGAAGTCGACTAATTTGACGGATTTTCAGGAACATTATAATGCGCACGTGGTGGCACTGGTCGAAAATTATCGGAGCACGCAAGAGATTTTGGATTTTTCGCGTAAAATTATTGAGCAGGCTCCGGATAGATTTGCGGACAAAGAATTGATTGCACATCGCCCAGAGCCTAAAGAAACACAAATCCACCGGGCGGAATTTTTGACATCGGAAATGGAATTTGATTTTGTGGCGAATAAAATTAGCGAACTAGTCAAATCCGGCGTATCGCAAAACGAAATTGCGGTGATTTCGTATAAACGCAAATATTTTACGCCACTTTTGCCATTTTTGGCGGCGCATCCAGAAATTAAGATTGCTTACGAAAAACAAAATAATCTCTTAGAAGACGAAAAAATCCATCAGATTATCACGATAGCAAAATTTATTTATGAGAATGCTAACGAAAAACGCGTGGATACATCGATTTTGGAAATTTTGTCGTATCCGTTTTTTGGTTTGCCGATTTTGGAGGTAGTAAAATTAGTTGGACAAGCTAGAAGTGATAAAAAATCAATGTTTGAAGTTTTGGCGAACTCCGAAGATGAAAAAATCCGACAAGTGGCGGAATTTTTTGCGAATTTGATTGCGAAATCTTTTAATGAACCGCTAGAAATTATGCTGGATTATATAATCGGCACGGCAGAATTAAACGGTTATCGGTCGCCACTACTTGCTTATTATGCGGGCAAGGCGGATTATACGACATTTTCTTTGTACGAAAATCTGGCTGCGCTTAGGGGTAAACTCCGTCGGCATTTTGGCGAAAAAACTTTGAGACTATCTGACCTCGTAAATATGATAAAAGATTACGAAGATGTCGAAATGGAATTAAATGCGACCAGCCCGTACCGTGAGGCGGATGAAGCGGTGTCGATTTTGACTGCGCACAAGGCCAAAGGGTTGGAATTTTCGTATGTGTTTGTGATTTCGGCAGACCACGTGGCGTGGGGCAAAGGTAAGGGTAATAATAGTTTGCTAACGCTACCAAAAAATTTGACGCAAATTCGCCATACTGGCACTACGGATGGCGAAAAACTACGTATATTATATGTGGCTTTGACGCGTGCCAAGGAAGGGATTTTTATTACTAATGCTTTGCACGATTTTGATGACAAATCTCCAGATAGGCTAGAATACTTGGAAGAGTATTTGGACAAAGAAAAAGATGAAGTAAAATCGCCGCTGATTCCGGCCGGAAAGGTAAAAACTTATTACGAAGTGGGCGCGGTGGAAATTGCCGAAAAAAATGTGCGAAATTGGCTGGCGCTCTATACAGCGGCTTCGCCAGATCTCAGAGCGATTTATCGTGAGCGGGTGGCGAATTGGCGGATGTCCGCTACGTCTTTGACATCTTTTGTAGATATAGCCTATGGTGGGCCAGAGAGGTTTTTTGAAAATTATGTTTTGCAGGCTCCGCGTGAGCCAGAAACTGAAGCCCTCGCCTTTGGTGATTTGATTCATAAAACTTTTGAGCAGGTAACGAACAAAAATATAACTGACGAAGAAGCGGTGGAATACTTTTTGGCGGAACTAGACAAAAAAGAAATTCCAACTGAAATGGCGAGCAAACTGCGCGAAAAGGGTCCGGCAGATCTCGCGATTTCTCTAAAAACTTTTGGCAAAATTCTTCGCCAAGGTAAGGCGGAGGTAAATCTAGGGCCAGAACGATTGGCGATAAATGGCGTACCGGTAACTGGCAAAATCGACCATATTATAATAGACAACGTGGCAAAAACTATTGAGATTTATGATTTTAAGACTGGCGGATACCACAAAGAAAAGTGGCAATCTCATGCCACATTGTACAAATATATGCTGCAGCTTGGGTTCTATAAGTTATTGCTCAATGCTTCGCCGATGTATAGTAAATATACGGTGACGCGTGCACATATTTTGTTTGTGACGCCAGATAAAGACGAAGAAGTCTATGATAAAGTTTATGAATTTAGCGCAGATGAAGAATTGGAACTTCTTAACATAATGAAGACCGTATATAATATAGTGGTAAATTTGAAGTTTTTGGACGACGCAGAGATATTCGTGCCGGCAGACAAAAATAAGGGTATTAAAGATATTAAGGCATTCATTGAGCTATTGCTTGCAAAATACGGCGAAAAATAGTAAAATTTGTCTTGATCATCGATGATAGCAAATTAGGAAGGGGGTGACTGAAATGAAGATGCGACCGAGATTTCGCTCAAAGCGTATTTATTCGGTAACTTGGACCTGTGCTAGGTGTGGCAAAGTTTGTCTTACTCAGACGGAATACTCTATCCATATCTTACAGTGTGGTTCGTAGGTTACACCTTCAGAGGCTAAGGCAAGATGTTTTATATCTTGCCTTTTTTCTTCATCTGTGGTAAAATAATAAGAATTATGGCAAAGAAGAATAATACTAAACGCAAACTCGTTGGCCTCGTTTCTGAGGAGTCTGGTGTTCGTGCTTATTATACCAAGAAAAACACGATGAATACTCCTGACAAACTATCTCTCAAGAAGTATGATCCAGTTCTTAGAAAACACGTAGTCTTTACTGAGACTAAGAAAAATCTTGGTCGTAACGAAGTCAAAGAGAAAAAGCGTTAAAAAATAGCCCACCGAGGGCTATTTTTTATTATTACTTAACCTATATTCGATGTCGCGGAGGACGTTTTCGAAGTACATGAAGGCTTCGTATGGGGAGGCGTAGGCAGAGAAGTAGGCATGAACGTCGCCATCGTTCCAATATTTGGTACACATGGCGTATGGGTGATCCGAAGTGGTGAGGTGGCGCCAGTCGGAAATGAGGGTATCGTCGCCAGTAGCAAGAATGTCGTCGCGGAGAGCAAACAAATCGTTCATGGCGGAAGTTTGGAGAGAGTTGGAGAGCCAGGCGGACAAATCACGTTCGGTGTCGGCCCAGGTGACGGTAGAAGGCATCGAGATTTCGTCGGCCGGTTCGGATAAATCGCAGGCTTCGGATACGGTGACGAATTTGTTTTCGTATTCACTAAGCCAAGACGGAATGAGATTGTCCATAAAATCAAAAATGCCGGTGTCCTTCCATTGGTGTTCGCCGAAAGTTTCAAAATCCATGAAAAGATTAATGAGATTACCACGGAGACAGCCCATATCTAACCAGTTGATATATTTTGGTACGGTAAGTGGCCAAGCATTCCAATTGCGATTAGAAAAACGGAAAGCAATATCATCTGATAGACGGTAATTTTTGAGGAGAAGTTTGAGATTTTTACAACCGGCTGGGCGATAGACATAGTTTGGGCTGCGCCAACCAAGGACTTTATCCCAACCCTCGGCCAAAATACCTTTGTAACCCTTTTCTTCGGCCCACTTTGCGAGGTAGTCATTATATGCAAGCTCCGTATTACGAAAAACGCGTGGTCTTACACCGAATAATTCAAAAATTAAATCGCTGTGTTTTTCTACTTGGGCATTAAATTCGTCTAGATTATAGAAAAATGCAAGTGAATGATAGAAAGTTTCGCCAACGATTTCTACTTGGCCAGTATTGACCATGCGGCGAATTTGGTCGATTAGTGAATTATCCCATTTTTTGGCCTGTTCTAGCCAAGTGCCTGTAATAGAAAGCGAGACTTTGAAATCTGGGTAGGATTTGATATTTTTTTCAAGTAAATCTAGCATTGGGTGATAACTTTTTTCGGCAACTTTTTTGAAAATGCGTTCATTGGACTGGCGGCTGTTCCAGTCGCTATTGTAATAATTAGAATTATTGGCAACGTCAAAAATGGAATATTCGCGGTAGCGAAGTGGCTGGTGGATGTGTAAATATAGACAGATCGCGCGCAAAATTATTTCCCCTTATGCTTTACTATTTTATTATAGACCTTTAAGCATTTTTTCGCAACTTGATTCCAAGAGATTTTGTGATATTCATTTTTGACGTTTTGTTGAAGTGTGGCGCGAAGTGTGTCGTTGGTAGAGACGGCAACAATTTCATCGGCAAGTTTGCGCTCGTCCCAAAAATCGTATTTCATGGCAGACCAAATAATTTCCGAAACGCCAGATTGCTTGGTAAGAATGAGGGCGTCGCCATGGTGTGCCGCCTCTAGAGCAGTAAGACCAAAAGGTTCGGACACAGAGCTCATGACAAAAATATCAGAAATAGAATAAATGTCGCGAAGTTTTTTGCCGCGGATAAAGCCCGTGAAAATTACATTTTTGGCGATACCGAGATCGGCGGCAAGATGAATTAGCTCGTTTCTTTCTTCGCCATCGCCGGCAAAGACGAAAATAAGTTTAGGATTTTTGGCAATAGCCATGGCGGCGGCTTGCATCAAATGCCACAAACCCTTTTGCACGGTAAAACGACCAACCGTGGAGACTATTGTGTAGCCCATGGTTTTGAGCTTACAAATATAATTGTAGGCGTTTTTGTTGTAATGATAATCGGATTTTTCGTAATCTTCGTCCAAAGAATTATAAATTACGTCAATTTTGTTTAGTGGAATATGATATTTTTCGTAAATAATGCGCTTGGTGGCTTCTGACACGGCGATAATTTTGTCCGCCATCATTAAACCCTCATATTCTATTTCATGAATTAGAGGATTGCCGTTTTTCATGCCGGCACGGTCGAATTCGGTAGCGTGAACATGGGCGACGAATGGGATGCCGTGATTTTTCTTGGCAATAATGGCGGCTTCGTAGGTGAGCCAGTCGTGGGCGTGGATGATATCAGGGATATTTTTAGTGAGATATTTTTCAACAAAGTCTTGATAAGATTTTTGGATTTCGCGGATAGAAACAAGATGCGAAGTATTTTTAATTGGAATGATTTTTTCTATGAGACGCAGACTTTCGTAAGCGCCGCCGCCATAACGATAAATTGGATCTAAGTGTGTAGCTGAAAGTACGTTCATAAAATTAATTTCGGGATGCTCGGCTTCGTAAGGAACAATAAAATCAATGTCGGCACCTTCGTGTGCGAGTGCGCGCGCCATATTTAAACAAGCGACGCCGAGACCACCACTGTTGTGCGGAGGCAGTTCCCAACCAAGCATTAGTATTTTCATCTATACCATTTTATCACATTTTATGATAAAATAGAAATTGTAATTTAATAAATTGCAAAGGGGTGTAGCTCAGTTGGTAGAGGACTGGTCTCCAAAACCAGGTGTCGCGAGTTCGAGTCTTGCCGCCCCTGCCATTAGCTTAAACTTTCTTGAAAGAAAGTTTAGCAAAGAACTTGAGTATGAAAATTGAATTGGAAGTCAATTCCAATTCAATTTTTGTTATAATACGAATATGAGAGTTCATTGGATGCGTTGGTTTTTAGTAGTTTTGACTATTTTTGCTTTTGGGGTCTATGCGACAATTACGATTATCGGGGCGGCGATGGATAATGCCCCGAAGCCACCGCGGGTACCGGATGAAACGCCGCCGACAATCGCTTTGAATGGCGGGGAAAATGTAACGGTGAGGGTAAATTCCTCGTATGAAGATGCTGGCGTAGAAGCCTACGATGATAGAAGTGAGGTAAAAATTGAAGTTAATGGTGAAGTAAATACCGCCATAGAAGGCGAGTACACCATAACTTACGTGGCTACGGATGAAGATGGTAATATAGCGGAAGTTACACGTACAGTTAAGGTAATACAACCAACCGGCGTCATATATTTAACTTTTGATGATGGGCCAGGCCCTTATACAGCGCAGCTTCTTGATGTATTGAAAAAATATAATGTCAAGGCTACCTTTTTTGTAACTGGGAGTGGTGACGACGCTATGATAAAGCGTGAGTACGACGAGGGCCATACTGTAGGGTTACATACTTTTTCGCATAATTATGGATATATTTATCAAAATATGAGCAATTATTTTGCGGATTTGTATGCAGTGCAAGAACGAGTAAAAAATATTACTGGGCAAACGTCTATGCTGATGCGGTTTCCGGGTGGGAGTTCAAATCTTGTGAGCGCCTATTATGATGGCGGTACACGCATTATGAGTACGCTAGTGAATGAAGTAGCTAGGCGTGGTTTTACATATTTTGACTGGAATATATCTTCTGGTGATGCGGATGGAGTAGCGACCACTGATGAAGTTTTTGCGCGCGTAATTGCGAATTTAAAACCAGGCGGGAGTTCAGTGGTGTTGCAACATGATATCAAAGATTTTTCGGTAGCGGCCGTCGAAAGAATCATTGCGCAATGTTTGGCTAGTGGCTATGTTTTTGAAAAATTAGACGCAAATTCTTTTACCGCGCATCACGGCGTAAATAATTAATATATTCTATTTTTTTGTGCTACAATAGAATTATTATGGAAGGTAATAAAAATAAACCGCGTGTGCTACTAGTGTTTGGTGCGCCTTGTAGCGGCAAGACTACGTTTGCAGAAAAGTTTGCCAAAAAATTTAATCTTACTTATTATAATTTGAATGAAGTTTGCGCTACGGATAATTTATCCAAAAAAAGCATGCTAGATGTGCTGGCATTAATTGCGCGTACACATTCTACAATTGTATTAGAAGGGCATTTGGACACCGAAAAAGATCGTGCCGAAATCCGCAATGTGTTTAGAGCAGCGGGCTACACGCCTTCTCTCGTTTGGATTCAAACCGACCTTGCTACGATTAGAATGAGACTTCGTACTCGTCACAAAACTATAGCCGCCGCTAAACAAGCTTACGAGAAAGCCGTAAATAACCTAGAGACACCATCTGAGGTGGAGGCGCCAATTATTTTGTCTGGTAAACATACTTTTGAAACTCAGGCCAAGCATGTATTGGCCGGTCTTGCAGATGTTAATTAAAGATTCTGAATTTGGCGAAGTAATTGTGAGAAAAAACGCGTGGGCGCGCGGGATTAGGTTTAGTGTTTCAACTTCTGGCAGATTGCAAATGTCGGTACCACCGTATACATCAGAATTTTTGGCAAAAAGATTTTTGAGACAAAACCGTGATGCGATCCGTGAAAAATTGCCAGTGAAAGACCCCCGGGAGCAACGCTCGCGTGACTATCAAAAAAAGCTGCTGATGAAAAAAGCCAAAGAATATTTGCCATATAGATTGGAATATTACGCTAGAATGTATGGTTATAAATATGATAAATGTAGATTGACGCATGCGAATACTAGGTGGGGGAGTTGTTCGTCCAACAAAACCATTTCACTTAACATTGGGCTAATGAAAGTGCCCGAGCCCCTGCGTGATTATGTAATTTTGCACGAACTTGCGCACCTAAATCACATGAACCATTCGCGTGATTTTTGGGCCGAAGTCGGCATACATGATAAAAATTACAAAGCGCATGAAAAAAAGTTAAAAATGTTTAATCCCGGCGTGTAATTATTTGATGGTGATGGTAGTGCCAAAACCAACGCGAGATTTAACTTTGATATGTTCGGTAGAAAGTGCGTCACAAGTGGATTTTGACAAGGTGAGTCCGGTATCTGATACGGTAAACTTGCCGTTTTTGATGGCAATTTTGATTTGTCCACTTTTGGTGCGAGCAATAGCTGACTTGACGGATTTTTCGAGATCTTTTTCGAGGCGTTCGCTATCCTCTATGATTAGAGTAGTGTCCGGAAAGTCTACATCCAAAGTAATACCTACGGCCTTGACCTTTGGCAAATATTTTTGATAGATGTTACCGACGATTTCTGAAGCACGTTTCATAAAAAAATTATAACATAGATTTTAGTTCTTATGCTATAATGAAGAAAAGGAGGAGTGTGGAACTAAGAAAATCATTGGATTTTCGGAAAGTTTTGGCAACAATATGTTTTCTTGTTGCAACTTTTTGTTTTGCGCGAGGATTAAATACTGCGGATGCGGTAAGTTATGAAATTTCGGTGGAGCTTTCTGCTCCGAGCATTGGCCTAGAAGCTGGCGTTACAAAATTACAGCTAGAAGACCGCACATTAAAAACTCCGGATACGATCGTGGGGAGCTTTTCGCGTTTTTCTCACAAAACTTTATTAATTGGGCACGCTGCTACTGTGTTTTCTAATTTAAAAAATCTTAAAATTGGTGATGAAATTGATTATGATTATAATGTATATGTAGTTAAAAATATAGAAATGTTAGAAAAAACCAGTATAAATATGGATGCCTTACTGGCGCCAACTGATACTGATACAATAATATTAATGACTTGCGCCGGCGAGTTATACGAAAACGGTGATGCTTCGCATCGTTTGATAATTACCGCGACAAGCGAATAGCAAATCCGCCGCCCGGCGCCATATACATATCGAGTGTGTCATTTTTGGTGACGCGACGACGTGTGATTTCGTAGCCAAAAGGATTTTCGCGAAAATGCGCATCTTTGCTGTCGGCATAAATTTCGGCATAATAATTGCCGTCACCAAGAAAATCTAAATTAATAAGAACGCGACGTGGTGATTCGTCGGTAACGCCGCCAATATACCAATTTTCGTTGTCGCGATTTTTGCGAGCAACCACGTAATATTCGCCAACTTCGCCAGCTAGAGGAATAGTTTTTTCGAAATTGGTTGGGACGTCATGAATAAATTTAAAAAGTTCTTTGAAATGATTTTCGTAAATAAATGGACGGTCGGCCGCCATCGCCATGCCGGAATAAATCGTAATAAAATAAGCAAGTTGGCGCGTAACTGTAGTGGCGAGACGCTTAACGCTATTAGTGATATCTAAAATACCGTTGGTATAATCCATGCCGCCGGCAAGTAAACGTGTGTACGGTAAAAAGCAAGCGTGTGATGGGCTAAGTGCGCCACCTTCATATTCTTGCCCGCGAGCACCTTCGCGACTAAGCAAATTTGGCCAAGTGCGTTCAATACCGGTACCCTTGATAGGCTCGTGAATATCTAGACAAATATGTTTTTTGGCGGCAAGTTCAATAGTTTTTTGGTAGTGATTAACACCAAGTTGTGAATGGTGAAATTCTTTGCGGCCGTTGATCGTCATCATGCTACCAGCGTAGCCAGTTTTGATATAGTTAATATGATTTAGCGCGTAATAATTATAGGCATTTTCTAGTTGGTTTTCGTAATTATCAACAAAACCGACGGTTTCGTGATGACCGACAATCTCGATGCCGTGGAGTCTGGCGTAACGAGCGACTTCTTCGAGGTCAAAATCTGGCGTAGCGGTAGTAAATTTATTATTGATACCGTTTTCGAGCCAGTTGCCTTCCCAGCCATCGTTCCAACCCTCAATCAAAAGTCCGGTAATGCCAAGGCGCACAGCCGCGTCGATATATTCTTTGGCATGAGCCGTAGTGGCACCGTGGCGTTCGCCGGGCGCCCAGGTCCATTCGCCCACAAACATTGCCCACCAAATGCCAATGAATTTCAAAGTTTTGACCCATGTAAAATCTTGGGCTGGTGGGTCGTTCAAGGCGTAAATTATGCGGTTGGTGGTAAGTTCGATAGCAGAATTTGCAATCATAATTACGCGCCATGGGGTCTGAAAAGGCAGGGCAAGGTGGGCCTTGGTGCCGTCCGAGAGTGGAGTGATATCGGATTTTAAAATGCCGCTAGATAGTTTAATGGTCATGGAGCCGTAATTGTAAAGAGCGGCTTCGTGGATTGAGAGATAATAGCCGGTAGTAGTGCGGAGTGTAAGTGGAGTATGGACGGAGCTAATCAAATCATAAACAATACATTTTTCGTAATTATATTCGTAACGGTCTGGTTGGTAGGCGGGGATTTTCCAGGCAGTAGTGTTTGGCTCGACGTTAAATTCGGTAAGTTCGTCGGCCACGGTGATACGTTGGAATTTTGGTTGCGGTGGGATTTCGTAACGAAAAGCCACGCCGCTATTAAACACGCGGAAACGCAAAGTAAAAATTCGGCGGGTAGTGGTGCTTTCGGTAAGATAGACGGCGAGTTCATTATAATTATTATCAATATATTGGTCTTCGCCCCAAAGCATTTCGACGGTTTCGGTGTGTTTTTTAGTTTGCGTGCGAATTAGTTGTAGATTTTTGCCAAGTGGTTCTTCGCCGCAAATTAAAAATCCGAGCACGGAAGGACGCACGATTAAATGCTCGTCTTTATAAACGGAATAAAAAATCTCGCCATTTTTTAAAAGGAAAACACATTTGATATGCCCATCCGGAGAAAAAACTTCTTTTTTTGCGTCGTCTTTTTTACCCCATGCCCACTTAAACATAATAATATTATAACACGAGATATGCTATAATTTGGGTATGAAACGTATGGTTGTAAGTATTATTGGTTTTGCAATTTGTTTTGCGGCGGTATTTTTTGGGATTCAATTTTTTACAAAAACAGGAATTTTTAAAATTCCGGGCGTAGTGTATATTGATGCGGAACTTAGCAATGAAGAGAAAAATCTTATCGATAAAATTTTTTATGATGAAGAAAATAAAATAGTTTTAGATAAAGACGTGCACATTACAAAACGCGAAGTATATGAACTACCGGAGTTGGTGGAGGGTGAATTTCTTTTTGAAGTAAGTGTGCCAGTGGCGGATTTTTATAGTAATGAGACAAATGTCGCATTAAATACAGAGGTGGTAGACTTTATTAGACTAGAAGATTTAGACTTCAGTAAAAAACTATTGTCGCTCGATGG
>JAZNWC010000016.1:0-30098 GCA_045593145.1 Candidatus Nanosyncoccus sp.
ATCCTAAGGTTGTAAAGACTTGGCCTTAGCGGCCCGGAGCGCAACCTTAGGATACTTTTTTGTTATTTGATATCAACGATTTTTACTGCTTTGCCATTGAAGTCAAAAGTTTCACCAGACTTACGGCCAAAAATCGCTTTGCCGATTGGCGACTTGTCCGAAATCTTACCCTCCAAAGGGTTGGCTTCGGTAGGTCCAACCAAGGTATACTCTACGTTTCTACCACCCATATCTAGCACGACGGTTGCGCCGAGCACAACTTTATCTTTTTTGCCACCTTTAATAATATTGGCATTCTTCAAAATTTCTTGAATCTCTAGAATTCTGCCCTCGGCGATTTTTTGTTCGTTTCTAGCAGAACTATATTCTTCGTTTTCGGATAAATCACCAAAAGCGCGCGCCGTAGCAATGCGCTCCGCAATCGCTGGGCGGTTTTTGATGAGCTCGTCGAGCTCTTTTTCTAATTCTTTCTTACCCTCTGCGGTAAGGCTGATGCTCTTTTTAATCATTTTGATGCTCCACTTCTATAATACTCTTAAAATATACAGAATATATCTTATTTAGTCAAGAGGTTTTTTATCTCTTCTAGGCTAATCAACTTAGATTCGCCGGTCGCTCTGTCGGCAATTTCCACCGCGCTCCTTTCGAGCGTCTTCCCTGATATGACGATGCGATGCGGGATTCCCATTAGCTCTGCGTCGGCAAATTTTTCGCCTGGGCGAACGTTGCGATCATCATATAAAATTGTCTCTTCATTTCCGGCATAGAGTTCTTCGGCGGCCTTTTCGCCATCTTCGCCAATTGCAACTAAATAATATTTATATGGCGCAACCGATTCTGGCCAGACTAACCCCTTGCCGTCAGCAAATTTCTCGGCAATTACGCCCATCACGCGGGATACGCCAATGCCATAACACCCCATATAAACGACTTTTTGCTCGTTGTTTTCGTCGCCATATTTAAGCCCCAGTGGCTCAGAATATTTGAATTTGAGTTTAAAGATATTGCCAACTTCGGCGGCGGTAGTTTCAGAGAAATTCTCCCCTGCTACACCAAGGTCGTCCAATACCTCATCATTATAAACTTCTTTGTTTAGAACTACGGATTTGTCCGCATTATAATACACGGTATCCTCACCTACAGGGAGAAAAGTCTGGTATTCGTGCGAATATTTGGAAAAAATCCCGCCAGAGGCAAAAGTCTCAAACGTATCTGCGCCCAGGCCAAGCCTCTCGTAGATACGAGCGTAGGCGCCCTCTACCTCAGCATAAAACTTATCCAGGTCCTCTTCGGAGGTATGGAAACTATACAGATCTTTCATCAAAAACTCACGACCACGCAAAATCCCAGATTTAGCACGAAGCTCGTTTCTAAATTTAGTCTGGAATTGGTATACTGCGAGTGGTAAATCTTTGTAGCTGGAGATGTAGCTTTTTAGCATCTCCGTAATTGGCTCCTCGTGAGTAGGAGCAAGGCCTAGTACGCCACCAGCAGAAAGCTCGGTTTTAAACCAGATGTCTACCTCTGCGTCGGAAAAGCGACCGGTCTTTTCCCATGGCTCAGGGTTTTGGAGAGTGCTCATTAGTACTTCTTGGCAGCCGAGCTTGTTTAGTTCGTCCCTAATAATTCCCTTAATATTTTCTATTACTCGGAGGCCAAGCGGCAAATAATCATACACACCCGCCATCTCTTTGTGCACGTAGCCTGCACGGGTAAGGAGCGCGCCGTTTCGCGCGGTTTCGTCCTTTGGCGCATCACGTAAGGTTTTGATAAAAGATTTTGATAGTCTCATACCCTGTATTATACCATACCCACCACATATAGCAGGTAAAATGCGATGCCATTTTTTAGCATGTGTGCAAGCATACCGGCGTAAATAGTACCGGTAATTTCACGTAGCGCGCAAAGGACTATTGATACGCAAAATACATCTACTGCTACATTCCATTGGAAATGAACCAACCCAAACAGCAAAGATGTAAGGAGCGAAGAAATTACGATGGATAAAATATTGTTCGTAATTTCGGAGGTTTTTTCGCGCAGTTTACCGTATAGCCACCCACGGAAAATAATTTCCTCGGCAATTGGTGCCAGTACCACCAAGGTAATAAAAGCGATAATACGGTCTGCTCCACCTAGCATCAAACTAAATCCAACATCTTGTGTTTCGCTTGCATCAAACCAGCTAAAATTCGAAAACAGCCAAGTTGCCGCTCCAGATAGTATCAATGCTACGAAATAGCCCACTGGAGCTAATCCAATATCGGTCCAAGTAGGCAAATTTTTTAACCCTAAACTCTCGCGCGTAACCTTCCATTTTTTGAACAATTTTTGCGGCACCAAAATAATAAGTAGCAGCGCCAGCGCATAAGAGAGCGCCGAATATATCGCAGACCATACCGGCAACCCAAAATTGTCTTTGCCGACAATCCAAATTAGTAAATACCCTACTATGTATTGCGCTACTATGGTTACCGCAAAAACCCAAACCATCATCAGGCTAAGGCCGACTGCCAATCTTAGCCACTTATTTTTCGGCAATTTTAACCGCGCTCTCTTCATGCCTCACCTCTTAGAAAAACCTTATGATGTCCAAAATTGTTACGATAAAGATAAGTGCCAAAAGTACCATAAAAGCTCGTGAAACGATTTTTTCCTCAGTCTCTTCGGTGAGTTTTTTCTTACGCAATTTATAAATCGCAATCAGGAGCCACCTGCCGCCATCTAGCGCTGGGATTGGCAAAACATTCATACAGGCCAGTGATACCGATATTAAGGCTGCAAGAAATGCTAGATTGGATGGACCGGCCGCCGTAAAGGATGGGAACAATATCCCAATAATACCTACTGGCCCGGACACAGAGTCTCCCACTTCCGATATAGCTTGCTGGCCGTTTTCGCGAATTTCCGAATCTGGGCTAAATTGTGAGCCGATCCCAGACACCAAATTCCAAAGCATTTGCCCTACGCCTTTAAATGTTTCGCCCGTAAGTTGCGCCGTGAGACCTACGCCTACAATCGGTGCAGACCAAGTGGAGTAAGACAAGGTTTGAGTGGTTTTCATGGTGACGCCAAGAAGATAATCTGAGCCTTCCGGATTAAGCTTTACGCTAGTTTCTAATTCTGTATCGCAATTACACCCTTCCTCGCCACGGCGATATAATTTGTATGATACTTCTTCTCCAGCATGTGCTTCATTATAATCCGTGATTTCGCTGGCATGATAATAAGTATTGCCATCCACGCTCAAAATCAAATCTCCGGCTTCTATCCCAGCCGCATCCGCTGGCGAATCCTCTGCTACCGACGCAATTTCTACTGGAGTTGCCTCCACGCGCGTGTCTGCTGGCACCGTAAACTGTCCCTCAAGAAACTCCGGCATGCCAGTCCAGGCCAAAATCGTAAAAATGATAATCGCCACAATCCAGTTCATCATCACGCCACCAAAAAGGATTTTGGTTTTGGCCCAAAAACTCGCCTTGCCAAAAGTCCCCGGCCTAGTATCGGACGCGGATTCGCCGTCCATCTGGCAAAATCCACCAATCGGCAGCCAGTTCAAACTAAAAACCAGACCTTCTTGCGGTTTTTTCCAGTCTCTACGCGGGATTTTTTTCCATTTTTTAGTTTTTGGGTCTTTGACCCAGGCGATTGCCCGAGGTGGAAAACAGATTCCGAATTCTAACACTCTTACACCATTGCGGCGTGCCATGATAAAATGTCCAAATTCATGCGCAGTTACCAAAAACATTAAAACAACTAGACCAACAACAACTCCGATAAATATATCCATAAGTTTATTATATCACTATTTGCCAAATCTGCGATTGCGGTTTTCGTATTCTTTCACAATCAAATCCATATCCTCAGGCACGATATCTGGGAAATATTTTTTCATAAAGAAAAATTCCGCATAAGAAGCGCGCCAGAGCATAAAACCAGAGATACGCTCCTCGCCGCTAGTCCTTACCACCATGTCGAGATCTGGGATTTCTGGATGATACAAGTGTTTCCTAATGGTTTCTGGCGTGATTTCGCCATCTACTTCGTTTGCGATTGTGGCGGCTTCGGCAATTTCTAATTCCCCACCGTAGTTAAAACAAATCCCCACGGTAATGCCGGTGCAATCCTCGGTCATCTTTTCGGCTTTTTCTAGCATTGCTATTAATTTTGGATCTACCTTTTTCTTGGAACCGAGAATCACCATTTTGCCGTTTCTGGCCTTCATTTTCTTGGCAAGCCCCATCACCTTTACTTCAATTAGTTTCATTAGGTAACTAACTTCTTCGGCGGTGCGGTTCCAGTTTTCGGTACTAAAAACGTAAAAAGATATAAACGGAATTCCAGCGTCATCTGCTGCGTCTACCATTTCCTCGATTATAGACAGGCCTTTTTCGTGACCTTTAAATGTTGGCAAGCCTTTTTCTTTGGCCCATCTGCGGTTGCCATCGCAAATAACCCCTAAATGTTTTAACTCCGCCATGATTACAACCTCATAATCTCTTCAGATTTAGCCTTAAATTCGGCATCTACTTTGTCATTGAATTCTTTAGTAAGGTCATCAATCTCTTTTTCGGCACGTTTTTTGACATCTTCGCTCATCTCTTCGGCAATTTTTACGGCTTTTCTGGCATCTTCACGCACGTTTCTGAGCGCTACTTTGGCATTTTCTACTTTGGCCGAAGCATTTTTGACGATTTCTTTGCGGCGCTCTTCGGTGAGGGCTGGGATTGGTACACGGATTACGCGTCCATCATCGGCAGGATTAAGCCCCAAGGATTGATCGGCACGAATCGCGCTTGCAATTGCTTGGATATTGGATGGATCAAATGGCGTTAGCACGAGCAAAGTCGCGTCGGCGGCAGTGATATTGGCAACTTGATTCAAAGGCATGTATTGTCCATAAACTTCGACTTTCACGCCGGACAGCATATCAGGATGCGCACGCCCAGTCCGCACTTTTTTCATCTCATCTTTAAAACGATTGACGACCTCTTCCATTTTTTTGCGGTCTTCTTTCGTGTCAAACATAAAAACTCCTTATTTATATCACCATTATATCATACGTCATACACATTCTTGACAAACTCTACGCTTTTGTTATAATCATAAGCATAAAAGGTCAACACAAAAATATAAAAATGAAATTCCAATATAAAAACACTTTTGTTCTGGGTACATTCATAGCAATTTTTGCTAATTTCTTGTTTTTTGCTAATACTTTTGCTGCCGATGCAGTTACCCACACGCTTTATTTAGACGGTAATGGCGGCACCACGGTCGGACATTTTAGTTGCCAAACTACGGAAGAATCTCCAGAATGTTATGTTGTGATTTCTGGCGAAAAACCATCTCGTGACGGATACGCTTTCTTTGGCTATGCCGATTCTCCAGATGCCACCGAACCAACATATACCGCTGGCGACGAATATATATTTACCAATGTAGATACAGATGCTATCGTCTATGCCGTATGGGGTAGTGGTGATATTATCAGAACAGAGGGTACGACGCACATCAACGGTAGTGATGAGAATCTGATGGTAGAGATGGACTATCCAACTACAAATTTCCGTCGTGTTTTGATAGATTATGTCGAAGTGCCGTCCGAATATTACACCGTAACGTCTGGCAGTACAATCGTGGTGGTGGACAGCGCCTTTTTGGATACTCTGCAAGATGGCAACCATCTGCTTATTATTTCTCATGTTAGTACCAATGCTACGCTGGTTGATTTTACCACTTACACAGAACCAGACCCAGACGACCCCGTCAATCCAGACGACCCCTCAGATTCGGAAGACAACATCGATGATGACGAGGTTATTAAAATTCCAGATACTGGCGCGAACCAAAAAAATGAGACTAGCGCTTCTTGCGTAGTCTCATCTTCGATTTTGTGCTTAGCTTTATCTCTAATAGCTTTGGCGTCGGCAATTATTCTGTCACGCCGAGCTCAATCCGCTTAAATTGGCGAACAGTGATATTTTCGCCAGTTTTTGCGATGGCTTCCTTAATAAATTGCTCTACGGTCTTGGTGTCATCCAAAATGTATGGTTGGTTCATAAGGACCTTATCAGCAAAAGCTTTTTTAGCTTGGCCTTCAAGGATTTTTTCTTTCATGTTTTCTGGACCTTTGAAGTTGGCTTCGAGCTCCTTCATCTTTTCAGCGCGGACCTCTTCTGGAATATCTTCCTCAGACACATAAAGTGGGTTCATCGAAGCTACCTGCATTGCAATTTGGTGAGCAAGAGTTTTGAATTCATCGGTTTTTGCTACAAAGCTAGTTTCGCAGTTTACTTCTACGATTGCACCTAGACGACCATCATGGATGTAGGCATCGATAACGCCTTCGCGAGTTTCGCGGTCGCCACGTTTTTCGGCTTTGGTAAGACCTTTTTTACGCATAGCTTCAAGGGCTTTGTCAAAGTCGCCATCGGCTTCTACGAGGGCTTTTTTGGCATCAGTAAGACCAACGCCAGAAAGTTCTTTTAGCTTTTTAATTTGTTCAATTGAAATTTCAGCCATAGTTTATGCCTCCTAATATTAAATTTACGCAATTATTTTTTACCTTCTTTGATGGCTTCCACAAAGTAATCAAGGATAAGCTTGGTAGCTTTGATCGCATCATCATTTGCTGGGATAACGTAGTCGATATTGGTTGGGTCAACGTTGCTATCTGTAATGGCAAATACTGGGATTTTGAGGCCGTTAGCTTCTTTGATAGCATTTTTATCTTCGATTGCATCTACTACGATGATAGCAGCTGGTTGTTCGGTCATTTCTTTGATGCCACCATAGCGCTCATTCAAAAGGTCAATTTCCTCTTGGAATCTTTGAACTTCGAGCTTAGAATAGCGATTTTCGAGCTCGCCAGAAGCCATACGGCGTTCCAAATCTTTCAATTTTTTGATTTGGCGATTTACAGTCTCTACGTTAGTGAGCGTACCGCCAACCCAACGTACAGTTACGTAAGGCATTTCTACAGATTCTGCAGCTTCTTTCACGGCATCTTTCATCTGTTTTTTGGTACCAACAAAGAGAACTTTTTTACCACCTTTTACGATTTCAGTGATTTTTGGCAAAGCCACGTCTAGACCTTCTACGGTCTTCTCTAGGTTGATAATATGCGCGTCGCCACGCTTACTGTGAATATATGGCGCCATTTTTGGGTGCCAGCGGCTCGTCTTGTGCCCAAAATGTGCACCAGCTTCGAGCAAAGCTTTCATATCAGCTTTTACAGCCATATGATTTCCTTTCTCTTCATCTTGGGGCCCTCGCAATACAGGAAATCCTCCCAAGATTGTTTCATTAAAATTAGTATATACCCTAATTATACCACACATGCTTGCAAAATGCAAGACCAGGTGCTAATATAAGACAAATTACTAGGGTGGTTTTGGCATAGTGGCACATTAAAAGGAGGTGGTTAGATGTTGCATGATTTTTTGAATGAAGATATAAGGCTTTCCATTGATACGGATATCGGCGAATACGAAGATAGAGTGTTGAATCTGAAAGATCGCAGGCTCTATCTGACTTTTGAGATTGAGGATGCAGATACCGAAGGTCTTTACAAATCGAGAACTACGCAGATAATAGATGATATCTTAGCGATCAATCGTTGCGATAGCCAGAACAAAGTCAGGCTAAAAGATCGCAAACCCATCAGGCTCTATATCAATTCTCCAGGTGGGCGAGTTTCGGAAGGTTTCGCATTGATTTCTGCCATAGAACTTAGCAAGACGCCAATTTACACTATTAATATAGGTGCTTGGAGTTCCATGGCTTTTCTGATCGGCATCGCTGGACACAAACGTCTTTCTTTGCCGTATACGACATTTCTGATGCACGATGGATCTACTTTTACGTATAATTCCGCAAGTAAAGCCAAAGACGAAATGGAATTTAATCAGCGCTTCGAGCAGAGCGTAATTAAAACCCATGTGCTGAAACATAGCAAGATGACTTCCAAGGAATACGACAGTTTGATCAGGGTAGAACATTATATGCTACCGGAAGATGCACTCAGAAGTGGCTTTATTGATGAAATCGTCACCAACATTAACACCATCCTGTGATTTTAGAGAGGGGCGAGCTTTTGGCTCGCCTTTTTTCTTTACTTTTTAATAAATCTCTGATATAATAGTCGCTAATTATGAGTAAAAAAGAATTACACCCTAAAGATTACCGTGACGTCGTTTTTATGGACGAAGCCGCAAAGTTTTCGTTTTTGACCAAATCTACCGCCAAAAGCGAAGAAACCATCAAATGGGAAGATGGTAAAGAATATCCATTAGTAAAGGTACAGATTTCTTCTAAAAGCCACCCATTCTTCACCGGCGAAGAAAAGATTATCGATACCGAAGGTCGCGTAGACCGCTTCAAGGCTCGCGCAGCTAAAGCTGCCGCCATGAAAGATGCACTTGGCAACAAAGCAAAAAGAGCCGCCAAAGAAGCCGCCAAGCGTGCCGAAAAAGAATAATAAAAAAATGAGCGCCCTCGCAGTTATGAGCGCTCATTTTTTTGTCGCCGCTTATTTTCGGCGTTTACTATCTTTTCGTCCCTTTGCCACTATCCAAATTGCAAGTCCACCAAATCCTAGAAACACAATCGTACCCGTGATCATAAAATCTTCTCTCGAAATATTGCCGCTAGTGAAGAATCCACCCGTATCTGGCACCGGAATAGCTTCGTAGTAGTAATTATCCTCAAATTCTTTGCCGATTTTTTCACCAGTATCACAACTATAGGCGGTCGTCCTAATAATGTAATCACCGGTTGCGAGGCCAGCAAAAGGAATTTCTACGCGGTGGGTTGGTGACGTTACTTTTATAGTGGATGGGGGAGCAATCAGCTTATCACCTAGATAGAGATTTATATCGGCTTTACAAACAACATCTTCAAGATAATAAAGGTTCAAGTATATTAATCCGGTATTTGGATCTTCTTCTATTTCTGTGTAGATAGAAACATAAGAAAATTTAACTTGTTCAATATCTTTTACGTCATCATAACCAATACCAGTGATTTTTACTAAATAATCACCATAGCCGTAATTATTTAGATTAATCGTAATTGTGCTGTCTCCAGCATCATAATTTAATTGCCATTCAGCTATGGATTCAGAATATTCATTGCCGTCTAAATCGGTGTAGGTGAGTTCGGCTGTGGCAGTGCGGACGTTTTCATAATCAAAATGGACCTCGGCATTCGGATCGACGAAGATCGCCTCATTTTCTGGACTAGTAATGTTTACGTCTGGCGTATTGCCAACCACGCGTACCACAATGGTATCTGTAAAAGATGAAACCGCTGTGGCTTTAGGCCCCGGTAAACTAGCGGCAAAGCAAGTTATAGCTGCCACCAAAATCAAGCCCAGTAGCCCAAGAACCTTCTTTTTTGTCTTTCTCATACTCTACACTCTTGTTTATGTTTGATGTTTGTTTTGGCTTCGTAAAGTTTTCGCAGTTTACCAAGCTAAACGGCAAATCTAGCTCGGCGCTCTTTACGCTTCCGTACCACTATTATAATCCATATGGTTATAATTGTCAATAGTAAAAGCACTACAATAATCATTGCCGGTGGGAAAATAAAGATAATACTAGAAATAGTTTCAGTATGATCACCTGCAGTTACCGTCCAGTAAACTTTAAACAGACCAAAGAAAGGCGTTTCTTTCCAAGCGTCCGAAACTTCTAATTCTACCTCTGGTATCACCGAAATACGAGCTTTGTTGGCTGGAGTCTCGTAATAAGAATGTCCAAAAATTCCTTCAACCTTCAAAATGCCACTTGCCATAAAATCTATATTGCCAGTGTTTTTGACGTTAGCGGAAGCATTTATCTGGTTTTTAGTGTTGTTATCCGTGGTTAATGTTTGATTGATTGCCAAATCGCTAAACTCCGAAGCCGAGATTGTCTCGCCATCTGAATGTCCATAGATAATCATCCCTGGATTTGCTTCAGTACGAATTCCGCTGCCACTCGCAGATGATAATGTATGCGCAAACAGTACAGCGTACTGTCCACCAGTCGGGATACTATCCGGTGTAATTATACGATATTTTACACCTACTGTCTGACCTGGTTCTGCTACGTAGCGGGCATTCGTCGAATAATTGCCATAAGGATCCCTGAAAGTGATCCACCTAGTGATTTGGGTGTAGGCGGTTTCCTTGCTAAAACCTAATTGATAGGCAGAATCTTCGTTTTCGCGCGTGTACGAATACGGCGAAGCGTAAGTTTCGAACTCCATTTCCGTCTCACCGTTATTGGTTACATTTAGGATGTCTTCATAAACCTTGTTTGGTTCCAATTGCAATATTTTGCTTACCGGGCTAATACTAATGCTAGTAGCCGGTGCTGCAATCGAATCGTCTTCTGCAAAAACATTTGTTGGAATTGACACAAAAAATAGCATCGCTGCTACTACTATTAATATTTTCTTCAAAATCTGTCGCATTTACCTCCTAAAATTTGGTGCGCGCGTTTGCTCCTTGGGACGCTCCGCAAGCGCCAAAACTTGTTTTGGTGCGCGCGACTAGACTCGAACTAGCACAGCCGTGAATCTGGCCACTACCACCTCAAGGTAGCGTGTCTACCAATTCCACCACGCGCGCATACTACTATTATATCACATTTTGTAATTATGGGGTCTTGTTTTTTGTGCCTTTTTCTGATGCCCAGTTGGTGATGTCTACAAACCTATCTAGTGGTGTTACCAAACGTACATCATTACCAAAAGCTCGGACGTTTTTATTGTAGATATAAGTCAAGTTGGCTTGGTATAACCCAATCGCCGGCACATCTTCTACCCAATATTCCAAAAAAGTTTCATATTTGCGTGCCCTCAAATTATTATCCAAAGTTTCACGGGCTCCCACTAGAAGATCATCCACCAAGGCGTTACGATAATTAGATAAATTCAGCCCGGCATCGGAAGCTTGTGAGGAATGATAATATGGCAATGGGTCTGGGTCTGCTCCTAGTTCAATCTCATAGACTAAAATATCATAACTGCGCTTTGCCAGTATGTTTGAAACGAACTCTTGGGTTTCATTGTAAGCTATTACCTCGCTCTCTATGCCAAGTGCTCGTAGTTCTTCGGCCAACACATTGGCAACCGCCGGCAGGTTACCGGAATTTACCGTGGTGATATTTAGGGTTAAAGTTTCGCCGCCCTTGATTTCGGCAATTTTCACCGCGCTTGCTTCGGCATTTGTCTCTGGTAAGGACGGATAATTCTCCAGCTCAATCTGACTTTTCATAATCGGATAATTTATCGCCATAGTATTTGGCGCCGCCGCACGAATTTTATTAATATCAATTCCTTGGCGGATAGCCTTACGTAGCTCGAGATTTTTAAGGGCGGAATTTTTGGTGTTAAAGAAGATAAAAGCTCCCCAGTCTATACTACTCTCGCGTTTCAAAAACTGTCCAGTTGCCAATTCTCCAGCTTCTTTTGTATTCAGTGCCGCCGTGGCTGTAACCGTGCCAGCTTGCACTGCTTTTTTGATAGCATCGGTATTCTCGTAAGTGTGTACCGAAAAACCATTAAGCATCGACCTACCTAGGTAATAATTTGGGTTGGCGGAAAGATAAATCACCCGTTCGGCGTCAGAAGCGGTAGTCTGCGTGGCGTTTAGAATGAAGGGGCCAGAAGTTACTGGGTCAATTGAAAAATCGTCTTCTACCAAATTTTTTGGCGAGGCGTCACTAAGCTCGTGTTTTGGCACAATTGGAATATTTAAAAGTGAAATAAAATCTGCATAAGGTGCCGGCAAAGTAAAAACTATTTCTCCTTTTTCGTTTTCGCTAACTTTAACATTAGCAAGATTAGCCCCATACACTGAATTTACCAACGGGTTTTTAATCAACTCCAGAGTAAACATTACATCCTCATTGGTAAGTGGTTCGCCGTCAGACCATTTGAGATTATCTTTGATTTGCATCGTCCAAATTCGCCCATCTTCGCTTGGTTTAACATACTGTGCCAGCCCCATTCCTGGATGTCCAGAATAATCGTTCTCGATTAGCGTAGCAAACATCAGGCGACTTAACACTTGTTCACTTTCTGTCACCGCAAAAAGTGGATTCATCGAATTTACCGTACCGACTGTGGCTTCAGTGTAAGTGCCACCGCCAACAAAAACATTTTCGGCGTAAGAATTAGCAAACCAAAAAGCTTGGGCAATCGCCAGCATAATCAATGCGCTGGCTAGTAAACCCCATTCAAAAATCAGCAATTTGATATTCTCGATGTGGCTAATTCTAGCAAAAAGATTTTCCTTGATATGCTCTTTGCTTTCTTCACGTGCCCTACTAGACACTCGCGAAAATTGCTTAATAAATTTTTGCCCACGCTTTTTGAGAGAATCTTTCATATTATGCCGGAATTAATAATAGCCCCAAAATAGATAATACAAATATCACTGCAAAAACAATAGTAGCAATAAACATTGATTTTTCTAGCCCGCGTCTAGTAGTGTATAATTCGCCAGAGCTACCAAAACCCGCGCCCAGCGAAGCTCCGCGTTGCTGTAGCAGAACCAAAAGAATAGTCAGGATCGCAGAAACAAAAGTCATAACTTGTAGAAAATTACCTAAATTCATAAAATAACTCCTACTACTACTTTAGCATAGATTTTCGTTTGAGTAAAGAATGGTAAGTAATCGCAAACCGGTGTGCCTCTTCATCAATCCGAGCAATTAGCCGTGCAACGTGAGAGCTATGGGACAGTTCCAGATAATTATCTGGAGCTACTAGCGTAACTCCTGCGTTGCGCGTATGGTCGCCCGACTTGTCGCGGCCAATCACCGGTATGCCAAATTCCTTTACCAAAGGCAAAACTGCATTCACTTGGGTAATACCGCCATCTAGGATAATTAAATCTGGATATTCCCATTCTTTATGTTTAAGCCGACGCGAAATCACCTCTTTCATACTTTTGAGGTCATCATTGGTGCTGGTGCGGATTTTAAATTTACGATATTCGCTTCTGGCGGCCACTCCATTGATAAACACCACCATGCTTGCCACTGTATTCGTACCGGACTGGTGCGAAATATCATAGCCTTCTATCCGGCGCGGCGGTTTTTCTAGCCCGAGTATTTTTTGAAGTTGCAAAAGCGCCTGGTCACTCGAAATATCCAAAAATTCTTTGTCCGAAAATACGATTTTTTTCCGGAGCTCTTTTAAGCCAAACAATTGGTCGCGCGCCTCGGCCGCTAGCTCATAATTCCCTTTGGCGGCCTCATCATGCATAGTTTTTTCCAACTCTCTCAATAGCTTCTCGCGGTCCCCCTCCAGATAACGAATAAGTTTTCGCAAATTTCTTTTATAATCACGCGGTTCGCATTTGCCGATTTCGATTCCTGGCGTCAAACCAAGGTCTGTATCCAAAGTTTTTTTGCCAGTGTATGGCCTAGTATAATATGGAAAAATTCGGCGTAGCACCCTCACGGCTTTTTCTACTGCAGATTTACCATAGAATGGCCCGATGTAAGTCGCTTTGTCATCCACCGGATTTCTCGTAAAAGAGATATACGGCACTTCGTCATTCATATTGATTCGAACGTAGCTTACGGTTTTGTCATCACGAAGCAAAATGTTCCATTTTGGCATGTAGCGTTTTATCATTTCGGATTCTAAGAACAGCGCATCCATTTCGGTATCTACTACGATCCAGTCCGTATCGGCAATTTCACGCACCAAGGCCTCGGTTTTGACGTCTTTTTGAGATTTCTGGAAATACTGCCTGACCCGGTTTTTTAGCACTGCCGCTTTGCCAACATAAATAATTTCACCAGCCGCGTTTTTGTGAAAATAAACTCCCGGCAACACCGGAAGTTTATCTAGTTTTTGTTTTAGAGGCATATTCATCTTCTAATTATACCACAAAACATAAGTTTTGTAAAGACCTTACCAGTCCAAATCCCAATCGTCGATTTCTATGCCCCAATCGCCATCGTCATAATCATATTCGGTATCTTCTACCTCGAAGCCACCGTAGCTAGATAGGCCGCCTAGACTTTGCATAAGCTCGGTGAGATAGTCAGACATCTCTAGGTAAGAGCTTGGTTCTTCTACAGTCACACTATCTGGGTAAGAGATAGCAAGATCGGCAGTGAGGCCAATTTGGTCAATTGTAAAGTAAAGACGGGTAAAGTTGTTATTATTGTCAATTTCTGCGTAAACTGTTGGGAAATTGCTAAAGATCTGCTGAATATCGCTCTCGGTTACATCTTTCTTGGTGGCAGTAGCGCCAGAACAAGCGAGTAAATCATTGGCGAGCGCAGAATTTTGCATTGCGTTGACAAAGCCAGCCATCTTGGCGTAATCTAGGCCAAGTTTATAAATGGCATCTTTTTTCTTGGCTATTGCGATATTCTCGGTGGAATAAGTTACAAATGGATTTTGCTTGTAAATTTCCGCTACGTTTTTATCGTAATTGGAAGCGCCAGCAATGGCGTTTACTAGACATTGAGTTTCGTTATTGGTAATATTGCTGCCAATCCTGCTGAAATCACTAGAATCAGCATGTAACCACTCGCCCTCGATAGCATCGATGAGTGCAAGTTGACTGACTTCGCTGCCAGATATCATTTGTTCAACCAAGGTGTCGCAGTCTGCTTCGTCGCAGTCTATGCCACTTTGCGAAAGGGCGCTAGTAAGCATACTAGTAACAGAATCAGCTAATCCCGAAACTTTGATATATATATCGCCATCGGCAACTTGGCGCTCATCAAAGGTGAAGTCTAGGTTCATTTCACCAATAGTGGCGTCAACATTGGCGGTGACGGAGTTTGTCATTGAGGCTACATCTAGCTTTGCATCTAGATTCACGGAAAGCCCAGAGACTATAGAATCCTCACCGTTTGCGGTAAGAACACCATTGATGGCGAAATTCTTAATTTCACCAGAAAGTACCTTGGTGACTGCCGCTGGTACTGCGTCGGCTGATTTGTTAAATACAAACAATACCAAAACAGCTGCTACCGCGCCACCGATTAGCGCTATTAGCCCAATAATCAGCCCTACGATTAGGCCAGTTTTTTTCTTTTTTGGTGCTACCTCGACCGGCGCAGCGGTCTCTACTGGGGTGGCTACTTCCGCTGGTTTTGGCTCGGCTGGAGCCACCGGCTCAGTTGGGGCCGGATTGAGCGGGTTTGGCGTTCCCACAGGATTGTCATTCATAAAAATAACTCCTTATTTAATAATACTTATGTATATTCTATCACAAAACAAATTATTTGTTATAATATTCTTATGGATAATTTTGTGATTTCTAATGTCAAAGCAAGACAAGTTCTAGATTCGCGCGGTAACCCTACCGTAGAAGCCGAAGTTTATTTAGAAGGCGGCGGTTTTGGTCGCGCTATTGTGCCATCTGGTGCTTCCACTGGTAGCTTAGAAGCTTTGGAGCTTCGCGATAAAGATGCCACGCTCTATGGCGGCAAAGGCGTTCTAAAAGCCGTTTGGAATGTCAATTCCAAAATCAAAGACGTTTTAGTTGGCAACACTTCTGACCCTACCGTGGTAGACCAAATCATGTTAGACCTCGATGGCACCGATAACAAATCCGGTCTTGGCGCTAATGCAATTTTGGCCGTTTCTCTTGCCAATGCCAAAGCTAACGCGATGGCTAACCGCACCCCATTTTATAAATATATCGCCGCCATCGCTGGCACCGAAAGCGAAATGTCTATTCCAATGCCGATGATGAATGTTATGAATGGTGGCGAGCACGCCTCTTGGGCTACCGACTTCCAAGAATACATG
This sequence comes from Candidatus Nanosyncoccus sp., assembly GCA_045593145.1. Classification (GTDB taxonomy): domain Bacteria; phylum Patescibacteriota; class Saccharimonadia; order Saccharimonadales; family Saccharimonadaceae; genus Nanosyncoccus. Next base: position 15,781 of record JAZNWC010000016.1, read on the forward strand.
ATTATTCCGCGCGGTGCTGGCAATATTGCTGATGCCGTGCGAATGGGCGCCGAAGTTTTTCATAGCCTAAAAGACATTTTGAAAGAACGCGATTATCCTACTACCGTTGGCGATGAAGGTGGCTATGCTCCGCGTGTGCGCGAGGGCGACAATGAGCCTCTGGAATGTATCAAGCTCGCCGTCGAAAAATCCGGCTATAAATTTGGCGAAGATATCGCCATCGCAATGGATATTGCCGCTTCCGAATTTTACGACAAAGACCACTATGTCTTAAAAACCAACGGCGACTGGAAATCTGCCGACGACATGATTAACTGGTACACTTGGATTATTGATAATTATCCGGTAATTTCTATCGAAGATGGTCTCGCCGAAAATGATTGGACCAACTGGAAGATTATGACCGACCGCCTCGGCAAGCGTTGTCAGCTCGTGGGCGACGATTTGTTTGTTACTAACACTAAATTATTAGAAAAAGGCATCAAAGAAGGCGTCGCCAATGCCATTTTGATTAAACCAAACCAAATCGGTACTCTTACCGAAACTATCAATGCGGTTTTGATGGCCAAAAAGGCTGGCTATAATACCATCATGTCGCACCGCTCTGGCGAAACCGAAGATGTTTCTATCGCGCATCTTGCTGTTGGGCTTGGTACCGGCCAAATCAAAACCGGTTCCCTCTCTCGTTCCGAGCGCATCGCCAAATACAACGAATTAATCAGAATTGCCGATACTAATTCCCAGCTTGGGCTATGGCACTAGCCTCACGAAACCCATCGTAAAAGTTCTCGGAAATTTTTGGATGGCCAATTTTGTTGGCGGCATCTACGACTTCTTGGACATCGTCCGTGATGGTAAAAATATTTGCATCATCCGCACCGATTAACCCCATTTTTACCATTTTTTCAATTACTTTATCAAAAGTTTTCCAATAATCTTTCCCCACCAAAAACACCGGCATCTTTGGCATTTTTGACTCCTGGATTAAACACAGAATTTCGGAAATCTCATCCATGGTGCCAAAACCACCCGGGAAAAATACAAAAACTTTTGCCGCCATCGCGAGCGACACTTTGCGCGCAAAGAAATATTCAAAAGTTAAACAATCCGTGAGAAATGGGTTTGGCCGTTGTTCGTGTTTCAATGTGATATTAAAACCAATTGAGCGCCCCCCGATTTCGTAGGCGCCGTGGTTGGCGGCTTCCATGATGCCTGGCCCACCACCAGTGATCACGGCGTGGCCGTTTTCGGCGAGTCTGCGCCCCAAATCGAACGCCATTTGGCAATAGCGGTCATCTTGTGATAATCTCGCCGAGCCAAAAATCGTTACGCCCTGCGGAAAAGACCGCGCCATCCTGAGACCCATAGTCAAATCTTTGGCGTACGCATTCGCACGCTCGAGGTCTGCAATTGATAATTTCTCTATTAACTCTTCTTCTGCTTGTAGCATATCTTTCCTTATATTTTTTGAATTGGCATCATGTGTAATTGTTCTGTACCAGTTAGGGCGCCACGGTTGGCCCCGACCTTTGATACGACCGCGGTTGAATTTGCCGACGCAAACACCAAAGAATTTTTAAAAGAACGCCCTGCGGCAAGATGCGCCAAAAAGCCAGAGCCAAACGCATCGCCGGCGCCAGTCGCGTCTTTTACCTTGGTGTCTTCGTAAATCCCAAACCGATAAGCTTCTTTGCCATTCGATGCAATTCCGCCCATCGCGCCGTCGGTGATAATCACGGTTTCTACATAATTATTTAAGTGATATAGCAATTCCGTCAGCACTACACCTGGTACGATTTTGGCCGCTTCGGATTTGTTCACCAAAAGCACATCTACATCGCCAAGCAGGCCAATCAATTTTTTATTATTTTCTAATTCTTTGACACCTGGATTAAACATAATTTTTGTACCCATTTCTTTGGCTTTTTCAAAGAAACGAAGTAGTGTATCCATGTCGCCCCGCAGCGTCGTTACATACAGCCAATCCGGCTGAATTAGCTCCAAATCATCTTCCGAAAAATTATTAAACTTTTCGCTCGCACCGCGATAAGTAAAAATCGTACGCTCGCCCCGCACTGAATCTAACAAAATAATTGATGTGCCGGTAGTTTTGCCATTTACAAAATTAAGATAACTAGTGTCCACGGCTTCGCGGTCCAAAACTTTTGTGATGGCATTGCCAGCCGAATCTTTAGCGATATTGCTAATCAAAATCGCTTCGTGCCCGTGACGCGAAAACGTAATCGACGAGTTAACCCCGCCACCACCTACTTCGTAAGACAGTTTATCAATATCTACTTTTGAACCAACCAGCACTTTACCAAAAATTGCTTCGTCGCCAATTTTGGTTGGCGCAAGATCGTCGTGGTCGATTAGATAAATATCTTGGAGCGCCGCACCAAGTGATACGATTCTTGCCATTACAACACCACCCCGTTTTTATCAATTTCTGCCACTAATTCCTGGAACACTTCGGCTGGATTTTCGGCAGTTGCTATCGCCGAACCAACATTTATTACATCTAAATCTGCATGCGCGAGGGCACGAATATTAGACATATTTGCTCCGCCATCCCAACCAATCTCTAGCTCTGGTTTCATGTTGCGGACTAGTGGGATTTTTTCCATCTGCATCAAATCGGCCGGGCCACCTTGCGTACCAAGCTGTCCAGCAAAAATCAATACGTGGTCCACCATTTCGATATATTGTTTTACATTGCCCGGAAATGTAGACGGAAGAAGTGCTAGCCCGGTTTTGATACCTTTTTCTTTGAGTGCATTAAAACTTGGTGTTAAATCTTCGCTTGCTTCGGCGTGCAAAATACAAAGTGATGGACTAAGTTTCAAAATAGTATCCATGTGCTGCGATGGATAAGCCGCCATTAAATGCAAATCTGCCTCCCAGTTTTTTGGCCACCAAATGTTGGTTACATCCAAAGTTTCCGCCGGTACAAAAATCCCGTCCGTTACGTCAATTTGTACGCGCCTGGTAAATACATTAATGCGTTCAGCTTGCAGGCGATAATCTTTTTTGCTATTAGATAAAATTGTTGGTACGATTGAAACTTGCCTAATCATAATCTTCCCTTTCGTCTAAACGATTAATGCGCCTTACGCGGCGTTCAAGACTAACAAAATTGGTCTCTAAAAATTTATTAACAATTTTTTTCATGTTTTCTTCGTCAATAAAATGCGCCGAAAGACAAAGTACATTCGCATCATCGTGTTCGCGCGCCAGCACGGCGCCTTCTTCATTGTTGCAGTGTGCGGCGCGAATCATTTTAAAGCGATTTGCCTGCATAGTAACACCGTGTGCCGAATCACAAATCAAAATCCCAAAAGAACCACGATTTTCGCGCACATCTTTGGCTACTTTTACGGCTGGGTCGTTAAAATCATCGCCCTCGCTATATTCATATGCTCCCTCGTCAACTACTTCGTCGCCACGCGAATGTAAAAAATCAATCAGCTTCTTTTTTAATTCAAACCCGCGATAGTCCGCACCCACAAAAATTTCCATTATTTACCTTTTCCAAAGTCCACGGTTAGTTCTACTAGGCGGTTAGAATAGCCCCACTCGTTGTCGTACCAAGCCACGATTTTAATCATGTTGCCGCCCACTACGTCAATCAAAGGCAAATCCACGATACAAGAATGCGGGTCACCGATAAAATCACTCGATACTAATTCTTCATTCGTTACACCAAGAATACCTTCATAATATGGCTCTTTGGCGACTTTTTCAAATAATTTTGTAAGCTCTTCTTTAGTCGTATCGCGTTTTATAATGGCGGTAATATCAGAAAGCGAAACTACCGGCGTCGGTACGCGTACGGAAAGACCGTTGAATTTGCCCTCCAGTGACGGAATAGCCTTGGCCGCAGCTTTTGATGCGCCAGTTGTGGTCGGCACGATATTTTCGGCGGCACTTCTAGCTTCACGCAAATCTTTGGCAGGAGCATCAAGGATGCGCTGTGAACCAGTGTACGAGTGCACCGTTGTCATCATAGCCTTTTCGATGCCAAACTCATCTTCGAGTACTTTCATGATTGGCGCAATGCAGTTAGTGGTACAAGATGCATTAGAAAGAATTTCGTCTTTGTCATCAACAACTTCTTCGTTTACGCCAAGTACCACGGTTTTTGCACCATCGCCTTTGGCTGGAGCTGAAATTACTACCTTTTTCGCACCGGCTTTGATGTGCGCGCGTGCATCTTCTGGTTTAGTGAAAAATCCAGTCGATTCAATCACTACATCTACGCCAAGTTTTTTCCATGGTAAATTTGCTGGGTCTTTTTCTGCAAAAACTGGAATTTCGCGCGTATTTATTATAATGGAATTTTCGCCCGCTTTGACATTTTTGTCATATGTGCCGTAAGATGAATCGTGTTTCAAAAGATGTGCCAAAGTTTTAGCATCGGTAATATCATTAATTGCCACGACTTCTGTGTCGCGACGGTCAAGCAAAATTTTGAGAGCATTTCGCCCAATTCTGCCGAAACCATTGATTGCAACTTTTATCATTTAAAAACCTCCATAATATACTTATGTATATTATAGCACAGATTGTATGAAACAAACAAAAAAACCTTTGAAGGGCTTTTCGCAGTTACGACGAGAATGAGCGCGCCAGCCCCGCGACGGCGGGCGCTGGCGACGCGTCCCTGAAAAGGCTTTTTTGTTTGCTACCTTGCAAAATGCGCAAAGGCTCTGTTTGCTTCTGCCATACGATGGCAATCTTCTTTCTTCTTGAAAGCAGCACCTTGTTCGTTATAGGCATCTACGATTTCGGCCTCTAGACGTTTTGCATATGGCATACCGCCGCGTGCGCGGGCAGATTGAACTAGCCAAGAAAATGCAAAGTGAAGTTGGCGGTGACCAGAAATTGGAAATGGAATCTGGTAGTTCGCGCCACCTACACGGCGAGACTTAACTTCAAAATCTGGAGAAACATTAGAAATAGCTTTCTCAAGTACTTCTACTGGGTTTTCACTCTTCAATTTTTTAGCAGCACCTTCGATTGCGGCATATACTGCGCGCTCTGATGCTTGTTTTTTACCATCAAGCATAGACTTGTTGATAAGGCGTTGTACCAAGATAGATTGGTATTTGCGATCTGGAGAAACCTTACGCTCTAGTGACTTAGTAGTTTTACGTGGCATGGGTTACTTATCCTCCTTCTTCGCGCCATACTTGGAGCGACCTTGCTTACGACCGTTTACACCTTGGAGATCCAAAGTACCACGCACGATGTGGTAACGCACACCTGGAAGATCTGGTACACGGCCACCGCGTACTAGCACTACTGCGTGCTCCTGGAGGTTGTGACCTTCACCACCAATGTATGCCCAAACTTCTTGACCATTAGTAAGACGCACGCGGGCGACTTTACGCATAGCAGAGTTCGGTTTCTTTGGTGTCTTGGTAGTAACTTTAATACATACACCACGCTTCAAAGGCGCAGCTTTCTCGTAGCGCTTGGTCTTAAGAGTATTGATAATAGAACCAAGAGCAGGAGATTTTGACTTCTTCGCATTCTTCTTGCGAGGCTTGCGAATCAACTGATTAATAGTTGGCATTAAAATTTTCCTTATTATATATAATATATTGCCTTGTTTGTGGTACAGCAATAACAAACAAGATGAAACTCTTTAACAAATTATAGCACTATTTGTTTACTTTTACAAGATAGTTTAAAGTTTCTTCAATAATCAAACGATTTTTGATATCCATTTTGACATTTGGATTTTTGAGATTTTTGAGCGCTTCTGGCGATTTTTTGTAAACATCGCGAAGTTCGGCGATTTTGGCATTCACCACATCGTCCGATACGGTAATTTTTTCGTTGACAGCCAAAGTTTGGAGCGCAAGCGAAGCCTTTACGCGCATTTCGGCAGCTTTTTTGGCTTCTTTTTTCCAATTCTCTTCCGTTTCGCCAGCACGTTTTAGATAATCTTCAAAACTCATGCCTTGCGAAGCAGCATTTCTTTCTATGTCTTCGCGAATCATACGCATTTGGTCTTCAATCAAAATTTCTGGTGCTGGGATAGTAGATTTTTTCACCAAAGCTTGTACGAGGTCGTCTTTGTATTTTTCATTGACTTGGTGCTCGCTCTGGGCTTTTAGATTTTTCTTGATATCTGCTTTCAAATCGTCGACAGTTTTGAATGGACCGCATTTTTCGGCTAATTTATCGTCAATTTCTGGTTTTACGATTTCGTTTACTTGCTTCAAAAGCACTTCAAAAACAGTTTTTGCACCAGCTAGGTCTTTCACACCGTAATCTTTTGGAAAAGTCAACGGCAAATCAAATTTGTCGCCAACTTCGTGACCGACAATACCGTCTTCAAAACCCGGAATAAAGCTTTTTGAACCGAGAGCCAAATGATAATCTTTGGCCGAACCGCCGTCAAAAGCCACACCATCTTTTTTGCCGACAAAATCAATAATCACTTCGTCGCCAAGTTTAGCGGCGCGCTTTACAACCTTTTTCTCAGCAAAAGAATTTGCGATATTATTTAGCACGTTTTTAACGTCTGTTTCAGAAACTTTAACTTCTGGTTTTTTGACGTCGAGCTTTTTGAAATCACCAAGTTTGATTTCTGGAATAATGTCAGCAGTTGCAGTATATTCTGCCATCTCCCCCGGCACGTATTTGGTGACATTTACGCTCGGCATCACTAGTGGGGATTTTTTGTTTTCATCAAAAGCGCCAATCACGGTAGTACGGACGGCAATGTCGATTGTTTCGGCATTCAAATCATTTTCTGGAATGAATTTTTTGGCTACATCTGCCGGCACCTTACCCTGGCGAAAACCACTAACCTTGATTTCTTTAGCGAGTTTTTCGACCGCCTTTTCCATGGCAATTTTTAAATCATTGGCGTCTAGTGTTACGGTAATTTCTACACGCGAATCAGAAAGTTTTTTGGACTTTGTTTTCATAAATACTCCTATATATTATATATATTATATCATAATCTTGGGCGAATCGGTAGTGCGAAAATGGTTCAACGTAAACCGAGCCTCTGCACTAAGTTTTACGCCTGGGTTTATCATGTCGTAACGGTCAAAAACCGTTTTGATTTCTTTGTAGAGATTTTTTTCTTTTTCTGGCATTTCACTATTGATAGCAAGCGCCTTAATTCTACCCTCTGGACTTCCACCCACTAGGTAGCCACCGCGTCGTTTTATAACATAAGCCCCAGCGCGCAAGAACGCCAGAGCCTTTTTATTAAAATTCTCATCTTCAAGATTAAATTTTGGACGCAGGCTATAATTAGATGTGGCAAAAGAGCCATAAAGCGCCAAATCTATCCCTAGCTTTTCGTGTAAAATTTCCAAGTCGTCAATTAACCCGCCAAGGTTCTCGGCTGGTACATAAAAATCCGTGAGTAGCGGCACTCTTTCGCTATCTTTTGAACAATGCAAAAAACTTGTCAGCGCATTGCTAAGTTCGTCTATCACGACGGCAGACTTACTGTCGTCCGTAATGATCTGCGTACTTCGCGGCAACATTTTTTTGATATTTAAGATTTTTTTGATGCAAGATTTCTTTCGGCTATCAAATCGTGCCGACACCACGTAGCCAGATTCTAATTTTTTAGTAATATCGCTCAGACGTTTGCCAGATTCTTCGGCTGATTTTACAATTTCGACATCATATAAATTAACTTCGCACGAATCTAACTCTTTAACGAAATTCAAAAATTTTTCTGCAATTTTAAAATCTTCGAATGTCGCTACCACGCGGCTAGCCGGTTTTTTGATTGGTACTGCCCTCAAAATTACTTCCGTAATTACTCCAAGTGTGCCTTCCGCACCAAATAATATTGGAGTAAGATCCATTGATTTACGGTGTTTAACATATTTGATATTGGCGTAACCACTTTTTTCAAATGGATGTTTTTTAAGCTCACCGACAATCTCATTGTTCACCGTCACTACTTTATTTAATTTGCGATAAATATCACCTTCAAAAGTTTTTTCATTCGATTTTCGTTTCAATGCACGTTTCCCCAGTCGGCTTGTTTGCAAACAATCGCCATTTGCCAGTACGATTTCTATGCGTTCGACATAACTCATAATGCCGCCATACTTGTGCGCGTAATTATCTACTGGGCAATTAGAAATTAGCCCACCAATCGTTTCGTTGCTGTGCCCAGCTATTGGTATAGTGAGGCCGTTCACAGATAAGGCTGTATTCAATTCCCTCAAAGTTATGCCAGCCTGTACGCGCACTAATCTTTCGCGCCGGTCCGACTCCAGAAGTTTGTTTAGTTTTTCGGTAGAAATCACCAGGCCGTTTGTAAGGTCTGCACCCATTTCGTCTAAACCAGAGCCACGTATTGCCACGGGTATTTTAATATCTTTGGCTGCCAGTTGGTAACAAAATTTCATCAATTTACGGATATCGTCAGTCGATTCTGGAAATGCTACGGCGCGTGGCTTAATTTTTAGCACCGAACGATCCGTAGAATATGCCTCCAAAATCTCCGGCGAATCAAAAACATTGCCAACGGTAAGCTGATTTAGATACCTCGCAATTTTACCCATCCTGCTTACGATTATAACATGGTTTTTCGAAAAATTGCAAAAAGGCCGACAAATGCCGGCCTCTGGTTATTTTTTGGCGATTTTGGTCTTTTCCTTCTCCAATCTTTCTTTAGCCAGTTCGTGCTCTTCGCGAGATTTTTCGTACCTTGCTTTTAACTGCACTTTTTCGAGTTTAGCTTTTTTGTGCTCCCGTTTGGCATTTTCGTGGCGCGTCAAGGCGTCTTCTGCTTTCTTGCTCCTTTCTACGTAAGGCTCAGAATTTTTGGCACGGTTTTTTGCCTCTGCGATTTCATTCTTCAAATCCTGGATTTCTGCGCTCAACCGTTTTCTGGCGTCTTCGTGGTCTTTGGCTTCTAGCTTCAGTGCAACAATTTCCTCGGTGCGCTTTTCTTTATGAAGTTCACGGACCTGTTTTAAAATTTCAATTCGCTCCGCCTCCTCTGCTTCAGCCTGTTCTTTTAGTCTGGCAACCTCTGGCAAATTTCTTGCTTTTGTGCAAAGATATTTTTGCCAAGGGTCTTGGCTGCTCGGAATACCAATCTTATTTTCATCGAAAATTGTTTTAAATTCCAATTCTGCCTTTTTGAACTCGCCCCAAGTGGAGGCCACTTCAATATAGATTTCATGGTCTTTTTCGCAAGCCGCTCGATACTCTTTGTAACATTTGCATTTTTTCTTGTAGGCCTTACACTCTTCTTCCATTAATTTTCTGAGACCAGATTTTTTCGTCATTTTTGCCCCTCCTTTTCTGTAAAGAACTCCCATCACCGCTACTAATTATAACAAAAAATCCCCCTTTGGTACAGGGGTAATTTCCTTGGTGCTTTTCTTGGTGCTCGCGGAGAGACTTGCTCGCGAAGTGTCAAGTCTCCAACAAAAAACACCTACTGGAGGTGCTGATTTTATGGTGCCCGCGGAGAGACTTGAACTCTCACGCCTTACGGCATATGCTCCTAAGGCATACGTGTATACCAATTTCACCACACGGGCATACAGATATTATATCACAAACCACCAAAAAAGCGAGAGGCAAATGCTCCTCGCTTTTTATATTATTTCAATTGTTCACGTTTGGCCATTACGGCAGAAGCTGAGAAGGCGGTCAAAGCACCCAGCACCAATGCCACTGGTAGCAAATCTTCTGGGCCAGTAGTTGGGATATCTGGGGAAGCCACTACGTTTATGACTGGTGCGTCGGTAGTCTTGGTAGATTCAGCAGTCTTATCGGCTTCAATAGTTTCGGTAGATAATGTTCCGATGTCGCCAGAGGCGGTTTCCTCAGACGAAGAATTTTCGTCTACGGCCACAACAGAAGTATTTACGTCTTTGCTGGTATCTTTTGAACCAACCTTTTTAGTCGCTACTACTACGATTGCAATAATTAAAATCAAAATCAAAACTACTGTCGCAATCGCAAAAGTAATTAAACGGCGACGCTCCTTCTTTTCTGCTTCATCTTGATAATACATAAATAAAACTCCTTATACCCTCATTATACCATACTTTTGCCAAAAAAGCAATACTATTTTATTTTAGCATAAAAAGAAAGCGTGGCCCCCGCATATTTACGAGAGTCCATCAAGGATAGACCAAGCAATTCTGGTGCCTCGCTAGGATGAGAAAGCACCAAAATCCCATCTTTTGCTAAATTTTTTGCAATCAAACTAATTTCGCCAGGGGCAAAATCATCATACGGCGGATCGGCCAATATCACATCAAACTTCTCTTCTGACGAAAACTTACTAGCGTCCCCTACAATTACATCACCATTAATCCCTAAAGTCTCAAGATTTTCGCGGATTATTCTGGCGGCTTTTGGACTTTTCTCTATAAAAGTGACCGACAAAGCCCCGCGCGACACCGCCTCTATCCCAAGCGCCCCAGAGCCGGCAAAAGCATCTAATACGTTTGCACCAGATAAATAATCAGAGATTTTATTAAAAAGCGCTAGCCGCTCTCTCTCGCCCATCGGGTGTGTACCCTCGCCAGGGGTAAGAACTGTGCGGCCCCTATATAATCCAGATGTGATTTTTACGCTGTTTTTCATTTAATTTAGTGTCGTTAATTGTTGGTATCTGGCAATCCCTGCCATTAACTCCTTATATTGTAGCATATCCTCTGGGGTTTTCATAAAATCCTCCACGTCGGCTTGAGCCTTATGAATCAACTGCGTATCAGAGAGCGTAGCAATCCGAAGGTCCAAAGCACCGTGTTGCAGGGCCCCATAAATCTCGCCCGGACCGCGAATTTTTAGATCCACCTCTGCCAAATGAAACCCATCCGTGGATTTTTCTAGCTCTTTTAGGCGCCGAGTCGGCTGAATATCTCCAGAGGTGATAAGATAACAATACGAAGCCACCTCGCCCCGCCCCACGCGGCCCCTCAGCTGGTGTAATTGCGCCAAACCGTAACATTCGGAATCTTCAATCGCCATCAAAGTAGCATTCGGCACGTCCACACCCACCTCTACCACTGTCGTAGAGACTAGAATTTGGATTTCTCCGTTTGCAAATCTCTCCATAATCGCGTCTTTCTCGGGGGCTTTCATCCGCCCGTGCAAAAATTCTATCTGGTATTTTGGAAAAATTTGTTTCAATTTGGTAGAACGCGCTTTTACAGAGATAGTTTCGCTGTGCGGGTCGTCCTCGATGGTTTTACAAATCCAATATACCTGTTGCCCAGCCTCCACAGTTTCGCGAATTTTTGGATAAAGCGTCTCGCGCGTCTCAATTTCGGTAAGAATTTTGGTCTGAATCGGCTGCCTGCCCTTTGGTAACTCGTCCAAAATCGAAACATCTAGGTCGCCAAAAATCGTTAGCTGCAATGACCTTGGAATAGGGGTAGCGGTCATCGCCAAAAGATGTGGCGCCAGCCCAGCTGGGGATTTCAAAAGTAGTTTTTGCCTCTGTTCCACGCCAAAACGATGCTGCTCATCTATGATTACTAGCCCCAGTTTATTAAATTCCGTATCATCGGTGAGCAAAGCGTGCGTGCCAATCACCAAATCCACCTCGCCATTTTTGATTAGCGCCTTAAGTTTGGGCTTGTTTTTGGTGGCACCAATCAAAATCGCGGTCTTTACCCCCATTTTCCCGAGCGTCCGCCCGATTTTTTCGTAATGTTGCTGGGCCAAAACCGCCGTTGGCGCAAGAAACGCCACCTGAAATCCCCCCAGTATCGCCTCGTAAGTCGCCATCGCCGCCACCATAGTTTTACCAGAACCTACATCACCCTGAAGCAACCGGTTCATCGGCACGCCGTGTTCCATATCCTGAAAAATCTCCCAAGACGCCTTTTTCTGCGCCCCTGTTAGCTCAAACGGCAAAGTTTTCAAAAATTGCTTGATTTTGTCCAGTTGAAACGGGATTTTGTCGGCGCGGAGCTTTTCGTTCTCTTTTTTGTTGAGTTTCGCCGCAAGAATCAGCTCAAATAGCTCTTCGTAGGCCAAATATTCACGCGCCTCTTTGGCTTTTTCTGGCGTTTCGGCAAAATGCGCCTGAAACAGCGCCTCGCTCCTGGTCCCCGCCGGCACTGTCGGCAGCAAATCTGGGATTTCTACGAATTTGTCGCGCGAATTTTCAATCAACCTCTGGTAGTCAATCGATTTGATTGCTCCATGCGCGGTGTAAATCGGTGCCATATCCGCCGCCATCTCTGGGTCTATCGCCGGAGCAATCGTCGCAGATGGTGAAGTCAGTTGGTAGCGCCCGTTTTTTAGCTCGTACATCCCCGTAAAAATATATTCTTTTTCTGGTGAAAATTGGTGTACGCGATATTTTTGGTTAAACCATACCACCCGGATAGAGCCGGTTTCGTCCGAAATCACCCCCTCGGTGATAGACAGATTGCGCCTTTTGGTGTGGCGGTTGGTCAGTTTGTCGATTTTCCCGCGGATAGCGACTTTGCCAGGGTGAATATTTACGATGGTGGTAGCAGATTGAAAATTTTCGTAGTCGCGCGGCAAATTGTAAAAAAAATCTCGCACCGTTTTGATGCCAAATTTCTGCAAAGTCGCCGCAGTTTTTGGCCCGATTCCCTTCAAATTTTCTACCGGGCCTAAGAAATCCACTTGGTGTGCTCCTCGCGCCACTTGGCGATTTCACCATGGTTGCCAGAGAGCAAAATGTCTGGCACCGTCATTCCGCGAAAATCATAAGGCTTGGTATATTGCGGATATTCTAGATTATTCCCGTCCGAAAAGCTCTCAATCTCGGCCGATGTCTCGCCGCCCAGCACCCCTGGGATTAGCCGTACCACAGAATCAATAATGATGAGCGCCGGCAATTCCCCGCCCGTCAACACATATTTCCCTAGCGAAATTTTATAATCCACAATCGACAAAATCCTCTCGTCATATCCCTCATAATGTGGACACAAGATAATGTAATGGGTAGGAGTGGAAGGCGCAATGTGTTCTGCGGAACATGAAGACTTGGCCAGAGCGGCCCGGAGCGCGTCCGAAGGACACGCTGCGCCTTCCACTCCTGCCAATTGTCTTGCAAAATCTTGATTCCAAATTTCACCTACGGGGGTAGGCAAAATAACTTTGGCCTCTGGGTCTTTGGCCTTTACCGACTCAATTGCGGCAAAAACCGGCCCACACCGAAGCAACATTCCATCTCCACCCCCATAGGGCGTATCGTCCACAGACTTGTGTGGCCCCAGCCCAAATTCACGAAGATCCACAAAATCAAACTCGGCCAGCCCCTTTTCGGTAGCCTTCCACATCATCGAAGTCTTGAGATACGGCTCCAAAGCCTCCCGAAACAGCGTAATAATCGTGAATTTTACCATACCACCATTATAGCACTAATTGACTTTTTTGGCATTTTGTGCTATAATTATAAGAGAGGTTTCTAGCATAAAAAAAGAAGAGGGGGATTTTTATGACAAGAGAAGTGTATTTTTATAATTTAATAGAGAGTGAGGCGTCAAATCTGTACTTTAACGGAAAAACTATAAAAGAACAGATTGACACCAAGGGGTTTTATGATCTTGAAGACAATAATGGCAAAGGCCTTTGTCATGAGCTGGCAGTCCTAGCCATGCTGTTGTTAAAAGAAAACCCTACGGCAGCACTATTTAGCGGTAATTATCATGACCGCTATGCAAATTTTGTTACAAAACATTCCTGGGTGCAATTTTCCGTACCTGGGAGCAGTGAGGAGTTTGTGGCTGATCTTGCTTGGATGCATCCAGGATTCTGCGAGGCAGAAAAGTATTATCAGCGCGTGGAAAGTAACGGTATTCTTTTGACGAAACAAGGGATACCGTATAATGATTTTTGGAAATATCCATTTCCGAATTCAACATATAATAGAATACAACAACCGGAAACCTCTAATATAATAAATAGTCTAAAGATATGCGCTGTATCTTTAGGCCTCTAGTTCTACCCCCCAGCTTAAAACTGGGGGGTAATTTTTTATCAAAAAAAAGAGACGTCTTGCGACAAGTCTCTTTTCGCGCTGATGCGCGCCCACCCTTGGGGCACATTGGTTTGTTTTAATCCGCTGTTTTTGTTTTAATGTAAGTCTCCACACTCCACTAATTGCTCAGTGGAACCCCTGTGAAGCGTATCAGCTTATGCTTATAATAAATCATAAACAAAAAAAAGTCAAGACCTTTTTACACATCATATTCACTTTTTCTATTTATCATTCAGGGAGAGTTGCAGGGAACCGCCAAAAAACTAGCGGGAGGCTAAGCACCGAGGATGCTAGCGTGCTAGGCAGCGGATAGACCTTGAGCTGGAGCGGTAGT